>JBPYFB010000274.1:0-12272 GCA_051986465.1 Rugosimonospora sp.
GGGCGACGAGCTCGGCAGCCTGCTCGCGCATCTCCCGCCACTGGATCTTCGTGCGGCGCACCGGCTCCCGGCCGAGCAGGATGTTCTCCGCGACCGAGAGGTTCGGGCAGAGGTTCACCTCCTGGTACACGGTGGTGATGCCGGCCTTCTGCGCCTGCAGCGGGCTGGTGATGCGCACCGGCTGACCGTCCAGCGCGATGGTGCCGGCGTCGTGGTCGTACACCCCGGTCAGTACCTTGATGAGCGTCGACTTCCCGGCGCCGTTCTCGCCGAGCAACGCGTGTATCTCGCCCGGGAACAGCCGGAAGTCCACATCGGACAGAGCCCGTACGCCCGGAAACTCCTTGCTGATGCCCGCCATCTCCAGCACGGGCCGCTGCTGTGCCATGTGGCCTTCCTCGTTCGTGACAACTTGCCCGGACCGGCGCGCCCGCGGGCCGCACCGGTCGCGACAACCCTGGGTGGGTTACCTCGACCGCCTGATCCCGCGGGCGCGCCAGCGCCCGCAACTAGTATTGCCGGGTCGGCAGGACAGCCGCCGCCTGGTCCTGGGTGAAGTCCTGCTCCTTCGTGACGATCCACTTGTCCAGGGTCTGGCCGGCGAGGACCTTCTTGATGGTGTCCATCAACTGCGGGCCGAGCAAGGGGTTGCACTCGACGAGGCCGTTGATCTTACCCTGGGACATGGCCACGAACCCGTCGTGGATCGCGTCCACCGTGACGATCTTGATGTCGGTACCCGGCTTCTTGCCGGCCGCCTCGATCGACTGGATCGCGCCGATGCCCATGTCGTCGTTCTGCGCGAACAGCGCGTTGATCTGCGGGTGAGCCTGCAGGAACGCCTGCATCACCTGCTTGCCGCCGGCCCGGGTGAAGTCGCCGGACTGGGTCACCACGAGCTTCCAGTCCGGGTGGGTGTCCATGACCTCCTTGAAGCCCTTGGTCCGCTCGATCGCCGGTGCCGAGCCGGTGGTGCCCTCGAGCTGCGCGAGGTTGATCGGTCCGGTGTGGCCCTGCAGCACCTTCTCCATCATGTGCCCGGCCCGGACGCCCTCGGCGTGGAAGTCGGAGCCGACCAGCGTGACGTAGAGGGACGGGTCGGTGGTGTCGACCGCGCGGTCGGTCAGCACGACCGGGATCTTCGCGGCCTTCGCCTCCTTGAGGACGGTGTCCCAGCCGCTGACGACAACCGGCGAGAAGGAGATGACGTCGACCTTCTGCTGGATGAACGAGCGGATCGCGGAGATCTGGTTCTCCTGCTTCTGCTGCGCGTCGGAGAACTTCAGGTCGATACCGGCCGCGGCCGCCGAGTCCTTGATGGACTTGGTGTTCGCGGTGCGCCAGCCGCTCTCCGCGCCGACCTGGGAGAAACCAAGCACGATCTTCTTCGAACCGGCGCTGGCGCCACTGCCCGCGCTGCTGCCGCTGTTGGACTTCTTGGCACAGGCGGCGAGCCCGCCGCTGGCCGCAACGGCCGCGGCAGCCGTCAGGAAGCCTCTTCTACTTACCATCGCCCTCTCCTCTGATGGGGTGCTGTGGTGGTGTTTGAGCCGGTGTCGCGTCGGCGACGCCGGCATGTTGTGCGACCGGAGATGGTGGTTGGGACTTCTCGCGGACTGGCACGCGTCGACTCACCCCGGCCGATCGCCGGGCGAGGTCGGGCGTTGCCCGTACACGTTCTGGTAGCGCTCGTAGAGCGCGTCGATATCGGCCTGGTCCAACGGCTTCACGTCGCCGAGCGTCCGGGCCAGGTGCACCGTGCGCGCCACGTCCTCACACATGACCGCCGCCTTGACCGCGTCGCGGGCGGTGCGGCCGATGGTGAAGACGCCGTGGCTGCGCAGCAGCACCGCGGGCGAGCGCGAGTCGGCCAGAGTGTCCACAATGGCCTGACCGATCTCGTCGCCGCCGATGCGGGCGAACGGCCCGAGCGGGATCGGACCGCCGAACTCGTCGGCCATCGCCGTGAGCACGCACGGGATCTCCTCGCCGCGCGCCGCCCAGGCGGTCGCGTACGGGCTGTGCGTGTGTACCACGCCGCCCACGTCCGGGCGGTGCCGGTACACGTAGGCGTGCGAGGCGGTGTCGCTGGACGGGCTGAACGCACCGTCCACAACGGACCCGTCCAGGTCGCAGACGACCATCGACTCGGGCGTCAGGTCGTCGTAGGACAGGCCGCTCGGCTTGATGACCATCAGGGGTTGGTCCGGTACCCGCGCGGAGATGTTGCCCGATGTCCACGCCACGAGCCCGCACCGGCGCAGCTCCTCGTGCAGCGCGCACACCGCGCCGCGTACCTCGGCAACAGCACTCACGACAACGCCTCGATTCGAATACGCCGCAGCCGGTGCAGGACGTCGCTGCCGCCCCGGCCGAAGTGGTCGTGCAGTTCCCGGTACTGCTCGTAGAGGCGGTCGTAGGCGTTGGCACGTAAGGGATCCGGCTGGTACACGCCACGCCGTACCTTGCCCATCGCGGCGCTGGCCGCCCGTACGTCGGGGTAGGCGCCGGCGGCCACCGCCGCGTGGATGGCCGAACCGAGCGCGGGGCCCTGCTCGGAGTCGATGACCGACAGCGGGCGCCGGGTCACGTCCGAGTACATCTGCATGAGGAACGCGTTGCGGATCAGGCCACCGGCGACCACCAGCTCGGTGACTGGCAGGCCGGCGCCGACGAAGG
This sequence comes from Rugosimonospora sp., assembly GCA_051986465.1. Lineage (GTDB taxonomy): Bacteria > Actinomycetota > Actinomycetes > Mycobacteriales > Micromonosporaceae > DATEJJ01. Next base: position 2,680 of record JBPYFB010000274.1, read on the forward strand.
CGTCGATGATGGTACGGGTACCGAACGCGGTCGCCTCCAGCAGCGCCCGGTACGTCTCCTCGGGGCGGGTGGCGATCGTCTGTCCAATCAGGACACCGGAGAGGTCGTGGTCCACGAGCACGGAGCGGTTGCCGTTGTGCCAGTCCAGCGCGACGAGCCCGTGCCCGCCGACCGGCGCCGCGGCGGCGAGCTCCGCGAGGTACTCGTGGATGCCCAGGCCCCGCGCGGCGGCCTGCTCGTGGTACTCGCCCGGCAGGCTGGTACGCACGAACCAGGCGAAGATGTCGCCCACGCCGCTCTGCCCCGCCTCGTACCCCCACTCCCCCGCGAGGATGCCGCCGCGTACCACGCCACACATCCCGGGTACCTCGGCCAGCCGCTCCCCGTTCATCACGTGGCAGGTCGAGGTGCCCATCACCATCAGCATCTGTCCCGCGTCGACCGCCTGTGCCGCGGGCGCGGTCACGTGGGCGTCCACGTTGCCGACCGCCACCGGTACGCCCGCCGGCAGGCCGGTCCACTGCGCCGCCTGTTCGGTGAGGCCACCGGCCGCGGAACCCAAGGGGGACAAGGACTTCGCCAGCTTCTCGGGGAACCCGGCGAAGTCGGGGTGGAGCGAGTCCAGGAAATCCGCGGACGGGTACCGGCCGTCCTGGAAGATGCCCTTGTACCCGGCGACGCACTCGCCGCGGGTCTCCACTCCGGACAGTTGCCAGGTGATCCAGTCGGCCGCCTCGATCCAGCGCTCCGCGGCCCGGTAGATCTCCGGATCCTCCTCCAGCAGCTGCAGCCCCTTGGCGAACTGCCACTCCGAGGAGATCTTCCCGCCGTACCGGCCGAGCCAGAACTCGCCACGGCGCGCGGCCAGCTCGTTGATGCGGTCCGCGTGGGACTGCGCGGCATGGTGCTTCCAGAGCTTGACGTATGCGTGTGGACGGTCGCGGAACTCGGGCAGTTCACACAGGGGCGTACCGTCGGCGAGCGTCGGGAGGACCGTGCACGCGGTGAAGTCGACGGCGATGCCGATGACCGACGCGGGGTCGATCCCGGCCTCGGCGACCGCCTCCGGTACGGCGTGCCGCAGGACGTCGCGGTAGTCCTGCGGATCCTGCAGGGCCCAGTCGGGCGGCAACCGTTCGCCGGTCGCCGCGAGCACGTCGTCCATCACGCCGTGCGCGTAGTCGTGGACGGCGGTACCGAGCTCGGCGCCGTCCTCGACGCGTACCACGAGCGCGCGACCGGAGAGCGTCCCGAAGTCGACGCCGATCACGTGCCGTGCCGGGTGAGCGTTCACCTCAGCTCGCCTCTCATGTGAGTCGTTCTGGCAAGAGTCGTTCTGGCAATGACTTGTTCTGATAGGTCAAGTGGCATCCGTATATGTTATCGTTAACAACCTTGCTCATACAGTACTCAGCAGGCGGCCGGACCAACGGCCCGTCAGCCGGCTTGCGCGGTGCTCTGGCGCACGACGATCTGCGCCGGAACAACCACCTTGGAATCCATCCGGTCGCCGCTCGCCAACTGCGCGAGCATCAGGTTCAGGCTGCGCCGCCCGACCTCCGCGAAGTCCTGGCGGATGGTGGTCAGCGGCGGCGTGAGGTATGCGGCCTCCGGTATGTCGTCGAACCCAACGACGCTCACATCTTCCGGTACCCGCCGCCCCGACTCGTGCAGGGCGCGCAGTACGCCCAGCGACATCTGGTCGTTGGCGACGAAGACCGCGGTGACACTGCGCAGCTTCGCCAACCGGCGGCCGGCCAGGTAGCCGGAGCGGGCACTCCAGTCGCCCGGCAGCACTGCGGGCAGCTTCGCGCCCACCGCGTCCAGCGCCGCCTGCCAGCCCGCCAGGCGCAGTCTCGACTCGATCCATCCCTCTGGCCCGCTGACGTGCCAGACGGTCTTGTGTCCCAGCTTGAGCAGGTGCTCGACCGCTTGGCGCGCACCGGACTCGTGGTCGACGATGACCTCGGGCCCGCCCCCCGAGTCGGGCCCGCCCTGGACGAGCACGACGGGCAGGTGCGCGGGGAGTACGGTCACCGCCTCGGCGGCCGAGACCAACGGTGCGACCACCATGATCCCGGCGACCGACTGCGCGATGAGCCGGTCCACCGCGTCCCGTACGGACTCCACGTCGAGCGCGGGCAGGCTCGCGATGCTCACGAAGTAGCCCGCGTCGCGGGCCGCCTGCTCGATGCCGTAGATCGTGGATGCCGGCCCGTACAGAGTGGTGTCGAAGCTGATCACCCCGAGAATCTGCGACCTGCCGGTGACCAGGATGCGGGCCGCCGAGTTGGGGCGGTACCCGAGCCGGTCGATCGCCGAACGCACCCGGGCGCGGGTATCCGGCCGGACGCTGGGGTGGTCGTTGAGCACCCGCGACACGGTCTGGTGGGAGACCCCGGCCAGCCGCGCCACGTCGGTCATCGCGGGAGGTCGCTGCCGCTGCCCACGTCCCTGTTCCGGCATCGGCGACCTCCTCCCATCTCCTGTCAGACCGGTGAAACCTAACGGTGTGCCAGAAGTGTGAGCGTTAACACGGTCGCTGTCAACATCTCTGAAACGATCGCGAGATGCCCGCGCAGCAGATGTTATCGCCGCGTGACCCACGCCGTCGCAAGCCATCGCGACGGACCTGATGAGTCAGGCTTCGACGAGTACCTTCAAGCCCTCGCGCGCGATCGCCGCCGGGAACGCCTGCGCCACCCGGTCGAGCGGGAACCGCCGGGTCACCACCGACTCCACGTCGACGAGCCCCCGCTCCACAAGCGCGATGGCGCGCGGGTACACCTCTTTCATCCGCCGCACCAGCACCAGCGTGAGGCCCTTGCGCCGGGCCAGCGACGCGGGGAACGCGGTGCGGTCCTCGTCGGGGATGCCGGCGAGGACGACCCGCGCGCCGGGACGGGCGAACTCCATCGCGGTGAGTACGGCGTCGTCGGTACCGGCCGCCTCGAAGGCCACCTCCACCCCGCCTGGGGCGCCGAGGTCACCCGGGTCGGCGGCGTGCGCCTCGTCCGGGGTGAGTACCGCGTCCGCCCCGTACGCCTTCGCGGCCTCCCGCCGGTGCTCCAGCGGATCCACGGCGATCACCAGCCGGGCACCGGCGGCGCGTACGACCTGCAGGAGCAGCAGCCCGATCGGGCCGCAGCCGACGATCACCACGGACGCGGCGAGCGGCACGTGCCCGAGATCGAAGGTGTGCACCGCGACGCCCAGCGGCTCGAGCAACGCGCCACCGGCGTCGCTGATCCGGTCGGGCAGCGGGTGCAGCAGCCGGTCCGGCCACGTGACGTACTCGCGCAGGCCGCCGTCCTGCCGGCCATGCCCGGCGAAGCGAATGTGTACACACAGGTTCGGGTTGCCCTCGCGGCACTGCGGGCAGGACAGGCACGGGATCGCCGGGTCGACCGCGACCCGGCGACCCTGAAGCGGCCCGGACTCCACGACGCCGGCGAACTCGTGGCCGAGCACGAGCGGCTGGGCGAGCGTGGCGTCGCCGATCGCACCCTCGGCGAACCAGTGCAGGTCCGAGCCGCACAGCCCAACGGCGGTCACCCGGACCAGGGAGGTACCCGCCTCCGGGCGGGGTGCCGGCTCCTCGCCGACGCGGATGTCACCAGTTGCGTGCAGCCGTGCGACCTTCACCGGATACCCCCTTCGACCTTCAACGGCAATCCCACAGTGCCACGCGCTCAGCAGCAGTCGACAGCGGGGGCGGGGCGCGGCTCCACCGCGTCCGCGATGCGGCGCAGCCGCTGCGCGACCCCGCGCCGCACGCCACCGCCCAGCCGCACCCCATCGCCGGCCCGGCGGCGCGGCTCGCGCGGCGGGACCACCGGCGCGTCGGGCAGCGCGGACAGTGCGCTGTGCCGCACCGCGCTCATCGCGGCGTGGAAACCCATCATGGAATCCATCAGTTGCTCCTCTCCTGACGACCGGCGGGACCGGTCGAGGTCCGGACGATCAGTTCGGTTGGTAACAGCACCTGCCGCCGGGCCGCCTCCTCGGGCGGGTCGAGCAGCAGTTCCCCGGCGACCCGGCCCTTGTCCACGGCGGGTTGGGCGACGGTGGTCAGCCCGGCGGCTGCGGCCTCCGGGATGTCGTCGAAGCCGGTCACCGAGGCGTCGACGCCCGGGCGCAGGCCGCGCTTGGCAAGCGCGTCGAGCACGCCGAGGGCGAGCACGTCGCTCGCGGCGAGGATCGCCGTGGGCGGCCGTGGACTGTCCAATGTGTACCCGACGGCGAGCGCGCCCTCCGCGCGCCCGTTGGCGGCGGCGTTGAGCACCGTGATGTCCGGCCAGCCGACGCCGTTGTCGGCGAACGCACTGGCGAACCCGCGCAACCGCTCTCGGCTGACCCGGTAGTGCGCGCTGTCCGGGGAGTCCAGGGCGAGCGGCCCGCTGGGCGCGCCGGGGACCAGGTGGTCGGCGAGCAGCGCGACCCGGCGGTGGCCGAGCGCGGCCACGTGGGCCGCGGCGCCGCGCGCCGCGCGCCACTCGTCGATGCCGACGTAGCTGGCGGCCGGGTCGGTGGGCTGCTGGGCGATGACGACGGGCAGGCCGCGCGCCTGGATCGCACTCAGCGACCAGTGCCAATCGGGTACGCAGTACACGCAGAACCCGTCGACCGCGGCGCTCTGTACCGCGTGGATCGCCGCCTCCTTCTCGCCGGACAGCGGTACCAGCAGCAGGCCGGTGTCGTACCGCTCAGCGGTCTCGGCCAGGCCGCGCAGGAACTGGACCGCGTACGGGTCGGCGAACGCGTACGCGAGCGCGTCGGTGAAGAGCACCCCGATCGCGCCTGCCCGCCCGCTGCGCAGCGACCGGGCACTCGGATTGGGTCCCGCGTACCGGAGCCGCCGCGCGGCGTCGAGGATCCTCGCGCGCAGTTCCGGCGAGAGTTGGTCGGGCCGGCTGTACGCGTTGGAGACGGTACTGCGCGAGACGCCCACCGCCTCCGCGACCGTCTGCAACGTCGGCTTCACCACGCGCCTCCTCACGACACGCACGTTCTAGATCGATCCAGAACCGCCTCTGGATCGATACAGTACTCGCGTGCGCGCGCGGCGTCAGTGTGATTCGCGGCTCACCTGGTCGCCGCTGCCGCCGATCAGGAAGTCCAGATCGGCGCCCTTGTCGGCCTGCATGACGTGCTCGACGTAGAGCCGTTCCCAGCCGCGTACCGGCGCCGCCGCCGCGGCCATGGTCGCCTCGCTCGGCTTGCGGCGGGCCAGTTCCTCGGCGGGTACGTCGAGGTCGAGGCGGCGCCCGGGCACGTCGAGGACGACCGGATCCCCGTCACGTACCAGCGCGAGCGGGCCACCGGCGGCCGCCTCGGGAGCGACGTGCAGCACCACGGTGCCGTACGCGGTGCCGCTCATCCGGGCGTCGCTGATCCGCACCATGTCCCGTACCCCCGCCGCCAGCAGCTTCGCCGGCAACGGCAGGTTGCCCACCTCGGGCATGCCCGGGTACCCCTTCGGCCCGCAGCCGCGCAGCACCAGTACGGATTGCGCGTCGACGTCCAGGTCTGGGTCGTCGAGGCGGGCGTGCAGGTCCTCGACGCTGTCGAAGACGACCGCCCGCCCCCGGTGGCGCAGCAGGTGCGGCGAGGCGGCGGCGGGCTTGACGACCGCGCCGTCGGGCGCCAGGTTGCCGCGTACCACCGCGATGCCGGCGGACTCCTGCAGCGGCTGCGACCGCGGCCGGATCACCTCGGGGTCCCAGATCTCGGCCTGCCCGAGGTACTCGACGAGCGGGCGCCCGGTGACCGTCAGCGCCTGCGGATCGAGCAGGTCCCGCACCTCGCGCAGCACGGCGAGCAGGCCGCCGGCCCGGTGGAAGTCGTCCATCAGGTGCCGCCCGGCCGGCTGCAGGTCGACGAGCAGCGGCACCGCCGCCCCGATGCGGTCGAAGTCGTCCAGCGACAGCGGCACGCCCAACCGCCCGGCGATCGCCAGCAGGTGGACGACGGCGTTCGTGGAGCCGCCGACCGCGGCGAGCGCGACGATCGCGTTGTGGAACGAGGCGGCACTGACCACTGTGGAGGGTCGCCGCGCGTCGTTGACCATCTCGACCGCGAGCCGGCCGCTCTCGTGCGCCTGTACCAGCAGCCGGCTGTCGGGCGCGGGCGTGCCGGCGGTACCGGGGATCATCATGCCCAGCGCCTCGGCGACGCACGCCATCGTGGACGCGGTACCCATCGTGTTGCAGTGACCCCAACTGCGTACCATCGCCGACTCCGAGCGCAGGAACGCATCCTCCGACAACTGGCCGGCGCGTACCTCCTCGGACAGGCGCCACACGTCGGTACCGCAGCCCAGCGGTACCCCCTGGAAGTGCCCGGTGAGCATCGGCCCGCCCGGTACCACCAACGCCGGCAGGTCCACCGAGGCGGCCGCCATCAGGAGCGACGGGATCGTCTTGTCGCACCCGCCGAGCAGCACCACGCCGTCGATCGGGTTGGCCCGCAGCATCTCCTCGGTCGCCATCGCGGCGAGGTTGCGCCACAGCATCGCGGTCGGGCGCAACTGGGTCTCGCCGAGCGACATCGCCGGTAGGTTCAGCGGGATGCCGCCGGCCGCCCAGACGCCATCCTTGACCCGCTTGGCGACCTCGTCGAGGTGCGCGTTGCAGGGCGACAGCTCGGAGGCGGTGTTGGCGATCGCGATGTGCGGCCGGCCGTCGAAGGCGCCCTCCGGCAGGCCGCGGCGCATCCACGCGCGGTGGATGTACTTGTCCCGCCCGGTTCCGCCGTACCACTGCTGACTGCGCCGCGTCTGACTTCGCTGTATCGCCATCTCTACACACTACGATCACACCGGGATGAAGGCTTTCGTGGTCACCGGCCCCGGCGAAGCGGAGGTGCGCGAGGTCGCCGCGCCGGTGGCAGGTGCCGGTCAGGTCGTCGTGGACGTCGAGCGGGTCGGCGTCTGCGGTACGGACATGGAGTTCTTCACCGGCGAAATGGCCTATCTGCACCAGGGCCACGCGCGGTACCCGATGCGGCTCGGGCACGAGTGGTGCGGGACGGTACGGGAACTGGGCGAGGGGGTACCGGCGCGCTGGCTCGGCCGGCGGGTCACCGGCGACACGATGCTCGGCTGCGGGGAGTGCGCGCGCTGCGGTACCGGCCGGCAGCACCTGTGCGCGCGCCGGTACGAGATCGGGATCCGGGGCGGCTGGCCGGGCGCGCTCGCCGAACGACTGCTGGTACCGGTGTCCGCGCTGCACGAGTTGCCGCAGCGCGTCGACCCGAGCGCCGGCGCCCTGGTCGAGCCGGGCGCCAACGCGCTGCGGGCGGTACAGGCGGCGGCGGTCGGCCCGGGATCGCGGTTGCTCATCTGGGGTTCGGGGACGATCGGCCTGCTCGCCGCGCAGTTCGCGCTCGCCCGCGGCGTGGAGGTGCACGTGGTCGGGCAGCACGAGCCGACCCTGGCCCTCGCCCGCGAGCTGGGCGCGTACGGGGCCTGGCGCCGGGAGAACCTGCCCGACCTGCCGTACCACGCGGTACTCGACGCGACCAACGCGGCGCGGGTACCGGCGGCCGCCGCCGAACTCGTGGAGCCGGGTGGCCACATCGTCTACATTGGACTGTCAGGTGAGCCGAGCCTCCTCGATACCCGGAGCCTGGTACTCAAGGACGTGACGGCGGTGGGCATCCTCAGCGGCTCGCCGGCCATGCCCGCCGCGATCGGGCAGTACGCGGACGGCCGGGTGGACCCGCGCCCGCTGGTCGCCGCGACCGTGCGCCTCGCCGACGTCGCCCGCGCGCTGGCTGGCTGGCGGCCACCGGAGGCGGGGCCCGGTCCAAAGATCCACGTCGATCCGCGAGGATGACCGGCATGCCGCCACCGACCTTGACCAGGCGCCAGCTCGGGCGCGCCACCCTGGCCCGCCAGATGCTGCTGGCCCGCGAGGCGTGCGGCGCGGTCGAGGCGGTACGGCGCCTGGCCGGGTTGCAGGCGCAGGAGCCGAAGCCGCCGTTCCTCGGGCTGTGGACGCGGCTTTCCGGGTTTCGCCGGGCGGAGTTGCACGATGCCCTGCACGCCCGCGAGGTGGTCCGGGCCACCGCGCTGCGCGGCACGCTGCACCTGCTGACCGCCGCCGAATTCACCGCGCTGCGGGCGACCCTGCAGCCGATGCTGACCGAGGCGGTGCGCGTGCTCGGCGACCGGGCCGCCGGCCTCGACCTCACCACCCTGCTGCCGGTCGCGCGCGGGCTGCTCACCGAGGCGCCTCGCGACTTCACGCAGCTACGCGAGCTGCTGCAGGGCCGCTTTCCGGAGGTCAACGAGCGGGCGCTCGGCTTCGCGGTACGCATGTGCCTGCCCCTCGTCATGGTTCCCACCGCCGACCCCTGGGCCTTCCCGCCCAACTCGCGGTTCACGCTCGCCGAGGCCTGGCTCGACCGTCCACTCGCGACGGACGAGACGCGCGCGGAGCTGGTGTTGCGGTACCTCGCCGCGTTCGGCCCGGCGAGCGCCACCGACGCGCAGACGTGGTCGGGGCTGCGGGGTCTGAAGGCGGTACTGGACGGGCTGCGCCCCAGGCTCGAAGTCTTCCGGGACGAGCGCGGCCGGGAACTGTTCGACGTGCCCGAAGCGCCCCGGCCGGACCCGGACACCCCGGCGCCCGCCCGGTACCTGCCGGAGTTCGACAACCTCGTACTGGCGCATGCCGACCGTACCCGGCTGCTCGCCGAGGAGTACCGGCCCCAGGTCGTCACGAAGAACCTGCGGGTGCGCGCCACGTTCCTCTGGGACGGGGAGGTCGCCGGCACCTGGGACGTGAAGCGAACCGCGAAGGTGGCCACGCTGCGCCTCGCGCCGTTCGCGCCGCTCCCCCCGCCCGCCCTCGACGAGCTGGTCGCCGAGGGCGAGGCGCTGCTGCGCTTCAGCGAGCCGGATGCGGGGTCTCGCCAGGTCGTATCAGTGCTTGGGTGAGCGGCGTGGCGGCAGCGGGAACGGCAGCCCGGACGGGGGCGCCGAGCCCGACGGGTTGACCGCAGGCGCCCCACGCCCGCCGAACGCCATGCTGTGCGGCGGCCCGGCCCAGCCCAGCGCCGGCTTGCCGACCATGATGTCGTGCAGCGTGTACGCGACGGCCAGGTTCACCACCTCGGCGTGCGGGTCGCGCCCGCCCAGGTCGGCGCGGAGTCTCGTGGTCTGCGGCCAGTCCGGGTCGGCCACGATCCCGGCGATCGCTTGCTGCCTGGTCATCGCGATCAGCGCGGCGGTCTGGTTGTTGTCGGTGGTCCCGGTCTTGCCAGCGAGCGGCTTGCCGACGATGCCGCGGATGTTCTTCGCGGTGGCCCCGTCGCACTGGCCGAACACCGACTGGTCGCCGATCGGGCAGCGCAGCGCGTCGACCGCGGCGCGCGCCACGTCGGCGCTGACCGCCCGGTGGCAGCGCGGGTTGGCCACATCCAGCGAGCTGCCGTCGATCGCGCGGATCGAGACGACCGGGAGCGGGTCGCAGTACATGCCGTCGGCGTCGAGCGTCGCGTAGGCGTTGGCCATGTCCAGCGGCGTGGCGGCCGAGACGCCCAGCGTGAACGCGCCCCAGTTGTCCGCGTTGGCGGCATAGTCGGCG
>JBPYFB010000275.1:0-7926 GCA_051986465.1 Rugosimonospora sp.
TCGCCCACGCGCCGTTCGCGTACTGCCAGGCCAGGAAGCGGTGCGACGGAGTCTGCCTGACGTCCGCCTCGATCGCCGGGCGCCCCGCGATGGTGGCGTTCGGCGTGCCGGTCGGCCGGTACGCCCCCGGCCGGTACACGATCAGGTAGGCGAACAGTGACGGGTCCGGAGACGGCAGCGCGCCGGTGGAGTTCTCGGGCCGCATGCCGTCCGCGTGGATCGCGGCGATCTGGTACGCCGTCGTCACCACTCGCGGGTCCTGTACGTGCAGCCGGCCGGCGCCGAACGCCCGGAACGTGAAGGTGAACCGCTGCGCCGGGAAGCTCCACGCCACCGGTGCCGGCGCGGACGTGGCGGCGGCCGGCACCGAGACGGTCGCCGCGGCCGTGGCCTTGCCGGCCTTGGCTTGGTGGTGGTGCACCAGGGACGGCACCGCGGCGGTCACCGCCACCGCGAGCGCGGTGACCGAGGCGGTCGCCCAGCCGGCCCGCCGGCGCCGCCGCAGGCGCTGCCCCGCGGCCACGATGTCGTCGACGCTGTGCCGTAGCGGCGGTTCGTCGGCTGTTGTCGACTCCACGAGGTCATGCATTCGCATCGGTCCACTCCCGGTCCGGTTCGTCAAGGGTGAGGTCTTCGGGCGCCAGCGCGGCGCGCAGCTTGGCGAGCCCGCGGGCGGTATGGCTTTTGACGGTGCCGGGCCGGGTACCGAGGACCTCCGCGGTCTCCTCCACGGTCAGCCCCGCGTAGTACCGCAGTACCAGCACTGCGCGATGGTTGGGCGGCAGCGTGAACAGCGCGGCGCGGATACGCAGCCGTTCATCGATAACGCTGGATGCGTCGGGCTGCTGCACGTCGGGCAGCGCGTCGCCGGCCGAGCGTTCCCGGCGCCAGGGCCGGCGGGTCTCGTCGATCGCGGCGCGGAAGACCATCGTCTGCGCGTAGAGGTCCGGCCGCTCCAGCCGCCGCCAGCGCGGGTACAGCTTCGCCAGCGCGTTCGCGACCGCGTCCTCGGCCGCGTGCCAGTCGCCGCAGGTGACGTAGGCCAGCTTGCGCAGCGACGCCATCCTGGTTGCGACGAACTCGCGGAAGCCGTCCCGGTCATCCTCGGTCACGACAGTAGAACGGATACGGTCACCTCGACGGTTGCAGTCAACTGGGACAGGTATCGAACGGCATGCCGCCCAGGTCGACCCGTACCGGTATCTCGCTGATCCGGTCCGCGCCACCCGCCTCCACAGTCAACCGCGCGCCCACCGGCAGCGGCTGCGGGCAGGTGCCCGGCGGCACCTCGAACTCGAAGATGACCAGCAGCGCGTCGCCGGGCGCGAGGCTGCCGTCGGCGTGCGTATCGAGGGGCTGCTCGCAGGTACCGCTGGTCAGCAGCGTCCGTACCGGGCGCAACCCGCCCAGGGCCAGTACCGGATCCGCGCGGCGCAGCAGTACCGGCGTACCGAGGTGGTTGGCGAGCCGGAACGAGACCGCTACGCTCCTGTGCCCGTCCGTACCGATGGGGCAGATCTGGTCGAGGAACAGCTGACCGGCCGGTGTGGACGGTTGGGGCTTGACCTCGGCGTGGCCGGCGCGCCGCTGGTGCCAGGCGAGGCCGGCAACCACGACCGCGACCACGGCGACGACCAGCCAGAAGGCCCACGGTCGCGACCTGCCGCCGGTCGGCCCGCCGCTGATCTCGTCATATCGCTCTACGCCGCTCATCGCCTGGCTATCGTCGCACTCCGCCACCTCCGGCGCGGCGGCCAGAGGTGGCGGAGCAGCTCCCCCGTTGGCGTGCGAGATCAGCCGGTCGCGGCGCCGGTCGCGGCCGGAACCTGGGCCGGTACCCGCTGGCGCCGGGCGCGCAGCCGGACCAGCGCCGCCACGTGCAGGGCCATGGCGAGGGGTACGGCGGTGATCGGGACGAGCGCCAGCGGGAGCAGCGACACCTCGACGGTGGCGGGTGACACGTTCAGGACGCGACCCGGGCCGAGGGCCGCGAGCGAGCCGATGGTGACCGCGACGACGAGGTCGAGCAGGCCGAGGGCGTGGAACAGGCGGGCGCCGCGCCGGTCGCCCCGGGCCAGGCGGCGCGCGATCCCGGGCGCGGCGAGACCGACGGCGACGTCGCCGAGGCCGGCCGGGAGCGCGAAGATGGCCGGCAGCCGGCCCAGCGCGAGCATGAGGATGAAGACCACGCCGACCACGCGCAGGACGTGCGGCCAGGTCAGCCGGGCCGGGGCGCCCGCCGTCCGCAGCGCGCTGGCTACCGGCGGCAGCGCGGGGGCGACCAGCGCGACCACCAGGACCCCGCCGGCGAATACGCCGAACCAGGGGCTGCGCGACGAGGCCGATTGGCGGAACACGCCGGCCGCGGTGAGCGCGACGGCCGCGGCGATGATGCCGGCCCAGCCGGCGGCGAAGACCGTGGCCATCGTCCCCGCCCGCCGCGGGTCGGCACCGGCCTCGCGGGCGGAGCGGAACAGGCCGAGCGCGGTCAGCGCCGGAATGCCGGCCGCTCCCAGCAGAACGAGCAACCAGATATACGCGGGTACATGCGACACCGCAGCCCTCCCGAATAGACTGTTCATTCCCGTACACCTTGTTCGATTTTTGGCTCGGTCGAGGTGGCGCGGCAACAGGCAAAGATCGGTGATCGTGCGGTACCGGACAGGAACCCGGAATTGTCCGTGAACAGGAGGCGGCCATGGCACTGGCGACCGACCGGCGGGTGGCACGCACCCATCGGCTGCTGTCCGAGGCGTTGATCGAGTTGATCCTGCAGCGCGGGTACGACCGGATAACCGTGCAGGACATCCTGGACCGTGCCGATGTGGGCCGCTCCACCTTCTACACGCACTTCCAGGACAAGCAGGCGCTGCTGCTGTCCTGCTTCGACGGTCTGCGGGACGAGCTGCACCGCGACCTGGATTCCGACGGTACGGGCGGGGACGCCGGCCGGGCCGCGGACGCCATCTTCGCGCTCGCGTACGAGCACCGCCGGGTGTTCCGCGCGATGTGCGGGCGGCGGGGCGGCACGATCGTGCACGGTCACCTGCACACCATGATCCGTACCGCGTTCGCCGCGCACCTGCCGCCACACCCGGCGGCGGCCGGTTCGCCGGTACCGGCCGAGGCGGTGGCCGAGTTCTACACCGCCGCGCTGCTCGGCCTGCTGGTCTGGTGGGTGGGCCGGGATTTCCCGGAGCCGCCCGCCGAGCTGGCGGCCCTGTACCGGCAGCTGGTCACGACGGGTTGGTCAATGTCGCCCGAACGGGTGCATTCTGCTATGTAGTAGACAATTCCCCCAGCGTTCTGGGTAAGAGCGGCGCTGCACCTCCGCCAACTCTCATCAACAACGACTTGGGGTCCCAGAATGCGCCGGTTCCGCGCGTGGCTCGCCGCGTCCGCGTGCCCATTGCTGCTCGCCGGGTGCACCGTGGCGCATCCGCGCATGGGCGATACCACCCCGGCGGTCACCCAGTTGCCCCCCGCCACGACCGTGGTGCTCGACGGCGCCACCCCGTTTGTGCTCGCGCTGCAGGCCAGCCGCGCGCTGTTCCAACACTCGCCGGTCGTCGTGCTCGCGGGGAGCGCGGACCTGGACGCGGCGGTGCCGGTCGCGCGCGCGCAGCACGTACCGCTGCTGCTGGTCCCCGAGTCAACTGCGCCGGCCGCTGATTCGTCGCCGACCGGGCCGACCGCGGCCGGTCCGTCGCCCGCCGGCCCGTCGCCCGCCGCGAACGCGGATGCACTGCTGGCGGCGGAGGTCCACCGGCTGGGCGCGACGACCGACGTGACCGTCGGGAGCGCCGCGGCGGACTGGGCCCGCCGGGGCGCGGGCGGGGCCAGCGTCATCGCGTACGGCAGCAAGTCCCAGCTTCCGGTGGCCCGGCCCGGTGCGGCGCTGCGCGGGCTGGTCGTGCTCACCACCGACCCGGCGCTCACCCGGGCCGCCGCCGCCACCGCGGACGCCGCCGGAGCCGACGTGGTGGGGGAGCCGGGCCCGGACCCGCGCGCCGACAGCGCCACGATCAAGGCGCTGGCCCAGCGGGACGTGTCGCATGTGCTCGCGCTCGGCGCCGCCTTCGGCCCGGCCGACCGGTTGCGCGAGCGGGTGGCGACCGCGGCCACCGGCGTCGAGCTGCCCGGCGGCGGCCAGGTGGTCTTTCCTGGCCGGACGATGGTCGCGCTGTATGGGCACCCCGGCAACAAGCTGCTCGGGGCGCTCGGCGAACAGCCGCTGGCCCAGGCGGTGGCGCGGGTGAAGCGGCAGGCCGACGCGTACGGCGCGCTCGTCGACGAGCCGGTCATCCCGACCTTCGAGATCATCGCGACGGTGGCCTCCTCCTCGCCGGAACCGGACGGCAGCTACTCGAGCGCCGCCTCCTCCGACGTTCTGCGCCCCTGGGTGGAGGCGGCCCAGCAGGCCGGCATGTACGTGATGCTGGACCTGCAGTCCGGCCGCACCGACTTCCTGACCCAGGCGAAGCTCTACAGCGACCTGCTGCTCGAGCCGAACGTGGGCCTCGCGCTCGACCCGGAGTGGCGGCTCAAGCCGAACCAGCGTCCCATCGTCCAGATCGGCTCGGTCAACGCCGCCGAGGTCAACGCGACCTCCGCGTGGCTGGACGAACTGACCCGCTCGCACCGCCTGCCGCAGAAGGTGATGATCGTGCACCAGTTCCGGCCGGACATGGTCACGAACAGGCCCGCGTTGGTCACCAACGAGGACGGCGTGCGTATCGTCATCCACGTCGACGGGTTCGGCAGCCCGGGGGCGAAGCACGCGACCTGGGGCGCGATCACCGCCAACGCCCCCGCCGGTACCTTCTTCGGCTGGAAGAACTTCTACGACGAGGACAAGCCGACCTTCACGCCGAGCCAGACGATGGTCAATACGCCGCGCCCGGTCTTCGTCTCCTACCAGTGACGCTCGGCCGCGCCGTACCTCAGCCGGCCGCCTTGACGACCTTCATCGTGAACTGGGACGTCATCCGGGCCACTCCGGGCAGGTCGGCGAGCTTGCCCATGTAGAACCGCTCGTACCCGTCGACGTCCGCGACGGCTACCCACAGGAGGTAGTCCGGGTCGCCGAACATGCGCCGGCACTCGACCACCTCGTCCATCGCGGCGACCTGCTCCTCGAACGCCTCGATGGTGCGGCGGTCCTTGACCATCATGTTGGCGTGCACGAGCACCTGGAAACCGCGCCCGTACGCGTGCGGATCGATCACCGCCCGGTACCCCTTGATGACGCCCGCCTCCTCCAGTTGCCGCACCCGGCGCAGGCAGGGTGACGGGCTCAGGTTCACCCGGGTGGCGAGTTCGACGTTGCTGATCCGCCCGTCCCGGCGCAGCTGCTCGACTATTGCTCGATCCACGTCATCCATGGCACTCCATGCTACTGGCGCGCTGTTCTGCGGTAGAAAAATGGCATCGCGTGCGTCGAGGCGCTCGATATCCTCCACTGCATGGCCGTCAATGATCGCTCCCGCGTGATCCGCAACGGCGTGGCGATCGGCGTCGCGACAGGTACCTATGGACTGTCCTTCGGCGCCCTGGCCGTCGCGGCCGGACTCTCCGTACCGCAGGCGTGCGCCCTGTCCCTGCTGATGTTCACCGGCGCCTCGCAGTTCGCGTTCGTGGGTATCGTCGCGTCCGGCGGTAGCGCGTTCGCCGGCGCCGCCACGGCGGCCCTGCTGGGTGCCCGCAACGGCCTGTACGGGCTGCACCTCTCGCGGCTGCTCGCGGTGCGCGGCGGGCGCCGGGCCGCCGCGGCGCAGTTCGTCATCGACGAGAGCACCGCGCTGTCGCTCGCCGGGCGGACGCAGCCCTTGGCCCGCCTGGGTTTCTGGGCCGCGGGCGGGTCGGTCTTCGTCTGCTGGAACGCCGCCACGGCACTCGGTGCGCTCGGAGCGGCGCTGCTGCCCGATCCGAAGGTGCTCGGCCTCGACGTCGTCGCGCCCGCCGCCTTCGTGGCGTTGCTCGCGCCCCGCATGGTGTCGCGCCAGACCTGGCTCGCCGCAACCCTCGCGGCGTGCGTGGCGCTCGCGGCCGTCCCGCTGACACCATCCGGGGTACCGGTACTGCTCGCCGCGGCGGCGGTGCTGCCGCTCGTGTTCCGGTCCCGGGCAGTTCGGGAGGCATGATGCTGTGGCTCGGTATCGTCGCCGGCGCGGCTATCTGCTACCTGTTGAAGCTGGCCGGCATGTCGCTGCCCCGGTCGCTGGTCGAGGACCGCCGGGTACAGCTTGCCGCCGCGCTGTTGCCGGTGGGCCTGCTCGCCGCGCTGACGGCCACGCAGACCTTCGCGAACGGCGGCCATCTCACGATCGACGCGCGAGTCGTCGGGCTCGCATGCGCCCTCGTCGCGGTGGCGCTGCGGGCGCCCTTCCTGGTGACCGTCGCGCTCGCCGCGCTGGCCACCGCGCTGACCCGTCTGCTGCTGTAACTTAGAACGTCCTTTGTGGATAGACAATCGGCGAAACCACCAGTGCGCAACTCATTGACACTCGTTAGCGTGCCTAGCTAATGTGGGCGGCGCAGGTCGGGACACGGGGGATACGACCTGCTGTCGGGCGATCCCTGACCTCATTCATTCCTCCCCAACGTGATCTGTCTCGCGCGCCCGAGCCGGGCGCGCCGACCACCACGGGAGTCGATGTACATGCGCCTGCGCAAGGCGGCGACATTCGCCGCCGTCATCGTCGTTGCTGTCTACGGATTGCCGCGTGCGGCAGCGGCCGATCCTGGCTTCATCACCAGGCCGGCCGCGGAGATATTCGGCAAGCACGCCGGGTACGGCATCGTAGCTGACGGAATCAACACGGCCACGGGAAATTACACCGTGGCGGTCGACGACCTCAGGGTCGCCGGCAGCCCACTGGACTGGGCGCGCACCTACAACTCGCTCGATACGACCACCGGCCCGCTGGGGCGCGGCTGGGCGCTGGGGTACGGCGCGCACCTGGTGCCGGCGACCGACGGCAGCGTGCTGTTCGTGGACGAGGACGGGCGCGAGCTGGTGTTCTCGCCGACCGACACCGGGTACCGCTCACCGCAGGATCTCGACGCGGACCTGACGCATGGCGCCGATGGGCAGTACCAGCTCAAGTTCCATGCCGGAGCGACCTGGACGTTCGACGCCAGCGGCCGTGCCACGGGCCGCAGCAATGAGGGCGAGACCGTGACGTTCGGCTACGACGACTCGGGCCGACTGTCCAAGGTGGACGATGCGGTGGGTCGCGAGCTGGACCTGACGTACGCGGGCGACCAACTGTCGCGTGTGGACGGTCCGGGTGGCACGTCGGTCAGCTACACGTACACCGACGCCGGCGACCTGGCCACCGCGACCAGCCCGAGCGCGAAGGACAGCTACAGCACCGACGCGAACGGCCGGATCACCCAGATCACCGACGCGGACGGGCGTACGGTCAAGACGACCTACGACGACGCGGGCCGGGTACAGCGGCAGGAGCTCGCCGACGGCGAGGCGCTGAGTCTGGCCTACGACAACGGAACCGGGGCCACCACGGTGACCGACCCGGCCGCCAACACGAGCGCCATCCTGCAGCAGGACGCCGCGGGGCGGCTGGTCAAGGTGACCGGCCCGGACGGGACCGCGCAGACCCAGACGTTCGACGACAACGGCCGGCCGACGAAGGTCACCACCGCGGGCGGCACCACCATCGCCCTCGGCTACGACACGCGGGGCAACGTCACCACCGCCACCTGGGCCGGCACCACCAACTCGTACAGCTATGACGGCCAGGACCGGCTGGTCAGTACGACGGATCCGGCGGGCGGCAAGACGACGTACACCTACGACGGCAGCGGCCGTACGCCCACGACGATCACCGCACCGGATGGCTCCGCCCAGCACCAGACCGTCCAGGACGGGCTGGTCACCTCGGTCACGGACGAGACCGGCGG
>JBPYFB010000276.1:0-5575 GCA_051986465.1 Rugosimonospora sp.
GTGACGATGTTGTCCGGGTACCGGCGACGACGTACCGTATCGGCCGCCTCACCCAGCGCATGGAACGGCGCGTCCGTATAGAGCAGCAGCGCCTCCTCGGCGCTGATCCGGCCGCCGCCGGCCGCCCGCTGCAGGATGTCGTCGAGTTCCCGGCTAGCCCTCACGCATCCGAGCCTAACCGACCGGCCCCGCCGCGAAAGTGGAGGTGGGGTGCGGGAAGGATGGAGACATGGGAGATGACATGCGGTACCGGCGGCTGGGCGACTCCGGCCTCGTGGTGTCGGTGGTCGGCATCGGCTGCAACAACTTCGGGCGCGCGCCCGACCCGGTCGGCCGTACCGTCGATCTCGAGGGCACCCGCGCCGTCGTGGACGCGGCCTTCGACCACGGCATCAACTTCTTCGACACGGCCGACATCTACGGGCACCCGCACGGCACGTCGGAGCAACTGCTGGGCGCGGCCCTGGCCGGGCGGCGCGACGAGGTGGTGATCGCGACCAAGTTCGGCATGGACATGGCCGGCACCAACGGCAACGACCTGGGCGCGCGCGGCTCCCGCTGGTACATCACCCGGGCGGTCGAGGCCTCGCTGCGCCGGCTCAAGACCGACTACATCGACCTTTACCAGCTCCACCGGCCCGACCCGCAGACACCGATCGAGGAGACGCTGTCCGCGCTTGACGATCTGGTACGCGCCGGCAAGGTCCGCTACCTCGGCAACTCCAACTTCGCCGGGTGGCAGGTCGCCGACGCCGACTGGATCGCCCGCGGCTCGCACCTGACCCGGTTCATCAGCGCGCAGAACGAGTACAGCCTGCTCAACCGGGGTGTCGAGGGCGAGCTGGTGCCGGCCTGCCAGCGCTTCGGCCTGGGCCTGCTGCCGTTCTTCCCGCTCGCCAGCGGCCTGCTCACCGGCAAGTACCGGCGCGGCGAGGCGCCGCCCGCGGGTACCCGGATGGCGATGCAGCGCTACCAGGGCTGGTACGCCCGGGCCGACTGGGACACGATCGAGGCGCTCGCGGCGTACGCGGACAAGCGCGGCCTGACCCTGCTCGACGTGGCGATCGGCGGGCTGGCCGCCAAGCCCGCGGTGGCCAGCGTGATCGCGGGTACGACGCGGCCGGGACAGGTCGCGGCGAACGCCGCCGCGGCCCGGTGGATACCGTCCCCGGAGGACCTGGCCGAACTGGACGCGATCGGCCTCCGCTGACGATCGGCTATGCGTCGTAGTCGATGGAGAGCGTGTCGGTGACGGGGCTGGACTGGCAGGTCAGGACGTAGCCGGCAGCCAGTTCGGCCGGGGCCAGCGCGTAGTTGTGTGCCATCCGCACCTCGCCCGCGAGCAGCTTGGCCCGGCAGGTCGAGCAGACGCCGCCGCGGCACGAGTACGGCAACTCCCGGCGCACGCGCAGTGCCGCGTCGAGTACCCGCTCGTCGCGCCCCATCGGGAAGGTGGACTCCCGGCCGTCCAGCCGCATCGTCACGGTCACGTCGGCGGGGCCGGTCGGCGGTGCGGCTGGCGCGGGTGGCGGTGCGCTGTCCACATGGAACAGTTCACTGTGTACGGTCTCCGGCGGTACCCCGCGCTCGTCCAGTACCCGCCGCGCGTCGAGCACCATCCCGTACGGGCCGCACAGGAACCACTCGTCCACAGTAGACGGATCGACCAGCGCGTCGAACAGGTCGGACAGGCGCGGCGCGTCGAGCCGGCCGGAGAGCAGCGCGGCGTCACTCGGTTCCCGGGACAGCACGTGCACGATGTGCAGGCGCTGCGGGTACCGGTCCTTGAGGTCGGCGAGCTCCTCGGCGAACATGACCGACCGGGCGTACCGGTTGCCGTACAGGAGGGTGAACCGGCTCGCGTCCTCTGTAGACAGAGCGGTGGCGATGAGCGACAGGACCGGCGTGATACCGGAGCCGGCCGCCACGGCCGCGTAGTGCCGGGTGCGCGCCGGGTCGAACGCGGTCGTGAAGTGGCCGAGCGGCGGCAGCAGGTCCACGGTATCGCCGGGGCGCAGCGAACTCGCCGCGTACGCGGAGAAGGTACCGCCCGGGATCAGCTTGACGCCGATGCCCAGCCGCCCGCTCGCGACCAGCTCGGCCGGGGTCGAGCAGATCGAGTACGAGCGCCGCACGTCGTCACCCGTGCGTACCGTCACGTGCTGCCCGGCCGCGAAGGCGAACGTGTCGCGCAGCTCCTCGGGTACCAGGAACGTGATGGACAGGGCGTCCTCGGTGAGGCGCTCGACGGCCTCGACCGGGACGGCGTGAAACCGCGGGCGGCGCCGCGCCGGCCGGGTGATCGTCACCGTCATGATCGTCGCAATTTCATTGAAATTGCGGTGTTGGGCCGCCCACAAGGACGCAACTTCAATGAAGTTGCGACCGAAGATGAAGTTGCGGCGGGCCGGGTGGGGCGCGGTGCGGTCACAGTGGCTTGATCCCCTCGAACGGTTCGCGGCAGGCGGCACAGCGCCACAGGGCCTTGCACGCGGCCGGCCCGAAGCGCGAGAGCCGCTCGGTGTCGGGCGATCCGCAGCGCGGGCAGCGCGGCTTGATTTGCAGGAGAACCGGCCCGGGCGGGGCGATGCCCGCGGCGGCGAGCTTGGCGCGGCCGGATTCGCTGATCATGTCGGTGCTCCACGCCGGTTCGAGCACGGTACGCACCGCGGCGCGTGGGTATCCGGCCTGACGCAGCGCCTCCACCACCTGCGCGCGGATCAGGTCCAGCGCCGGGCAGCCGGAGTAGGTCGGCGTGATGGTCACCGCGACGCCGGCCTCGTCCTGGCGCACGTCACGGAGGATGCCGAGCTCCTCGATGGTCAGCTCGGGCATCTCCGGGTCCACAATGGACGCGACTACCTCGCGGGCCGTCACCATACCGCCCCCGGGTGGGCGCGGTGCAGCACCTGCATCTCGGCCAGCAGGTAGGACAGGTGCTCGGTGTGCCGGCCGGCGCGGCCACCGCTGGGCGCCCAGCCATCGGCCGGTCGCCGCAGCGTCGCCTCGGCTAGCGCAGGCTCCACAGTGGACAGCCAGGAGGAGCGCAGCTCGGGCGCCCAGTCGAAGAGCTCGTGCGTGTACGGCCACACCTCGTCGACGGCCGCCTGCATCCGGCGGTGCGACTCCTCGGTACCGTCGCCCAGCCGTACTGTCCACAGTGTACCGTGGTCGAGGTGGTACGCGGATTCCTTCGCCGCCTTGCCCGCTATCCCGGCCAGCCGCCCGTCCTCCCCTGTGGACAGTCCACGGTAGAGCGGCACCTGGTACGCGGAGAGGAACAGCAGCTTCGCGATCATCACGGCGAAGTCGGCGTCGGGCAGTTCGACCAGCAGTACGTTGCGGAAGTCCCGATCGTCCCGCCGGTAGGCGAGCGCGTCCTCGTCCCGGCCGCGCCCCTCCAGCTCGCCGGCGTAGGTCAGCAGCAGGCGCGCGGCGCCGAGCTGGTCCAGCGCGATGTTGGCGAGCGCGACGTCCTCCTCCATCTCCGGCGCGCGCGAGCACCAGGCGGCGAGGCGCTGCGCCTCGACGAGTGCGTCGTCCCCGAGGCCCAGCACGTACTCAGGGGCCGTCACAGGTGCGCCGCCCCCTCTGGTACCTCGTAGAACGTGGGGTGGCGGTACACCTTGTCGGCGGCGGGGTCGAAGAAGGCGTCCTTCTCGTCCGGGCTGGACGCGGTGATCGCGGCAGCCGGTACGACCCAGATGGAGACGCCCTCGGAGCGCCGCGTGTACAGGTCCCGCGCGTTGCGTAGCGCCATCTGCGCGTCGGGCGCGTGCAGGCTGCCGGCGTGCGTGTGGGACAGCCCGCGGCGGGGCCGGATGAACACCTCCCACAAGGGCCAGTTCTCAGACACGGGCCGGCTCCCGGTGCTTCGCGGTGTACGCGGCGGCCGCCTCGCGTACCCAGGCCCCGTCCTCGTACGCCTGGCGGCGGTGCGCCATCCGCTGCCGGTTGCACGGCCCGTCGCCGCGGATGACGCGGGTCAGCTCCTCGTAGTCGGGCTGGGTGAAGTCGTACCCGCCGCGCTCGGGGTTCCAGCGCAGGTCCGGGTCGGGCAGCGTGAGGCCGAGCACGGTGCTCTGCTGCGCGCACATGTCGACGAACCGCTGGCGCAGCTCGTCGTTGGAGAACCGCTTGACCTTCCAGGCCATCGACTGCGCTGAGTGCGTCGAGTCGGCGTCGGGCGGCCCGAACATCGCGAGTGACGGGTACCACCAGCGATCCACCGCGTCCTGCGCCATCGCCTTCTGCGCCTCGGTGCCGTGCGCCAGTGTGTACAGGATCTCGAAGCCCTGGCGCTGGTGGAACGACTCCTCCTTGCAGATGCGGATCATCGCGCGGGCGTACGGGCCGTACGAGCAGCGGCACAGGGGTACCTGGTTGACGATCGCGGCGCCGTCCACGAGCCAGCCGATCACGCCGACGTCGGCCCAGGTGAGCGTCGGGTAGTTGAAGATCGACGAGTACTTCTGGCGGCCGGTCAACAGCTGGTCCACCAGGTCGGCCCGGTCCACGCCCAGCGTCTCCGCCGCGGCGTACAGGTACAGGCCGTGCCCGGCCTCGTCCTGCACCTTCGCGAGCAGGATCGCCTTGCGCTTGAGCGTTGGGGCTCGGCTGATCCAGTTGGCCTCGGGCTGCATCCCGATGATCTCGGAGTGCGCGTGCTGCGCGATCTGCCGGATCAGCCCGGCGCGGTACCGGTCCGGCATCCAGTCCCGCGGCTCGATCTTCTGGTCCGCCTCGATCACCGCATCGAAGTACGCCTCAGTATCGGTGATCTCGACGCTGCGCTCGGCCGCGTCGCGCAGGTCCTGCTCCGCCGCTGCCACCTGGCCCAGCAGATCGGCCGGGTCCTCGCTGCCGTACACACCGCAAATGTTACAGGCGAAACGCAGAATCGGAATCCCCTGTAACACGCGGTACCCGAGGTACCTTGGTTCATCCCCCAAGGTTTGGAGCCCCACCTCGTGCGTCCCCGCGTGGTCCTCGTCATATGGCTGGTCGCCCTGCTCGGCCTCGCCCTGCTGGCCTTCCCGCCGGCCCGGCGCGCGCTCGCCCATGGCCGCACACACGCGGCCGCGCAGGCGGTGACCGGCAGCCCGGCGCGTACCGGCAGCCCGGCGCCGAGCGGATCCGGGCTGCGCCTCGGTACCCAGGCCGCGCCGGCCGGTGCCGAGCTGCGAGTGCCAGACGGGGGCGTGCGGAACCCCAGCGGGTACACCCTGCTGGGCTGGGCGCTCGCCAACCGCGCCACCGGAGAGATCGTGGGCGGTTCGGCCAACGCCGCGACGATGACCAACTACACCGAGTCGATGATCAAGCCGTGGATCGCGGCGGACTACCTCTCGCGTACCGTCGCCGCCGGCCACCAGCCCAGCCAGCAGGACCTGACCCAGCTGCGCAGCATGATCATCCACAGCGACAACGACATCGCCAGCCACTACTACGACCTGGACGGCAAGGATTCGGTGATCCGCCGTCTGAACCAGGTCTGCGGGCTGCACACCACGGTCGCGCTGTCGGGCTGGTGGAGCTACACCTCGATGACGCCCGACGACGCGGTCCGGTACGG
>JBPYFB010000277.1:0-19738 GCA_051986465.1 Rugosimonospora sp.
GCAACCTGCGCACCGCCGCCGAGCGGGAGGCTGCCGAGGTCCGGGTGCAGGCCCGCCGCGAGGCCGACACGCTGCGCGCGGACGCCGAGCGGGAGACCAAGCAGCTGTGCACCACGACCGCGTACGACGTCGCCAAGCTCGAGGCGACCGTCGAGCGGGAGGTGTCCTCGCTGCGCGCCACCGCCGAGCGGGAGATCACCCAGCTGCGTGCCAAGGCCGCCCGCGAGGCGGAGGAGAAGCGCGCCGAGGCGACCAAGATGCTCTCCGACGCGCGGGACAAGCGCGACAAGGACCTGCAGGCCCTCCAGCTGGAGCTGGCCGAGCGCCGCGAGGCCTCGGAGCGCGAGGAGACGCAGCGGCACGCCGCCGCGGTTGCCGCCACGCAGAAGCTGGTCGGCGAGGCCGAGCAGCGCGCCCGGGCCGCCGAGGAGCGGTCCAAGGAGATCGAGCAGCGCGCCGAGGCCCGGCGGGTGGAGTCCGAGCGCAACGCCGAGGACACCATCGGGAAGGCGAAGGCGCTGGCCGACAAGACGGTCAACGAGGCGCGCAGCGAGGCTCACCGGATGCTGTCCGAGGCACGCGGCGAGGCCGAGATGACCACGCAGACCGCGCGCCGCGAGGTCGAGGAGCTGACCCGCCAGAAGGACGCGGTCACCTCCCAGCTCGGCCAGATGCTCTCAGGTTTGGCGGGTATCGTTCCTGGCATCACGCAACAGCAGGACAAGGGCGGCGACAAGCGCCCCGACAATGAGCGCAAGGTGACGGCCTGAGTGCGGCCTCACAAGCAGCTGAATGTAGGCTGATGACAAGGAACAACGCGGGTCCCGCTACGTTCGGGTTGAATCCGAGCGAGGCGGGATCCCGCGTGTGAGGATGGGGTTATGTCGCACGGCGGAGACCTGTTCGCGTTCGGTGACGGAGTTGCATCGCAGCCGAACTTCGAGGTCGTTGTCCGGGGTTACCGCAAGCAGCAGGTCGACAAGTACGTCGGCATGCTCGAGGCGGAGAACGAGGCATTAGCTGCCGAGCGCGAAAACGCGTACGAACACGCGCAGGCGATGGCCGCACAGGTACAGCAGCTGCAGCACGAGATCGCCGAGATGCGCCGGCGGGGCAACGCGCGCATCGAGGAGGTCTCGTTCCGGCATCTGGGAGAGCGCGTGGCGCAGATCCTCGGGCTCGCCGAGGAGCAGGCCGAGGACATCCGCAAGAACGCCGTCAACGACATCCACGCCCAGCGCGAGGAGGCGGAGCGGCTGCTCGCCGACGCGCGCGGCCAGCACGCACAGGCGATCCGGGACTTCGAGGCCGCCCTCGCCGCGCGCCGCGCCGAGGAGGAGCGCAGCACCAACGAGCGGCGCGCCCGGGCCAACGCCGAGATCGTGGCGAGCCAGGAGTACGCCGCCCGGCTGCGGGCGGAGGCCGAGGCGGTACACAGCGGAGCGCAGCAGGAGGCCAGGCGGGTCGCCGAGGCCGCCAGCGCGCACGTGGAGCGCATCCGCGCCGAGACCGACACGTACGTGCAGCACCAGCGCGCGCAGGTCGAGCAGGAGGCGGCGCCGCGCCGGGCGGCGCTGGAGGCGGAGCTCGCCAGCCTGCGCAGCCAGGCGGAGCGGTACGCCGTCGGCGTGCGCAAGCAGGCCGAGGACGCGGCGAAGCGGGCCGTGGACGCCGCGCGGGCCGAGGCGGAGGCGCTGGTCAACTCGGCGCGGGCGCAGGCCGAACGCATTCTCGCCGAAGCCCAGCACCAGGCCGCCGAGCAGCAGCAGCAGGCGGCCGAGGCGACCGCACGTGCCCAGCAGGCCGTGGCGCAGGTAGCGACGGCGCAGGAGGCACTGGCCACCGCCGAGCAGGAGCTGGCGGCGGCACGGGCGCAGGCCGAGGAGGCGCAGCAGCAGCGGGAGGCCGCCGCCAAGCAGGCCGCCGCGTCGCACCAGCACGCGGCCAACGCGCACCATCAGGCCGAGGCAGCGCGCCAGGCCGCCGCGGACGCCGAGAGCCAGGTCAAACTCCACCAGTCCGAGGTGGAACGCAACCGCGCCGAGGCACAGACGCACAAGACGGACGCGGAGCGGTACCGCGCCGAGGCGGAGGCGCTGCGCGACGACGCACAGCGCTCGCAGGCCGAGATCGCCAAGCACCGCGACGAGGTCAAGAAGTACCGCACCGAGGCCGAGGCGTCGCGCGCCGATGCGGAGAAGCACAAGAGCGAGGCGGAGCGCCACCGCGCCGAGGCGGAGACGCAACGCGCCGAGGCGCAGATGTTCAAGGCCGAGGCGGAGAAGTACCTCGCGGAGGCCGAGAAGCACCTGGACGAGGCGGAGAAGCACAAGGCGGACGCGGAGAAGCACCGCGCCGACTCGGAGCGCTACCGCATGGAGGCGGCGCGACTGGCGGCGGCGCACGCGAAGCGCGGGGCCGCCACGACGGCGGGCCGGGGTAAGGCGGCGGCACAACCGGCTCCGGAGCCCGCCGAGGCAGCCACCGAGGAGCCTGCCGCGCAGGAGGCCGAAACCGAGGACGCGTCGGAGGCGGTCGGCGTCGGCGGCAAGGCGCGCTCAGACGGAAAGTAGGCCGTCCCACTCGCGGGGCAGCGGGTACGCCTCGGGTACGACCCGGCGCACGATCTCATCCAGTACCGTCTCCGCGTCGCCGACCCAGAGGTGCTTGGCTCCCGGTACCCCGATCACCTCGGCCTGCGGGATTTCGGCGAACCGGGCGCGCGCCTCCTCGGGGCGCAGGTAGTCGTCGAACTCCGGTACCAGCGCGACCAGGGGCTTGCCGGTACCGGCCCAGCCGCGCAGTTCCTCGGGGGTGGCGGAGCGCAGCGGCGGGGAGAGCAGGATGGCGCCCTCGATCACCGGGTCGTTGCCGTACTTGAGGGCCAGATCGGTGCCGAAGGACCAGCCCAGCAGCCAGATCCGCGGCAGGTCGTGGAACTCCGCGTACTCGAGCGCGGCGGCCACGTCGTACCGCTCGTCGATCCCGCCCGCGAAGCTGCCCTCGCTCGTACCGCGTTCACTGCTGGTGCCCCGCGTGTTGAAGCGCAGCACGGCGAGCCCGGCCAGCGCCGGCAGTCGCCAGGCCGCCTTGCGCAGGATGTGGCTGTCCATCATTCCGCCGTGGGTGGGCAGCGGGTGCAGGCACACCAGCGTGGCGACCGGCGGCCGGTCGGCGGGTACCGCCAGCTCGCCCACGAGCGCGAGCCCGTCGGCGGTATGCAGCACGATCTCCTCGCGCCGCGCCGGCAGTACCGTGTTCGCCCGGATCTCAGGCACCGAACTCCTCCCCTATCCCCTCGCGCGACGCCGATCCCGCGCCTGCCAGCACCCGGTGTGCCAGTGCCGGCGATCGTTCACGTCGCCCCAGCCCTCGACCGGCCACGCGACGACGTGCGCGACGCCCGGCCGGATCTCCTGGTCGCAGCCGGGGCACCGGTACGTCTTCGTGGCGGCGCCGCCGGGAATGCTGTGCACCATCCACTCGGCGCCCGCGAACGCCTGCACGGTGGGTACGCCACGGCGCAGCCGCTCCTCGTCGATGGGCGCGGTGTCGTCGCGCCGGTAGTTGCGCCGGGGCATGGTCCTCATCCGTAACTGCGGAAGCCTCGCCCAACCTTACGGCCCAGGTACCCGGCGGTGACCAGGTGCTCAAGTAGCGGGGCCGGGGCGAACCCGGGCTCGCGCAGCTCGAGGTAGAGCTCCCGCTGGATGGCGAGGGACACATCGAGCCCGACGACGTCGAGCAACTCGAACGGTCCCATCGGGTACCCGCAGCCGAGCTTCATCGCGTTGTCGATGTCGTCGGCGCTCGCGTAGCTCGCCTCCAGCATGCGTACCGCGTCGTTCAGGTACGGGAAGAGCAGCGCGTTGACCACGAACCCGGCCCGGTCGGCGCAGACCACCGGGTACTTGCCCACCTGCGCGACGAGGGTACGGGCAGTGGCGACCGCCTCCTCGGCGGTACGGATCGTGCGTACCACCTCGACCAGGCCCATGATCGGCGCCGGGTTGAAGAAGTGCAGGCGGAGCACGGTTGCGGGGCGGCCGGTCGCCATCGCGCACTCGATCACGGGCAGGGACGAGGTGGTGGTGGCGAGGATCGCGCCGGGCTTGCAGATCTCGTCGAGCGTGGCGAACAGCGCCTTCTTGACGGACAGCTCCTCCACGACCGCCTCGACGACGAGGTCCACTCCGGCGAGATCGTCCAGGTTGACCGACCAGGTGACCCTGCCGAGCGTCGCGTCCCGCTCCTCCTCGTTCAGTCTCCCGCGTACGACCGCCTTGTTGAGCGAGGTCTTGACCTTCTCGCATACCGCGGTCGACTTCTCCACGCCCCGGGTCACGGAGATCACCTCAAGGCCGGCACGGGCGAGTACCTCGATGATCCCGGTGGCCATCGTGCCCGAGCCGACCACGCCGACCGTGCTCACCGCGGTTGCCGGTGCGGCGCTCTCCATGGTGGGCGCGGGGGTCAGTCCGTCGTCGACGACCGCTGGCGAGCCGGGCTTCTCGTACGTGTAGAAGCCGCGGCCGGACTTGCGGCCCAGCAGGCCCGCGGTCACCATCTGCTTCAGCAGGGGTACCGGTGCGTGCCGGCGGTCGCGGCCGCCCCTGCGGTACATCGTGTCGAGGATCTCGTACGTGGTGTCCAGCCCGATGAGGTCCATGAGCGCCAGTGGCCCCATGGGTAGCCCGCAGCCCAGGCGCATCGCCGCGTCGAGGTCCTCGCGCCCGACGTACTTCGCCTCGACCAGCGAGGCGGCGTGGTTCAGGTACCCGAAGAGCAGCCCGTTGGCGATGAACCCGGCCCGGTCGCTGATGGTGACGCCGACCTTGCCCAGCCGCGCGCACAGCGCCTCGATGTCGGCGACGACGCTGTCCGCGGTGACCACGGTCTTGACGATCTCGACGAGCTTCATGACCGGGGCGGGGTTGAAGAAGTGCATGCCGACGACCTGGTCGGGCCGGCGGGTGGCGACGGAGATCTCAGTGACCGACAGCGAACTGGTGTTGGTGGCGAGGATGGTGTGCGGCGGGCAGACCGCGTCGAGCTGGCCGAAGATCTGCTGCTTGAGGTCGAGGTGCTCGGGTACCGCCTCGATGACGAGGTCCACGTCGCGCAGCGCGTCCAGGCCGACGGCGAAGGTGATCCGCGACAGCAGCGCGTCCCGCTCGCCGGGGGCCAGCTTGCCGCGCGCGACCGCCCGCTCGGTGGAGCCGGTGAGCTTGGTCCGGCCGCGTTCGAGGGCGGCCTCGTCGATCTCGACAGCGCGCACGTCCAGGCCGTTGCGGGCGAACACCTCGACGATGCCGGTACCCATCGTGCCGAGCCCGACGACGGCTACCTTGCCGATCTCTCGCGCCACCCGCGACCTCCTACCAAACGGTAATTCAGTCTCTGGGCGCGAGTCTGCCACGGATGCGCCCGGCGGCGAGCGACGACCCGGTCACACCGGGCGGTGATCAGACGACGATCACGGCGGCGCCGATGTGGCGCCGCCGTGACCAGACGTGATCAGGAGCAGGTGATGTTGGATGGGTTGGGTGTGGACGGGCCGTTGGCGGTGAAGCCGAACGTGATCGAGGCGTTCGCCGCGAGGCTCGGCTGGTAGCTCGGCGCCGTCATCGTCCACGTGGTACCGCTGGTCGCGAACGTCGCGGTCCAGCCGCTACCGAGCGTCACGCCGGACGGTACCGTCCAGGTGATCTTCCAGTTGTTCCAGGTGGAGGTGCCGGTATTGGTCAGCGTCACGCCGCCCTGGAACCCACCGGGCCACGAGTTCGTGACCGTGTACGCGACGTTGCACTTGACACCACCGGCCGGCGAGGACGATGTGGTCGCCGGACTGGAGGTCGTCGTCGCCGGACTGGAGGACGTTGTTGCCGGGCTGGAGGTCGATGTCGCCGGGCTGGAGGACTGGGCGCGGGCCGAGGAGGCCGGCGCGCCAGAGGACGGGCCGCCATTGTTGCTGCCGCTGGGCGGGATCAGGTACGGGCCCACGATGTCCTGCTTGGCCTGCTGCACCGTGACCCAGTCGTCCTGCACGATGCCGCCCGTGTCACCCGAGTCCGGGTTCCACGACCAGTACGTGAACGACATCCCGTTGACGCCCGAGCCCATGTACGACATCAGCGCCTTCATCCACTGCGCGTCCAGCGGGTTGGCCAGCGTGCTGCCGAACTCGCCGACCAGGATCGGGGCGACGTTCTGCTTGTACAGGTAGCCCCAGAAGTGGTCCCAGACGCTGGGCAGGTTGTTCGGGAAGGTCGAGTCCTTGAACCACGGCTGCCGGTCGTAGACCGAGATGCCGTAGTCGTGCGCCGAGTAGACCAGCCGGTTGGCGACGTTGAGCTGCACGGGGAACTGCAGCGCCTGGGAGAGGTTGCCGCCCCACCAGTCGCACGCCATCGGGTCGTCCGGCACGTTGTCGTAGACGTTGGGCGAGCCGCCGTCGCCGTCGCAGCTGACGCCCTCGACGAAGATCAGCCAGTTCGAGTTCGCCTGCAGGACCGCGTTGCCGATGCGCTGCGCGGCCAGGCGCCAGTCCTTGTTGGGGTCGCCGCAGCCCCAGCAGGAGCCGACGCCCTGCGGGGAGGTGCCGTCGGCGTGCGGCTCGTTGAACAGGTCGGCACCGACCACCGCGGTGTTGCCGGCGAAGTGCTGCGCCAGCATCTGCCAGTCGGCGATCTCGCTCGCCTCGGACACCGAGGAGGTGTACCAGAGGGCGGTCTGCCCGGCCGCGCTGGGACGGTGCCGGTCGAGGATGATCCGCATCCCCTTCGAGCCCGCGTAGTTGACGACCTTGTCCAGGATCTGCATGGGGCTCAGGCCGATGAGGTCCGGGTTGCTGTCGGAGTTGACGCTCGTCGCCTGGGCGCCGGAGCGCAGCGAGTCGCCGGTGTACGGCACCCGGATCGTGTTGTACCCGAGCTGGGCCATGTGGTCGATCTGCATCTGCCAGGTCGCGTTGCGCCCCGCCCACAGGCCGTGGAACGTGTGGTTGTCGGTCTCCATGCCGAACCAGTTCAGGCCCGTCAGTCGCACCGTGGCGCCGGTACTGTCGACGATCTTGTTACCGCTGGTGTGCAGGTATCCGGTGCCGGTCGAGGCGAGTGCGTTCGAGGTGTGCATCGCGATGCCCGCCACGGTCGCCCCGACGAATGCGGCGCACGTAGCGAGGAGCGCGACGAACCGCCTGCGCCTGGACGCGCCAACGCGCGTCCACGCGGAACGCGGCGCTGGGCTGTCAGGAGTTGCCATCAGGAGTTGCCCTTCCACAGTTGGTCGGCATGCCCGGACCGATGCCTGTTGTCAGGTCGAGGTCGCGACAAGCGGTGAACGCGCTAGGCGGCCCACGCTTGTGCCGCGTGCCCTTCGCGGCGGACCGGTGCGCTCCCGCGATCATTGTCATTGGCGCCGGTGGAAGCGTCAAACACGGCGCCGGTTACCGCAAAGAGCTGGGCGAACCAGCCGAAACTTACGATCTAGCCGAGGGCGATGTACAGGCGCTTGCCCGAGGGCACGTAGCCGACCCGCTCGTACACCCGCCAGGAATCCTCCGCGGCGGCCTCCAGCCACGCGACGTCGACGCCCGCCGCGAACAGCCTGTCGGTGATGGCGGCGGTCAGCGCACCGGCGATGCCGCGCCGGCGGTACGCCTCGCGTACCGCGATGCCGGCCACCTCGCTGACGCCGGCCACCGGCGCCACCGCAAGTCCGGCCCCCACCACCTCGCTGCCGGTCTCCCGCACCATCACCATGACACCGCCGTTGTCCTGCGTGCGCCGGATCCTCGCGACGTCCGCCGGGGTAGCCACGGGTTCCTCGCCGAACGCCTCGTTCTGCGCGGCGATGGCGGCGGCGCGCTGCTCGTCCGTAGCGGGCACCGCGAACTCGAAGCCGTCGGGCAGGGGTGGCGTGACCAGCGACCCGGGCGAGCAGACCAGGTACTCGTGGCGCGCCTCGACCGCGAACCCGGCGTCGAGCAGCAGTTGTTCCAGGCCGGGCGCGCAACTGGTGACGTACTCCAGGCGCGGCACCCGATCGGCTTTCCGGAACGCCGCGACGAGCTCGGCCACGTCGGTCGCGCCGATGGCGGCCTCCGGTCGCGGCGTCGCGTAGTTGATGTAGCGGCTGTCGGTAGCGGGGTCGAACCCGCAGACGAACGGTCCTACCTCGGCGGGCTCGGGGCGGGAGAGAAGGTTCGCGACGACGGCGCGCTGCACTCGGACATCAAGAGTCACACCGTATGGTAAGCCTACCCACGAGTAGGTATGCGACCTAGACTCGCGACATGACCACCGCACCCACCCACAAGCCGGGCGTGCCCGTCATCGACGACGGCACGCTCGTCTCCACCAACCCGGTCACCGGGGAGGAGGTGGGGCGGTACCCGGTCGCGAGCGCCTCGGACGTCGCCGCCAGGGTGGTACGCGCCCGGGAGGCGGCGGCGTGGTGGGCCGGGCTCGGCTTCGACGGGCGCCGCCAGCGGCTCCTGCGGTGGCGCGCGGTGCTCGCCAACCGCCTCGACGAGCTGGCGGCGCTGGTACACCGGGAGGGCGGCAAACCGGTCGCCGAGGCGATCGTGGAGGCGGCCGGCGCGATCGACCACATCGCCTGGGCCGCCCGGCACGCGCGGCGGGTACTGGGGTCGCGGCGGGTACGCAGCTCGCTCATGCAGATCGAGTACTCCTCCCATCTCGAGTACCAGCCGTATGGGGTGGTCGGGGTGATCGGGCCGTGGAACTACCCGGTACTGACGCCGATCGGCTCCATCGGGTACGCGCTCGCCGCCGGCAACGCGGTCGTCTTCAAGCCCAGCGAGTACACGCCCGCGATCGGCGCCTGGCTCGTCGAGCGCTTCGCCGAGGTGGTACCCGAACAGCCGGTACTGTCCATCGTCTTCGGCACCGGTGAGGTGGGTGCCGCGCTGTGCCGCTCCGGTGTGGACAAGCTCGCCTTCACCGGCTCCACCGCGACTGGCAAGAAGGTGATGGCCGCCTGCGCCGAGACGCTCACCCCGGTGCTGCTGGAGTGCGGCGGCAAAGACGCAATGATCATCGATGCCGATGCCGACGTGGACGCAGCGGTCGACGCCACGCTCTGGGGTGGCATGACCAACGCCGGCCAGACCTGCGTCGGCATCGAGCGGGTGTACGTCGCCGATGCCGTCTACGACGCGTTCCTGCCCAAGCTGGTGGCGCGCGCCGAAGGGCTGAAGGTCGGCATCGAGGACGGCAGCGACCTCGGCCCGATCACGATGCCCGGCCAGATCGACACGATCCGGCGCCACATCGACGAGGCGCTCTCGCACGGTGGCCGGGCGGCGCTGGGCGGTACGGACGCGGTCGCCGGCCCGTACGTGCACCCCACGATCCTGGTCGACGTGCCCGAGGACAACCCGGCCGTACGGGAGGAGACGTTCGGGCCGACGCTCACCGTGACCCGGGTGGCCGACGCGGACGAGGGCGTACGCCTCGCCAACGCCGGCCGGTACGGGCTGGGCGGCGCGGTGTTCTCCCGCAGCCGGGGCCTGGAGCTGGCTCGCCGGCTGCGCTCCGGGATGACCGCGGTCAACTCGGCGATCTCCTTCGCCGGCATGCCGACGCTGCCGTTCGGCGGGGTGGGCGACTCCGGCTTCGGCCGCATCCACGGTGCGGACGGGCTGCGCGAGTTCGCGCGCCCGAAGGCGATCACCAAGCGCCGGGCCCGCTCGCTGCTGCCGGCGCTCAGCTTCAACCGCACGCCTGCGCAGGTGGCCCGCATCGCGCAGGCCGTCAAGTTCCTGCACGGCGGAAAGTTCACCAGGTGAACGTCCCCGGATAGGTCAGGGCGGCGAGCTGGTTCTGGCCCTGCGCGTTGGGGTGGAAGTAGTCGAGGGTCGACAGGTTGTCGACGCTGAACGCGAAGCCGTGCGCCGCTCCCCCGTCGTACCGGCAGCGCGGCCCGTACGCCTGGCACGCCGCGGCGAGCTGCACGTCGTACTCGTTGATGCGGTCCCGGAACCGCTGCCGGCGCGCCACGTCCGCGGCCGCGGTGGAGGTCGGGTTGGCCAGCAGGGACTGGCACACGCCCAGGCCCCAGACCAGTTGCGCGGACTTGTTGGTGTGCGCCACCGTCCACACGCGATACACGTCGGGCACGCTGACCACCAGTACCCGCGCCTTGGGCAGCCCCGCCCGGAGAATGCCCAGTGCGGTGTTGAGCGAGGCGCGGAAGGCCGCGGTACTGGTCATGCCGCCGATCGTGGCCGCGCAGGCGTCGTTGGCGCCGACCAGGATCGGCACGTACTCCACCTTCGCCGACACCGCCCGCCGCGCCTGCCCGGGCAGGTCCGCCGCCTCCGCACCGAGCTCGGCGAAGTTGTGCTCGTGGCCCTTTATCGCCGGGTTCGCCGCGAGGATTCGCCGGTAGTGGCTGTTGACCCGGGTACCGTCGCCGGTCGCCCAGGCGTCGCGCCAGCAGGCGATCAGCGCGAAGCAGGAGCCGACGCCCGCGGTGATGGAGTCGCCGAGCGCCGCCATCGAGGACGGGAAACCCGGCTGGGGCTTAGCCGATGGCTTGGCGGCCGAGGACTTGCCGGACGGAGGCCGGCTCGGGCCGCCGCCACGGCTGTTCTCCGGTTGGCAGGCCGCGAGGACCAGCAGGAGGCAACCGGCCAGGGCAAGGACGAGGCGCCGACGCATAACCATCACTGTACGGCGCGAGGCTCTTACGCTCCGCCGAGTACCTGGACCATCGGTTCCCCCTGCGGCGAACCGAGGCCCGTACACGGATCCCAGCCCACACCCGCCTGGTACCCGTTGTTGTCGCCGGACGTGATGTCGCGGAAGGCGGTGAGGGACAGGTACAGCCGCCCGTGCGGCGCACCGGCGCGGGCACCGTTCTGCTGGTTGGCGAGCGCCGTCAGGGCGGCCCACAGCGGTGCCACCGCGCTGGTACCGCCGACCACCAGGTCCGAACCGTCCGACCGGATCACGTACCCGGTCGCCGGATCCGCGTCGCCGGCCACATCGGGTACCCCGCGCCCGGGCCGGCCGTCCGGGTTCGCCGGCACGTTCGCGTCGGACTGGTAGCTGGGGATGTCGAAGTGCCGGCTCACCCCGCCGCCCGTTGCGCCGTCGCCGCCGGCCAGGGCGTTCCACACCGTCTCGTCGGTATCGGTCAGCCGGGTGCCGCCGCAGCCGACGACGTTCGGGCTGGACGCGGGGAAGTCCACGTTCATTTCGCTACTGCCGTCGGTGGCGCCGTTGTCGCCAGCGGCGGCGTACACCGTGACGCCCAGCGCCCCGGCGTCGGCGAAGAGCGCGTCGTAGGAGTCCATCGCCTGTGCGGTCCAGCTCGACTCGTCCCCACCCCAGCTGATCGAGACCACCGAAGGCTTGCGCTGCGTGTCGTGTACCGCGGCGGCGATGGCGTCGTAGAAGCCGTTGGTCGTGTTGGGCGCGAAGTACACGACGATCCGGGCGCCCGGCGCGATCGCGCCCACCACCTCGATGTCCAGCATCACCTCGGTGTCGGCGTCGTTTCCGGGAGAGTTCTTCGCGCCGTCCACCGACACGGCCGTCACCGTGGGCGCCGGGATCGACTGCGCGGCGAAGTACGTGCTCAGGTCGCTGCTGCGGTACCCGCCCCCGAGCTCGATGAGCGCGACCGTCTGGCCGCCGCCGTCCACATCGGTGGGGAAGCCGTACCGGCTGGCCACCTCCTGCGGCGGGTACCCCTGGCCGGTCGCGGACGGGCTGATCGGCCCGCCACCGGGTCCGCCAACCGCGACGCGGAAGTGCGTACGCGACTGTGGCCGGTCGTCGAGCCCGAGCACGGCGACGACCGCGCCGGCGAGGTCAACCGGTACGTACACGTCGCCCTCGCGTCCCCGGTAGGTGCGCCCGTCCCACGTGTACTCGCCAAGGTCGACCTGGAACGCGGCGTTCATCTCGGTGACCGTGCCCAGCAGCCCGACCGAACGGGCCGGGAGGCTGACCGCGGTGACGGTGAGCCCGTGCTCGTGCGCGAACTCCTCGACCCTATTCAGGTCGGCGTGGCTGGCCGGGACGCCCGGCTGCGGCGCGGCCCGGCGCAGCACGACCGTTACCTGTACGGGTGCGTGCGGGTACGCGTCGCCGACCCGTACCGCGCCCTCGGGTACCCGTCGCGTGCTGCCCGGTACGGATACGTACTGCTGCTCTACCATCCTCTTCCACGCTCCCCGAGACTCCAATGTCCGCTGTGGACAGTATGGCCCGCACCAGTACCTGGACCGGACCAGCGAATCGGCGCGTAACGGCGGGCCGGCGCTAAGCGGCAGGCCGGCGCGCTACCGCGGGGCGGACGCGTCGTCCCTGGTCGACGCGGCCGCCCCACTGCTGGGACCTTGCCGGTGCACTGGTTCCCCACGAGAGGTTGCGCCTGCCCGCGGAGCGTCCACGAGGAGGTTGCGGCTCCGCGCGGGTTTGTGGAGGAGTTGGTGCCGCTCCGCCCGACAAGCTAACCGAATACATAGTGTGATTTCAATACCTGGATGCCTAGAAGAGCGTCAGCTCGTCCCGCTCGATGCCGCGCAGCTCGTCGTAGTCGACTACCGCGCACCGGATCCCCCGGTCCTCGGCGAGCGTACGAGCCTGCGGCGCGATCAGCTGGGCGGCCAGGATGCCGCCGACCGGGGCCAGTAGCGGGTCCCGGTTGAGCAGTTCCAGGTACCGGGTGAGCTGCTCGACCGCGTCGATGCCGGCCCGCCGCTTCACCTCTACCGCCCAGTGTGCCGCCTCCACCGCCCAGTACGCCGCCTCCCCGCGCGCCTCGGCGGTACGGCACAGCAGGTCGACCGGGCCGATCGCGGTCGGGTACTCGCGCCGTACCAGGCTGAGTCCCTCGCCCAGTACGGTGGGCGACGCCGCGAGCAGTTCCTGCAGGTGCGCCTCCACGCCGTCCTTGCGCAACCCGGGATCGACGCCCAGATCGTACGAGCTGTCCTGAAGGACCTCCTCGAGCGTGATCCGCAGCTCCTCGCCGGCCTTGTTGACCACCCGCCACACGCCCGGCGCCTCCTCGATCCGGCACGGCGGGCTCATCCAGTTCAGCGGCTTGTACGCGCGGTCGTCGGCGTGTATGGAGACCGAGCCGTCGGCCTTCACCATCACCAGCCGGGTCGCGCTGGGCAGATGGGCGGTGAGCCGTCCGATGTAGTCGACCGAACACCGGGCAATCAGCAAGCGCACCCGGCCATTGTATTGGCGCTCGCTTCGCCAGCGCGGAAGGCCAGGCGGGCGGGTGTGGCGGGCGGGTGCGATGCTGGATTGCGTGTTCGAAGTGCTCACTGGCATCGGTCTGGCCGCATCGGCGGGGTTGAACGCATACATCCCGCTGCTCGCGATCGGGCTGCTCGCCCGCTACACGGATCTGATCCAGCCGTCGTCGAGCTGGCACTGGCTCTCGAACGGCTGGGTACTGCTCATCCTCGCGGCGCTGCTCGCAGTAGAGGTGGTCGCCGACAAGATTCCGATGGTCGACCACGTCAACGACGTACTGCATACCGTGATCCGGCCCACCGCCGGCGGCCTGGCCTTCGGTGCGGCCTCGCAGTCGCAGACGGTCACGGTCTCCGACCCCGGCAAGTTCTTCACCGGCCATCACTGGGTACCGGTGGCCATCGGAGCCGTCATCGCGCTCTGCGTACACGGCACCAAGGCGACCGCCCGGCCGGTCATCAACGTGTCCACACTGGGCGTTGGCGCGCCGGTGGCGAGCACCATCGAAGACATCGTGAGCGTAACCATGTCGCTCGTCGCGATCGTGATGCCGTTCCTGATCGTCTTCTTCGTCGCCGCGTTCGTCTGGTTCTTCATATGGGCGCGCCGGCGCCGCCGGCGCAAGGCGGAGAAGGCCGCCGCTAAGGCAGCAGCCCGTGGGCTTCCCGGACCACCGATACAAGCTCATCCACGATCCTGGTGAGCGCGAAGTCCTTCGGGGTGAACACCCGGGACACGCCCGCCTCGCGCAGCGCCTTCGCGTCCGGGGCCGGGATGATGCCGCCCACCACCACGGGCACCTCGGTCAGGCCGGCCGCGCGCAGGCCGGCCAGCACCGCCGGTACCGCCTCGAGGTGAGAGCCGGAGAGCACCGAGAGCCCGACGAGGTCCACGTCCTCGGCGACCGCGGCGGCCACGATCTGCGCGGGGGTCAGCCGGATGCCCTGGTACACCACTTCAAAGCCGGCGTCCCGCGCGCGTACTGCGATCTGCTCCGCGCCGTTGGAGTGGCCGTCCAGACCGGGCTTGCCCACGAGCATCCGCAGCCGACCGCTGCCCAGCTCCGCCGCCGTCTGCTTGACGCGGTCGCGCACCACGGCGAGCGTCGTGTCGGCCCGGGCGCCGGCGGCGCCCGACAACCCCGTGGGTGGCCGGTACTCGCCGAAGATCTCGCGCAGCGCGCCGGCCCACTCCCCGGTGGTCACCCCCGCGCGGGCGCACGCAAGCGTCGCTTCCATCAGGTTGGTACGGGTACCGGCGTGCTCCCGCAAGCGAACGAGCGCCTCGCGTACGCGATCCGGCTCGCGCGCCGCCCGCCACGCCTGTACGGACGCGACCGCCCGCGCCTCCACCGCCGGATCGACCTGTTGCACCGCGGTCGCGCCCGCCTCGGTCAGCGGCGACGGTTCGGTCTCGGTGAACCGGTTGACGCCCACCACGACGTCGGTACCCGCCTCCAGCCGGGCGCGCCGCGCGGCGAGCGACGCGACCAGGGCGCTCTTGAGGTATCCGCTCTCCACCGCGGCCACCGCGCCGCCCATCTCCAGGATCGTGTCGAGTTCCCGGGAAGCACCATCCACAATGGACCCAACAAGCGTCTCGACGACGCGTGAACCGTCAAACAGGTCCGGATACTCCAGCAGGTCCGACTCGTACGCGAGCACTTGTTGCATGCGCAGCGACCACTGCTGGTCCCACGGTCGAGGTAGGCCCAGCGCCTCGTTCCAGGCCGGCAGTTGCACGGCTCGGGCGCGGGCGTCGCGCGACAGCGTCACGCCCAGCATCTCCAGCACGATGCGCTGCACGTTGTTCTCCGGCTGCGCCTCGGTCAAGCCCAGCGAGTTGACCTGCACGCCGTACCGGAAACGGCGCTGCTTCGCGTCGGCCACGCCGTACCGGTCCCGGGTGATGCCGTCCCACAGTTCGGTGAAGGCGCGCATCTTCGCCATCTCTTCCACGAAGCGCACGCCCGCGTTGACGAAGAACGAGATGCGGGCGACCACGTCGCCGAAGCGCTCGGCCGGTACCTGACCGCTCTCCCGCACCGCGTCGAGTACCGCGACCGCGGTCGCGAGCGCGAACGCCACCTCCTGTACCGGCGTCGCGCCGGCCTCCTGTAGATGGTACGAGCAGATGTTCACCGGGTTCCACTGTGGACAGTTGGTGACCGTCCAGGCGATGGTATCCGTCGTCAGACGCAGCGACGGCCCGGGCGGGAAGATGTACGTGCCGCGGGACAGGTACTCCTTCACGATGTCGTTCTGCGTGGTTCCCGTCAGCGTCGCGGGTGGGCAGCCCTGCTCCCCGGCGACCACGACGTACAGCGCCAGCAGCCACATCGCGGTCGCGTTGATGGTCATTGACGTATTGGCCTCCCGCAGCGGGATGCCGTCGAAGAGGGCACGCGCGTCGTCGAGGTGGGCGACCGGTACCCCCACCCGGCCCACCTCGCCCCGGGCCAGCTCGTGATCGGGGTCGTACCCGGTCTGCGTCGGCAGGTCGAACGCGACCGACAGGCCGGTCTGGCCCTTGGCGAGGTTGCGCCGGAACAGCGCGTTGCTGGCCGCGGCCGAGGAGTGCCCCGCGTAGGTGCGCATCACCCACGGACGGTCGGGCCGGTCGAGTCGGGGTGCCATCCTCGGAGTTTACTGAACGGTAACTCAGGTGGGCCGTGAACTACCTCTCAACCGGCCATCTGGCACGCTGTGTGCCATGAATGACGACCTCGCGATCCGGGTACGCGGGCTGCGCAAGACGTACGGCGACCATACCGCCGTGGACGGGCTCGATCTGGACGTACGGCGCGGCGAGTGCTTCGCCCTGCTCGGCCCGAACGGCGCCGGCAAGACCACCACGGTCGAGATCCTGGAGGGGTACCGGCCCCGCACCGCCGGCGAGGTCGACGTGCTCGGTACCGACCCGCGCCACCCGGGCCGGCAGTGGCGAGCCCGCGTCGGCATCGTGCTCCAGTCGACCGGCGAGTTCGAGGCGCTGACCGTACGCGAGGTGGTGCACCACTTCGCCAAGTACTACCCGGCACCGCGCCGGCCGGACGAGGTGCTTGAGGCGGTCGGGCTCGCCAGCAAGGCGGGCGACCGCGCCGGTACCCTCTCCGGCGGGCAGCGCCGCCGCCTCGACGTGGCGCTCGGCATCATCGGCGCGCCCGAACTGCTCTTCCTCGACGAGCCGACGACCGGCTTCGACCCGCAGGCGCGGCAGGAGTTCTGGGAGCTGATCCGGGTGCTCGCCCGGGAGGGCACCACGATGCTGCTCACCACGCATTACCTCGCCGAGGCCGAGGCCCTCGCCGACCGGGTCGGCGTGATCGACGGCGGCCGGATGGTCGAGGTCGGCACCCCCGCGACGCTGGGCGGCCGGGACACCGCCGCGACCGTGGTGAGCTGGGACGGGGCGAACGGGCGCGAGCAGGCACGCACCGAGACCCCGACCGCGCTCGTGACCAAGCTCGCGGCCCAGTTCGGCGGCGAGATACCCGGCCTGACCGTGGCACGGCCGACGCTGGAGGACATCTACCTGTCGATGATCAAGGGAGCCGAGTGATGACGATCGCACCACCCGTCGGTACCGGACCGGCGCACGCCACGCGTATCGGCTGGGAGCGCGGCAAGCTGGAGGTCAAGGAGTTCTTCCGGATGCGCGAGTCGGTCGTCTTCACGCTCGCCTTCCCGGTGATCCTGCTGTTCCTGTTCGGCTCCATCATCGGCTCGTACCGGATCGACGGCGGCCTGACCTTCGCGCAGTACTTCGTGCCGGGCATCCTCGCCGCCGGCCTGTTCGGGGTGAGCTTCCAGACACTCGCGATCCAGATCGCCATCGAACGCGACAAGAACATCCTGAAGCGGCTGCAGGGTACGCCGATGCCGCCGTCCTCGTACTTCATCGGGAAGATCGTCATGGTACTGACGATGGTCGTCTTCGAGTCCGTCCTGCTGCTCGCGATCGCGGCCGCGCTGGGCAAGGTGTCGCTGCCGTCAAGTGTGCACGCCTGGTTGTCGCTCATCTGGGTCACGCTGCTCGGGGTGACCGCCGGTTCGCTGCTCGGCATCGCGTTCTCGTCGATCCCGCGTACCGGCCGCGCCGCCCCGGCGACCATCACTCCGCTCGCGCTCATCCTGCAGTTCATCTCCGGCGTGTACTTCGTGTTCACCACCCAGCCGGTGTGGCTGCAGGACATTGGCGCGTTCTTCCCGCTCAAGTGGATCGCGCAGGGGTACCGCTCGGTGTTCCTGCCCAACTCGTACCAGCTCCAGGAGCCGGCCAAGCACTGGGAGTTGGGGCGTATCGCGCTGGTACTGGCCGTGTGGTCGATCGGCGGCCTGCTGCTGGCCCTGCGTACCTTCCGCTGGCGCAACCGCGCCGACGCCTGAGTCAGTACGTGTAGAAGCCTCGGCCGCTCTTGCGGCCGAGGTCCCCGGCGGCGACCATCCGCTGCATCAGTTCCGGCGGGAAGAACTTCTCGTCGGCGGTATCGGTGTAGATGTTCGACGTGGCGTGCAGCATCACGTCCACGCCGGTCAGGTCGGTGGTGGCCAGCGGGCCCATCGGGTGGCCGAAGCCGAGCCGGCACGCGGTGTCCAGATCCTCGGCGGACACCACCCCGCTCTCCACGAGCTTGACCGCCTCGACAACGAGCGCCGAGATGAGCCGGGTGGTGACGAAGCCGGCGACATCGCGGTTCACCACGATCGCCGTCTTGCCCACCTCCTCGGCGAACTCCCGCGCCCTGGCGAGCGTCGCGTCCGAGGTCTTGTACCCGCGCACCAGCTCGCAGAGCTTCATCATCGGTACCGGCGAAAAGAAATGGGTGCCCACGACGGCCTCGGGACGCGCGGTGACCGCCGCGATCTGCGTCACGGGGATCGCGCTGGTGTTGGTGGCCAGTACCGCGCCGTCCTTGATCACCGCGTCGAGCTGGCGGAACACCTCCCGCTTGAGGTCGAGCCGCTCGAAGACCGCCTCCACCACGATGTCCGCGTCGGCCGCCGCGTCCAGGTCGGTGGTCGGCGTGATGCGCTCGAGCGTGGTAGCGACGTCCTCGGCCGCGATCGTCCCCTTGGCCGCGAAGCGCTCCAGCGATTTCTCGATGCCCGCCATGCCCCGGCGCAGCGCGTCGTCGGTCAGGTCGCGCATCAGGACGGTCCAACCCGACTGCGCCGCCACCTGCGCGATGCCCGAACCCATGAGCCCCGCGCCCACCACCGCCAACCGACCCGCCATGCCGTCTCCTCCCACCATGATCGCCACAACCTCATCGCCATGATCGTCGCAACTTCATTGAAGTTGCGGTGTTAAGCCCGCGCCAACACCGCAACTTCAATGAAGTTGCGGTGCGGGGCGAAAGTCAAAAAGATCAAAAACTGAACTGCGGGTCGTCCGGGGCGGTGGAGCGCTCCACGGAGGCGCCGAGGGCGCGCAGGTCCGCGACGAAGTCAGGGTATCCGCGATCAATGTGGTGTACGTTGCTGATCTCGGTCACCCCGTCCGCGCACAGCGCCGCCATCACGAGTCCCGCACCCGCCCTGATGTCGGTCGCCCGTACCGGCGCGCTGGACAGCCGCTCCTTGCCGCGCACCGCGGCGTGGTGCCCGTCGGCGCGGATCTCCGCACCCAGCCGCGCCATCTCGTTGATGAACATGAACCGGCCGTCGAAGATGTTCTCCGTGATCAGCGAGGTACCTTCGCTGACCGCCGCCAACCCGACCGCCATCGGCAGCAGGTCGGTCGCGAAGCCCGGGTACGGGAGGGTGGAGACGTCGACGGAGTTGGGGCGCTCCTCCATCCGTACCCGGAACGCACCCGGCTCGGTCATCACCTCCGCCCCGGCGGTCACCAGCTTGTCCAGCGCGACCTCCAGAAAGACCGGGTTGACCCCGCGTACGGTCACCTCGCCCCGCGTCATCGCCGCGCCGAACCCCCAGGTACCGGCGACGATCCGGTCGCCGACGGTGCGGTGGGTCACCGGCTGGAGGCTGGGTACCCCCTCGATGGTCAGCGTCGCCGTACCGGCACCGTCGATCTTCGCGCCCATCCCGGCCAGCATCTCGCACAGGTCGACGATCTCCGGCTCCCGGGCCGCGTTGTCGATCTCCGTAACGCCCTCCGCCAGGACCGCGGCCATCAGCAGGTTCTCGGTCGCGCCGACGCTCGGGAAGTCCAGCCAGATCGTCGCGCCGTGCAAGCCCTTGGGCGCCGACGCGATCACGTACCCGTGCTCCCCCGAGATGTCCGCGCCCATCCTCGCCAGGCCGCCCACGTGCATGTCCAGCCCGCGCGACCCGATCGCGTCCCCACCCGGGTGCGCCACCCGCACGTACCCGCGCCGGGCGAGCAGCGGGCCGAGCACGCATATCGACGCGCGCAGCCGCCGTACCAGGTCATAGTCGGCCTCGGTGCCGGGCTCCTCGGGCACGTCGATGGTCACCACGCCGTCCGCGAACGAGACCTCGCAGCCCAGCCGGCGCAGTACC
>JBPYFB010000278.1:0-12223 GCA_051986465.1 Rugosimonospora sp.
GGTCGTCGTCGAAGCGCAGCTCGAACAGCCCGTTGTTGTCCCGGCCATCCTCCACATCGGACAGAGCGATCTGCTGGCTGGGCCGCCAGTCGGCGCGCAGCGTGGCGGGTGCCGAACCCTTCGGCTCCATCAGGAACTTGACCGCCTTCGGGTCCGCCGAAAGCACCGTTTTGTTGTCCAGTTGGGTCAGGGTGGCGTTCACCCCGACCGGACCCTGGTCGGTGTCGAACGAGACGCTCACGGTCCGGATCTGGCGGCGGTAGTGCCCGGGGAAGTCCCGGTCGAAGAGCGCCTCGGTCAGCGCGAACTCGCACCGCCCGGTGTTCTTGAAGGTCAGCAGGGCCAGCGGGTCCAGCGCGAGCAGCGAGATCCGCTTGGTGATCTCCATGCCCCGGCGGTCGTTGTCGACGTACGCCTTGCCCAGCCGCACCAGGTCCAGCCCGAGGCTTTCCCCCGCGAGCAGGCCCTGGTGCCGGCTCTCCCAGTACGTCGGCTGGATGAAGCTGCCGGCGCCGTCCACCCCTTGCTCGAACTGGTAGGCGCGCTCGGCCGAGCGGGCCGTCTCGTACGCGAGATGGTAGGTCTGGAAGTACATTGTGGACAGTCGGGCGACCATCCAGTTGTAGAGCTGGGCGCCGGCGAACTTCCCGGTCAGGAACGCGGTTATCTCCGCGTTGTTGGCGGCCTGCCGAACCAGGATGTCGAGCTCGCGTTGGGCGATCGTCACCTGCTGCTCGGCCTGCGCCAGCTGGTGCCCGATCTGGGCCACGTCGGTGCGCGCGGTGGCCAGCTGGACGGTCCAGTCCTGGACGGTACGGTCCTGGTCGGTCTGGATGCCGAGGATCTCGCCGAGGAGGCTGAATCCCTCGCCCAGCGCCGAGGAGATGTCCGCGCCGGTTTCCAGCGCGCCGCCGAATTCGTGGCCGCCCTCCTCGACGCCCATGATGAACGGCCCGAGCAGCGCCTCGGGCATCCCCTTGGCGATCGCCGCACCGATCTTCAGCGCGCCGGCGACGAAGTGGGCCACCGCGCCGCGCGACATCATGTCGATCTGTGCCTGCTGTACCGGGGACAGGCCGGCCGCGATCAGCTGGTCGTAGTGCTGCGCCCGGGTGTTGGCGCCGTCGAGGGCAGCCTGCATTTCCAGTACGTGCTCGGTGGCGACCTTGAGCTCCGCCTCCTTGCTGCCCCGGGTCAGGTCCAGGATCGCCGCCTCCTGCCGCTGCTGCAGCAGGGACAGCTCCTCGGCGTCCCGCCGCTCCATCGCGCCCTGCAGGTCGCCGCCGAACTGGCGCAGCCGGTCGATCAGGTCCTGCGCGGTGCGGAACAGGTACCCGAACCGGTACTGCGGCAGCGG
This sequence comes from Rugosimonospora sp., assembly GCA_051986465.1. GTDB lineage: Bacteria > Actinomycetota > Actinomycetes > Mycobacteriales > Micromonosporaceae > DATEJJ01. The sequence continues at coordinate 1,358 of JBPYFB010000278.1, forward strand.
CGCGGCGGCACCGGTCGCCACCTGGTCCAGCGCCGCGCCGGTGGCCGCGCCGCGGACCAGCGCCATGACGTCGGCCGGCGGTTCGAACAGCGGTACCGGACGGCTGACGCCCATGATGTCCAGCGACTGGCGGATCTTGCGCAGCCGGTCCTCGACGCGCGTCCAGTAGTCGAAGAAGGTGCTGTTGTCCGGGACGTAGAAGTACGGGTTCGCGACTCCGGCGTGCACCGATCCGGCGCCCTCCAGCAGGACACCCGCGCCGGTCAGGTGGTCGACCGCGGTCGGCTGCCCGGCCGGCGCGGTGTCCAGCGCCGCGTAGCTGGTCGCCGCCGGCAGCCCCCGCGCACCCAGGTCGTACGGGCGCTGCCCGAGCAGGTCGTAGGCGAAGATGTACAGCATCCGCGCCTCGTCGATGCTTTCCGCGGTGTACTGCCGGAACAGCATGTCGGCCCAGTCGAGCACGTTGTCGATGTACGCCATGACGACCGCGCGCCGGTACGCCACCGGTCGCAGCTCGGCGATCGCGTGCGGGTCGAACGGGTCGTCCAGGTACGCCTTGATCATGCTGCCGCGGTCGCCCATCACGCCGTACTGCCGGCCGAGCCGAGCGATCATCGCGATCCGCTCCTGCAGGCTGCGCCCCACATCGGTCGTGGCCAGCGGGGCCAGCGCCGTGTTCACCTCGTCCAGCCCGGTACCGGCGAGGTCGTCCAGGTACGTCGCCTCCGCGGTGGTCAGCTCCCGGGCCTGGGTGAAGGCCGGCGCCATCGCCTGAATCTTCTGCAGTATCGGCTCCAGCAGGGACTGCACCGTGCCGTCGCCCAGTTCGGCCAGGTCGCCCCGGCAGCTGACGGCCAGGGCGTCCACGTCGACGTCGAGGAACGGCAGGAAGCGCCAGTAGTCGGTCCGCTGGGTGGGGTCGAAGATGTACTCGTACCACGGCCGCGCGTCCTCGAAACGCTGCGCGCTGGTCAGCGCCTGGGCGATCAGCAGCGGCGCGTGGAAGAAGATCTCCCAGTAGTACGTGCCGTTGGAGCTGGTGAAGTCCAGGTGCGAGCTGGTCGGTACGCCGGCCGTCATCACCTTCGGCTTGACCTGGATGGTGGTGGCGTCGGACCTGGTGGCGCTGAACGCGGGCAGCTCGTCGGTTTCCTGGGTCTGCGGGGTGAGCAGTTCGTCCACCCCACCGACGAGCAGCCGGCGGTTCAGCTCGTACGCGGTGCTCGAAGTCAGCCGGACGATCTCGTGCGGCAGCGTGGCGATCTCGTACGGGCGCGGGATGGTCCCCGAGTTCGGGTAGGCGGCGTACTGGTTGCCGACGAAGAAGAAGAGCGTGTCGGCGCTGTCCAGGATGCCGACGAGCCCGGTGACACCGGTCGGCAGCGCCCGCCAGTTGCCCTGTATCGCCGCGTAGGTCAGCGTCGCGTCCAGTTCGACTCCGTCGGCGAGCGGCGCGTACAGCGGCCCGCTGAACACGTACCGCTGGTCGCTGCGGCGGAAGACCCCGAACACGGGCCTGGCCATGGTCTTCGGATAGCCGGCGTCGATGAACGCGGGTACCGCCCCGTCGGCGAGCGTGTACCGGACGAATTCGTAGCCGGAGGTGAGGTAGAGCTTGTCCCCTTCGAGATAGGCCGCGTCCACCCGGCCGGTTTTGGTGATCGCGGTCGGCACCACGCCCAGCTCCGTGCTCCGGCGTGGCTCGTCGTTCTGGCCCGGCGCGCGCACCGCGTACACGTTGTTGACGTTGTCGAATATGACTGTGCCGCGCAGGTACGGCGCGGTCGGACCCTTCGGCGGGGCCTGTGGCAGGCCGTCCTTGTTCCCGGCGAGCGGCTGGAAGGGGTCGCTGTCCTTGGTGTCGCTGTTCTTGGTGTCGTTGCCTTTGTTGTCTTTGGCGTTGGGGTCCGGCGGGACCGGCGTGCCCGGGAGGTACTTGTCGCCGAAGATCAGGTACGCCGTATTGCCGGCGTAGGCCGTGGTGTCCAGCGTGAGGTCGGCCGGTACCGGCCAGAAGTCGGTCAGTGGCCGTACCGTCGTCAGCGCGCCGGAGGTCACGACGCCGTTGCGGGACCGGGAGTAGAAGTACTCGGTGCCGTCCGTGGCGGTGAAGGCGGCGTCAATCTGCGACCAGCGCGGCAGGTTCTCGTTGTTCGTCTCGATCCGCATCGGGTAGCCGGTGTCGAGCGCACCGAGACCGTTCGCGGGGTAGCGGTAGTACTCGTCGCCGGAGAACAGGTAGATGTGTTGGCTGCGGACCAGCACGGCGTCGACCACGCCGGTCTGGTAGAGGTTGGTGCCGATGATTCCCCACCGGTCGCTGACGCTCTGGAAGGACCGGCCGGTGCTCGCCTTGCCCGACGGCGTCATGATGAACCGCCGGTTCGGGCCGTCGAAGAAGTACCTGGTGCCGTCGGGGAGTTCCACCGCGGCGCTGATCTGGCTCCAGGTCGTCGGCAGCAGATCGTCGTTGCCCCGCAACGGTTGTAGCGGCTCCGGGTCGGTACCCGCGGAGATCGGCCGGCACAGGAAGCTGCCGCCCTTGTGGTCGATGCTGAACCACGGCCCGTCCTGCGAGTCGGCGGGCGCGTTGAACCGCACCACCTCACCCGGGTTGATCGGGCTGGTGTCCGGCTCGGCGAAGATCAGGCCCAGATCGGTGGGGGTCGCCGGCGGTACCGTCCCCTCGGCGCGCAGCCCGTACAGCTCGGGAGTCAGCGTGAAGGCGGAGGTGACCGTCTCCGGGCCAGTCGCCTTGGCCACCGTGTACGAGCAGGAGACCACGATGGAGTCGTGGTCGCCGGGCGGCCCGCCGGGTACGGTCCGCGAGGCCTGCACGTACAGGCTCACCCCGGAGATCGGGCCGTCCTGCGCGGTGTCCACCGCGAGCACCTGGGCGGGTACCCACTCCTGGTTGAGGTTGCCGAACGAGTAGAAGATCCGCACCCGGTACATCGGCGGCGGCGCGGTCACCGTCTGGGTACTGCCGTTCTGGGTGGCCACGATGCTGGTCTTCGACGGATCGTCGGGCAGCACCGACTCGACCACCGGCCAGAAGACGAAGACCCGACCGAACGCGTGCACCGGGTCGACCCGCTCCGCGTCGATCTGCACGTCCACCTTGAGCCACGGGTCCCAGGTGGCGGAGAGCCGCTCCCCGTCGCGGAACTCGGCGCTGCGGTAGTAGTAGCGCCTGGGCTCGGTGCGCGTGCGGCCGAAGAGCACCAGCCGGCGGGTACCCTCCGGGACGTCGTCCGGGGTGTACACGTAGCCGCCCGCGATGGCCAGCCGGGAGACCTCCGTGTACTCGTCGAGGTAGCGCTTGTACGCCGTGCGTACCGCGTCGTCGGTGATCTCGCCCTGCAGCAGGTCGTTCTCCAGGGTGGCGAACGCCGGTGTCTTGCGGCTGCGCAGCTCGGGGCGTACGTAGTTCTCCGGGTAGAGGAAGACCTTCCGGTTGGCCTCCCAGACCCGGTAGTTGCGCATCCAGGCCCACCACTGCTTCAGCCGCCGCCGCACCTCGTCCGGGTCGGCACCGTCGGGCAGCGTGACCGCCTCCAGGTCCAGCAGGTACCGGTGCAGGAACAGCTGGGTCGCGGCGATCGCCTCGCGCACCCGCGAGGTGGTACCGACGCTGCCCATGTCGACGTCGATCAGCAGCCGCTCGAACAGGTCCCGCGAGGTGCGCAGTTCCGGGTACAGGTCGAGCACGGTGGGGACCAGGGCGTCGCGCCTGCGTACGTTCAGCTCGTCGTGGATCTGCGCGGACAGGGTGGTCCAGTCGGCCGCGGCGGTGCGCACTTCGAGCATCTGGTACAGCGCGTCGGCGGCACTGTCCACATCAGACGCTCCATTGTAGAGCTTGGACCAGACGTCGGGGTAGATCTGGGACAGCGGGGCGCCCAGCTTGGCGGTGAGCGCGAACGCGTCGACCAGCTTGACCAGGAACTCGATCTCGAACCGGGACTCCTCGCCGTCGCCCGGGGTGAGCAGCCCGCTGTTGCGCCTGGCCCAGCGCAGGTCCTCCACGTCCCAGCCGAACAGGTCCGACAGGTACGCGTACGGATCCGCGGCGCCGGTGACCAGGAACGCGGCGAGGCCGTCCGGGTGCGCCCGGGCCAGCTCCACGAACGCGACGATGGTGTGCACGTCGCTGAGCCGGTAGTCGGCCGAGGACGACCAGCGGTGCGCGAACTCCTGCGGGAAGGTGCGCTCGATCTGGTTGTACCGGCCGTCGCTGTAGCGCACGTACCGGTCGCCCTTGACCAGGTACGTGCGTGCCTCGAAGGTGAACGCGCCGTCCGGGCCGGTCTCGAAGTCGGCCGGCAGGTCACCCCAGTCGTCCTTGACGGTACGGGGGAAGCCCTCCTCGGCGAGCACCGGCTGGTACGGGTCGGGCTGGGCGAGCTGGCCGGGCCGGTACCGGATGAACTGGCCGCCGCGGAAGGCGTACAGCTCGCCGGTCGGCGCCACGACGGCCGCGTCGATGCCCGGCTGGCCGGTGCTGAACTCGTTGCGGACCTTGCCCCACTGGTCCTTGACCGGTTGCGCGTCCCCGCCGTGCAGGAACTCCTTGCCCTTGAACAGATACGTCTGCCCGTCCAGCGTCCGCAACGCGGCGTCCAGCCCGTCGGCGAACTCGTCCGGCAGCGGCGGCAGGCCCAGCTCGCCCGGGAGCGCGTCGCCGATCGACTTCGGGTAGCCGTCGTCGACCAGGTCGAAGCCGTACCCGGAGTAGCGCACGTACTGGTCGCCGGAGAAGAGGTAGGTGTGCCCGTCGGCGACGAGCGCCGCGTCCACCCGCTGCCGCTCGGCGATGGTGTTGCGGACCTTTCCCAGAGTGTCGATGGGGATGGTGCCGGTCATCGTGTGCGAGACGACGTGGCAACTGCCGTTGATGAAGAGGTACACGTTGCGGTTGTTGGCCACCACCGCGTCGATGCCGCTCGCCTCGCCGGGCCCGCCCAGCGCGTCCTCGAACGACTCCGGCAGGTTGCCGAACGGCTCCTCCTTGCGCAGGTTGCCGGCGATCTTCTTCGGGTACCCGGGGTCGACGTACCGGTACTCCGGCCCGGTGTAGCGGACGTAGTGGTCCTGCGAGAACAGGTAGGTCTGGGTGCCGCGCCAGACGAACGCGGCGTCCACCGTGCCGCTGCCGTCGGCGGGGACGAACGGGTTGCGGGACAGGCCCCAGCGCTCGCGGACCTCGGCCGCCGCGGCGAAGGCCCCGTCGGCGTAGCGGGCGTACCGCTCGCCGACGAAGAAGTAGGTCCCGCCGTCGGCCGCGGTGAAGGCGGTGCGCAGCCGGTGCCGGCCCGGCTCGGCGGCGAGCTGGTCGAAGCCGGGCCAGACCCGGTCGATCGGGCGGGGGTAGGACCACGAGTCGGTCTTTTCGTTGTACGAGAGGCAGTGCTGGCCGCGCAGCAGCAGCATGGTGTCGCCCTCGAAGAGCACCGCGTCGGGTACGCCGAAGTCCTCCGGCGCCGACCAGTAACCGGCGTCGACGATCGTCGGGTACCCGGCATCGGGCGGCTGGCCGTAGTCGGTGCCGGAGTAGACCAGGCAGCGCATCGCTCCCATGTCATCCGGCTTCTCGAACAGGTACGTCCGGCCGTCCCGTACGTAGGCCAGGCCCACGCTGGTCAGGCCGGCCCAGTACCCGCTGATCGGCTGCGGGTCGCCGGCGATCGTGGTGCTCGCCGGATCCGGGTAGACCACGAACTGGTCGTCGCTGAACAGGTACGTCCTGCCGTCGCGGCCGACGAACGCGGCGTCCACCGCATTGTCCTGGAAGATCATGTTGCGCGGCCGGCCCCACTCCTCGGCGAGCGGGTACTCCCGGTTGAGCCGGACGTTGAAGCAGGACGCGCCCTTGAACAGGTACGTGTTGCCGTCCGCGCCGGTCAGTACCGAGTCCAGCCCGGCGCGGAAGCGCTCCGGTACGGTCCGCAGCGTGCGCGGCCGGGTCGGCGTCGCGCTCACCGCGCGCCCCTCCAGCGAGGAGCGGCGCAGGAAGCCCTCCGGCTTCTGTACCAGCACCGAGCCGTTCTCGATGAAGGCGCAGCTCATTCCCGGCAGGCAGGCGATGTCGTCGTAGCGGCGGTACGCGGTCGCCGAGACCACGTGGCACACGTCGCCGCGGAACAGGTACGCGTTGCGCCGGTCGGCGAAGGCGGCGTCCACCCCGTCCAGGCATACGTCGAGCGCGGTCAGGCCGGGCTCGGAGTGCAGTTGCCCGACGGCGCGCGGGTACCCGTCCTGCACGAGCCCGTAGTCGCCGTCGGCGTACCGGACGTACTGGTCGCCGGCGAACAGGTACGTGTACTGGCGGGGTACGTCCACCCCGTCGACGGTCTCCGTCACGTCCATCACGAGCGCGGCGTCCACCCGGCCGGTACGGGCGATGGTGTTGACGACGTTGCCCCAGAACGCGTCGACGGTCGCCGGGTACCCGTCGTCGACCTCGGTGTAGTCGCCGGTCGAGTAGCGCACGTACTGGTTGCCGCGGAAGAGGTAGGTGCGGCCGTCCTGCCCGACGAAGGCGGCGTCGACCCGGTCGAACGGGACGCTGTCCCAGTCCGTGCCCAGGTTCCGCGGCTGCGACCACCAGCGGTGCCGGGCGTCGAAGGTGATGAACCGGCCGCCTGCGAACAGGTACGTGTATCCGTCCCGTCCGGTGAACACCGCGTCGACCGGGCCGAACTCGATGTGGTCCGGCAGGTTCCACCAGTTGTCCGAAAGCGGCTTGGGGAACCCGGCGTCGGGCGTCCCATAGTCCTTTGTGGAGTATCGGACGTAGAACCGGGAGCCGTCGCCGAAGACCTTGACCCGCTTGCCCTCCTGCCGCACGGTCAGCGCGATGCCTTCCTCGGTACTGACCCGCCACTCAGGCACCGCGCCGTCGACCGCTACCGGCGTCAGCCCGTGTACGGCGAACAGGTTGCGCAGGGCCGGCGTCAGGTTGCCCGGATCCAGCTCGGGTGGCAGGTCGAACAGCAGCCCGCCGACGCCGAACAGGTACGCCGTGCCGTCCAGCACCACGGCGGCGTCCACTTCGGTCAGTCCACCCCAGTCGCGACTGATCAGGCGCGGGTACCCGAGGTCGACCACGGAGTAGTCGGCCCCGGAGTAGCGCAGGTAGGTGTCGCCGCTGAACAGGTACGTCCGGCCGTCGAGCCCGACGAAGGCGGCGTCCACGGTGCCGCTGGGCAGTGCCGGGCGCAGCACGCCCCAGCGCTGCGCGGTCGGTACGAGATGCGCGCTCGGGTCGGTCAGGGCGACCGTCCTGTCGTCCTTGAACAGGTGCGTCACGCCGGTGGCGTCGACGAATGCCGCGTCGACCCCGCCCTCGAACGCGGGCGGGACGTCGGTGATCCGCCGTGGGTACCCCTCGTCCCCACGGAGGCCGTCGTTCTCGACACAGTCCGAGTACGCGATCTGCTGGTCGCCGGCGAAGACCCGGACGACCGCCCCGTCGGCCTCGGCGGCGTCGATCCGGGCCGCCTGCTCGACGTTGTTGCGGACCTTTCCCCAGACCTCGGCGATCGGCCGCTCGGTCTGGTCGGCGCCGGTGGCCAGCCAACGGTCCCCGGCGAACAGGTGGATCCGGTTGTCCCGATCCTGGAAACAGGCGTCGATCGAGAGCCGGAAGGCGAGCGGCAACGGCACGCCCAGCTCCTCCCGCTCCCACCATTGCGCGGTGTCGCGCGGGTACCCCTCGTCCACCGCGCTGAAGTCGCCACTGGTGTAGCGGATGTACTGGTCGCCGCTGAACAGGTAGGTGCGGCCGGAGGAGTCGACGAAGGCGGCGTCGACCCGCGCCGGGTCGTCGAAGTTGCTGCGGATGCGGCCCCAGATCTGGTCCCGCGGTACCCAGCGGGTGGTGCCCCTGTCCCGGGTGAACGCGTGCGAGGCGCCCTGGGCGTCCCGACCGACGAGCCACTCGGTACCGGTGTCGTAGCGGAAGGCGGCGTCCATCTTGACCAGTGCGTCGAACCGGGCCGACAACCCGAAAAGCGGCGCCGGCAGCGGGCTGGCCAACGCGTACGTGGTCGCCGAGTAGGTCCAGTAGCCGCCGGCGCCGAAGGCGTAGATGTTGCCGTCAAAGCTTTCCAGCAGGGTGTCGAAGCGGGTCACGCCGGGCGGCAGCGCGAGATGCTCGGGGAACTTCCCGACCAGGTCCTGATCGGTGAAGACGCCGGTGATCTCGGTCGGGTCCAGGCCGAGCTTCGCCGCGAGCAGCGCGAACCGGCGGATCCGGCGGTACCCGAGCCGGAAGTGCGGGTCGGTCGGGACCGTCGTGACCACGTCGCCATGGGCGTCGGCGATCGCCAGTACCGGAGCCATGAGCACGTCGAGCGCGGCCTGCGGGCCGCCGGTCACCGCTTCGCAGATCGCGCCGACCGTCTCGGCCGGTACCCCGAACGCGTCGGCGAGCCCGCCGTACAGCGTGGTCTGCTGCAGCCGCGCCTGCTCGGTCAGGCGCTGGCCGATCTCGGCGATGGCCGCGTGCTCCTCGGTCGCCACCGCGTGCAGCAGGAAGAAGATGTCGGTGCTGTAGTCCTCCAGTCCGGACAGGACGAAGTCCAGCGCGTTGGTGACCGTACCGAAGTACGGCAGCGAGGCCGGTGTCACCGCGCGCCCGTCGTCCAGGATGCCCATGTCGTTGAGTTCGGCGACGAGCTGCTCCTGCTCGTCGTCGGTGAAGCCGAGGTCGGTGAGGGCGGCCGCGCCGAGCCGGTACGGCGCCTGGTCGGCCAGCACCGCGACGACTCGTTGGTATACGGTCTGCCCTTCCAGCTCGGTGAAGCCGGAGCCGAGATCGAGCGAGCCGGTCGGATCGGCGAAGTCGGTCTCGTCCAGCACCCGCCCCTCGTCGGTGTACGCGCTCTCCAGCGCGTCGCGTACCCGTTCGCTCATCGCGCCGTCGGCGAGCGGGACGAAGTCGTCCGGGGTGAAGGCGTACAGCTCGGCCTTGAACTGCGCGATCTGACCGCGCATCGCGGTCAGAATGGCGTTGCGGTGCGGGTAGAACTCCAGGGCGAGCCGGAAGTCCACAAGGGACAGTGCGCTCAGCGCGGCCTTGTCGCGGTACGCGCCGCCGTCGTCCAGGTAGCCGTTGAAGCGCAGGCTCGCGGTCAGCGCAGCGAGTTGCGCCTCGCTCAGCGTGAGGTGAGCGAAGATCTCCGGATCGAGCGGTACCGGCTCGGTGCGGAACCGCGCGATGCGGTCGTCGAGCACCTTCCGTACCGGACCGGCGACGTCGGCGAGGTCCGCGTTGACGGTGAACAGCGCGAGGTTGTCGGCGTCCGTGAAGAACTCGGGTTGCCGCAGGTCGCCGTCCTCGTCCAGGTAGCCGTTGAAGATCAGGTTGTCGTACAGCTCGGCCTGCTGCTCCTGGGTCAGGTCGTCGAGCGTGACGAGGTCGGAGGGGAACAGCGAGGCGGTACCGTTCACCACCGAACCGATCATCTTGAACAGCGCCTCGGCGTACCCGCTGAAGTCGCTCGCCAGCTCCAGCCCGGCGGTGGACTCGACGGCGAGCGTCCCGTCCGCCCGCAGTACCCCTCGCTGGACCAGGTTGCCGAAGATCTTCGCGGTCAACCGCTGGTCCAGGCCGAGCCCGAGGAAGTCCGCCGCGACGATCAAACCGAGGTGGGCCAGTGCGTCGTACGCCGCGCCCGGCACCTCGGCCGGATCCACCCGCAGCAGCCGGCGGTCGCTCGGCGCGACCACGCCGTCGGCGTACCCGCTCAGCACGGTGTGGATCACCCGCGCGGCGCGCGCCCCGAACCGGTCCGAGACGAACACCTCCGCGGCGAACGCGACCGGGTCGAAGGCGTGCTTCACCGCGTCCAGCACGGCCACCTGTTCGCTGTCGTCCGGCTGCTCCGGGCGGCCGCCGAGGATCTCGGCCAGCTCGCTGGCGGCGAATCCGGTCGCCTGCATCCAGGTCACCACCGCGAGGAGCAACTGGGTCAGCCACAGGCTCGCCGCCGGGTCGCCGCCGGTCACAATCGTGTAGTAGTCGCCGGTCTGCGCCGGTGCCGCGCCCAGCACCACGAACGAGCTGTACCGGGGCAGCGACGGGTCGCTCTCCAGCGCGGTCAGCACGTCGAAGAATTCGTCGACCGAGACGCCGAGCGCGGTGGCGAGCCGGCCGACGCGGCGCAGCAGGGTGATCTCCGGCTGGCCGATCTGCCCCCGGTCGAACGGGCTCGGCTCCTGCGCGTTGTACCGCTCGCGGTAGCGCCGGACCGCGGTCACGATGTCGCTTTCGGAGATGTCGATCGCGGTGGCCAGCCGCGAGCGGTAGTCCCGGTTGTGTGGCGCCAGGATGTCGCCCGAGCAGCCGTCGACCACCGGCGGATCCACCCCGCCGGCCAGTTCGCACACGTCCGCGGCGGTCAGGTCGTGGTCGCGCTGCAGCCGCAGCGCGGCGGCGACGGTACGCACCGCGGCGGCGTCGACGAGGCCGGCGTTGCAGGTGGCGAGCACCACGCCCAGGTCGGTCAGGGTCATCCCGGTCAGCCGGGCAAGGCGCGGAAAGCGGTTGGCCCATTCGAACCAGCGCAGCTCGATGGCGTCCGCGCCGCCGGCCGGCACGATCCGCGTCCCGTCGGAGCTCATGACCACCAGTGCCGGGGTGACACCGACCAGCTCCCGTACCTGATCTCCGGCCAGGCCGGTGGCCGCGCTGAACCGCTCGACGTCGGCCAGGTCGGCGAGGGTGTCGGTGTCGACGAGCCCGTAGGCGTTCTTGACCGCGGCCTCGTCGGGCAACACCGTCGTCACGACGGCGACGTCCTCGGCGGACATGCCGAGGTACTCCCGGGCCACCAGGTCGTGGTCCACCAACGGTGCGAA
>JBPYFB010000279.1:0-26303 GCA_051986465.1 Rugosimonospora sp.
GCGAGCCCGACCAGCGGCTGGTACTCGAGGTAGAACTCGCCCCGCTCGAGTGCGGTCGGCATCGCGGCGGCCAGCGTGTACCGGGCGACGTCCCGGTTGTCCCGCTCCGGCTCGAACAGCGCCCACCGGCCGCGCCCCGCAGACTTGGCCCAGTTGAGCGTGGCGTCCGCACAGCGCATCAGCTCGGTCGCGTCGGTGTCGACGACCGGGCACTCGACGATGCCGATGCTCGCCGAGACGCTGAGCTCGTGACCGTCCACGACCGCCGGCGCGGCGATGGTCAGCAGCACCTCGTCGGCGACCCGGGTGAGGTCGTCGGTACCCGTGGAGCGCTCGACGAGGATCACGAACTCGTCGCCGCCCATCCGTACGACGAGGTGCCCGGGCCGCGAGCCGATGCTCTGCTCCAGCCGGCCGGCGAGCATGACCAGCAGCGCGTCACCCACCTGATGGCCGAGGCTGTCGTTGACGGCCTTGAACCCGTCGAGGTCCACGAAGCACACGCCGACGCGGCGCGAGACGGCGGGATCGGGGCGCGCGTTGAAGATGGCGGCCAGGTGCTCGCCGAGCAGCGCGCGGTTGGGCAGGCCGGTCAGCGTGTCGTGGTTGGCGAGGTACCGGTAGCGCGCCTCGCTGGCCCGCAGCGCGGCCTCGGCCTGCTCCCGGGTGACCAGGGCGGCGCGGCGGATCGACTCCTGTTCGGCGAGCGTGCGCTCGCGTACCGCCCGGCTGTGCCCGGTGGCCAGCGCCGCGAGCAGCGGGCCCAACCGGCCGGCGGGTACCGTCGCGCCCCAGGTGGCCGTGGCGGCGCGCAGCAGGCCGGTCGAGAGTACGTCGATCGTGGCGCCGAGGGTCTCCGGCGCTGCGAGGTTCGCCGCGACCAGGGCGACGCCGACGTGCTCGGCGGTCCGCTCGCGAAGCGGTTCGGCGTGCATCGCGTCGATGAGCCGCCGCGCCAGCTCCGCCAGGTAGGACTCGAGATCCCGCCGGTTCATGGGTACGTAGCTCGTATCGCCGACGGCCGTTGCCCACTCGCCCGCGAACTTGTCCAAAGGGTCCATGTCATCCCCTAAAACGGGATTGCGCCACATCGCCGCTTTGCCGGTGCTCATTGTGCCGTGAAGGGGTGGTCATATCCATAGACGGCGGGCGTGCCGCGGTACAAATGTGTGGCCGGGCACGCCTGGCTCGTCTGGTGGGCCGCCGCGGGCGTGTGGCACTGTGGACGCGTGGATCACACCGCGCTCACCGGCCTCGCCGTAGCGCTCGTGGTGCTGGCCCTGGCAACCGCATTCGGAGTGTGGTGGCGCCGCCGGGATGGCCGGCTGCGGGCCGTGGGCCGGGCCGACCAGGCGGTCGTGCCGGCGCCTCGCGGGGAAGAGGTCCACGACGCTCTATACGCACCATCCACAGTGGGCGGTTCGACCCCCGGCGGTGACGATGATGCGCGCGCCCTCGCGGCGCTCGGAGTCGTCGCCGGTCCGGTGACGCTGCTGCAGTTCTCGTCGACGTTCTGCGCGCCGTGCCGGGTCGCGCGAGCGGTCTGTGCGGACGTGGCCCGGCAGCATCCGGGCGTCGTCCACCTGGAGATCGACGCGGAGAGCCACCTGAGCGAGGTTCGGCAGTTGCGGATCTGGCGCACGCCGACGGTGCTCGTGGTGGACACCTCCGGCCGGGTGGCGCACCGAGCCACCGGCGTCCCGGCCAAGTCGCAGCTCGTCGAGGCGGTGACTGCCCTGCTCCCGGTGACGACCTGAGCCACCGGATCCCCCCGTACCCCCGAGAGGTTGCCATGCTCCTCGACCCCCGCGGCCCTCGCTTCGCCGCCGCCGTCACGTCGGTCGTCCTCGTCCTTGTCCTGGTCTTCAGCAGCGGCTGGCTCGCGCTCGTCCAGGCGCTGGTCTTCGCGGTGACCGCGGCGAACCCGCGGTTCGGGCCGTACGGTCTGCTCTACCGCTGGCTGCTCGCGCCACGGCTGGCGCGCCCGACCGAGCTGGAGCCGGCCGCGCCGGTGCGCTTCGCCCAGCTGGTCGGCCTCGTCTTCACCGCGGTAGCCGCGCTCGGCTACCTTGCCGGCGTGCCGGTGGTCGGCATCGTCGCGACCGCGTTGGCGTTGATCGCGGCGTTCCTCAACGCGGCGTTCGGGCTGTGCCTGGGCTGCGAGGTGTATCTCGCGTTCCGGCGCATGACCAACCGGCCCGTGGCAGCGCGGGTGCCGACGGGCCCGCGTTAGAACTTCGGCGCGTCCGGGGCTTCGAGCAGGCCGAGGCGCAGGGCCGTCATGAGGGCCTGGGCCCGGTTGGCGGCACCGAGCTTCTCGTACAGCTTCGAGATGTGCGTCTTGGCGGTGGACTCACTCACGAAAAGCTGCTTGGCGATACCGGCCACGCTCATCCCGTCGGCGAGGAGGCGGAGCACCTGGCCCTCGCGCGGCGACAGCTGCGGGCCGGACGGGGCCAGCCGGCGCTTCATCGCCTCGGCGAGGTCGGCCGCGGTGAACGCGCCGGGCGCGGATGCCGCGTGCCGAGCGGCCGCGACCACCTCGTCAGCCGGGGCGGTCTTCGGTACGAACGCGCTGGCGCCCGCTTCGAGCGCGCCGAACAGCTGGTCGTCGCCCGCGTACATGGTCAGCACGACGATGCCCATCGTGCTGCTGGACTTGCGCAGGGCGCGGGTCGCTTCCAGACCGCTGCCGTCGGGTAGGCGCAGATCCATGATCACGACGTCGGGCTGCAGGGCACCGGCCTGGCGTACCGCCTCGGCCGCGGTGGCGGCCTCGCCGACGACCTCGAACTGGCGGTCGCGTTCGAAGGCGTGCCGTAGGCCCTTGCGGATCAGATCATGGTCATCGACGAGCAGAACCTTGGTGCGAATCGTCGACGTGGCGGTGGTGGACATTCCCGGTGGTTCCTTTCTCCAGGCCCATGCGACCGGGTTTTCCGGGGGGCCCTGATGCTGCGGTGGCCGACGCCTCGCTGGTATGGGACAAGCTACCCTGAGCCGGCCCTGCGCAACGAGGTACCCAGCACAACAGCAACCGTGGTCCCGTTTGGTTCCCGTGCTCTGATCTCCAGCCGGCCCCGGATACGTTCCGCTCTCTCCGCCATGATCGCAAGACCGTACCGGCCGTCCGGCCGCTGGTCAGGGATGCCGTGACCATCATCCGACACCTCAACCTGCGCAAACGGGGGGTCAACGGCACAATTTACCCAAAGGTTATGCGCTCCGGCGTGCTTGCGCGCGTTCGTAATCGCCTCCTGGGCGATGCGCAGCAGCTCAGCCTCTGTCGCGGCGGGCAGCCTGGCGGTCGACTCGTCGAGTGACAGGTGTACCCGCAGGCCGGCCGAGGCGCCGACGGCGCGTGCGTACTCGGCGATCGCCGCGGTCAGGCCGCCGTGCCGGTCCACCTCGCTGCGCAACTCGAACAGGGACAGCCGCAGTTCGGTGATCACCCGGGTCACCTCGCCGCGCAGGGTACGCAGCTCGTTGAAGGCGTCGGTCGCATCGTCGGGCAGTACCGCCATCGTGTTGTCGATCCCGTACCCGACCATGACGAGCTCCTGGGCGACCCCGTCGTGGATCTCCCGGGCCAGCCGCTGCCGCTCCTCGTTGGTGGCGAACGACCGTACCTCGTCGAATAGCAGCGCGGCCTCCAGGCGCAGCGCGGTGGGCGCGGCCAGGGCGGCCACCTGCGCGACGACGGGAGGCGGGTACGCGCCGGCCGCGTCGGCCTCGATCGCGAGCACCCCGACGGTACGCACGCCGGCGACCAGCGGAACGACCAGCGCCGATACGTCGCTGCCGGAGTGCGAGCGGGCCTGCGACCGGTGGGCGACCTGGGGCTGCTGGCTGGCCCAGGCGTCGGCGACGGCCGAGTCGCTGTCCAGCGCGGTCTCCCAGTCGATGCGGTCGACGCCGGATTGCGCGATGACCACGAGCCGGGAGCCGCCGCCCGCGGAGAGTACGGCCGAGCGGTTCACCCGGGCCACCCCGCGCACCTCGTCGAGCAGGTGCTCGGCGAGCCCGCCGGGGTCGAGCGTGGCCCCGGGCAGTTGGCGGGCGACGCTGCGCAGCTGGGTGAGCAGCCGGGTCGCCTCGGCGTACGGCTGCGGGATCTGCCGTGGGGCGCTCAGGTTGCGCTGCAGGGCGGCCACCACGGTCGCCCCGAGCGCCGCGGTCAGCACCCACTGCACGCAGGAGACGAGATAGGAAAGGTCGGCCAGGTTGTCGTCGACGGCACCCAGTACGGCGAGCAGGCCGGTCGCGATGGCGACCAGCCCGGCCGGCTCGGCGCGGTGGCGGTGGTACAGGGCCGCGGAGACGATGGGTACCAGCAGGTACGGGAGCATCGCCACGGCCGCGCCGCCGTCCTGGAGCGGCCGGGGTCCGTCGCCCGCGTGCGACACCACCGAGTCTGTGGCGAGGCAGACGATGATCACCTCGGCCAACCGCGTCAACGGCCCGATGATCCGGTGCTCGGGCGATATCACGGACGGTACGGTCGCGACCGCGAGCAGGCCGACCCAACCGAGTACCCGTACGTCGTGTGTTGCGACGAGGCTCAGCGCGGTGACGAGCGCGAGCAGCACGAGCCGGGCCGCCACCGTGATCGGGTGCGGTCCGCGCCAGGCCCCGTGCAGTTGTGGCGGATTCGCGTCGGCGGGGCCGCGCTCAACGCGCGTAGATAGCGGCGATTTCGTCGGCGTACTCCTTCAGCACCACGTTCCGCTTGACCTTGAGCGACGGGGTGATCTCCCCGGTCGCCTCGCTCCAGTCCCGCTTCAGGATGCGGAACACCTTGATCGCCTCCGCGTGCGACACCGCCTCGTTGGCGTGGTCCACCGCCTTCTGGATCTCCGCGAGCAGCGTCTCGTCGGCGCGCATCTCCTCGATGGTCGCGTCGGCGGGCTTGGCGTTGCTCGCCAGCCAGGCGGGCCACGCCTCCTCGTCGATCGTGATCAGCGCGGCGATGAACGGCTGCCGGTCACCCACCACCATGCACTGGCTGATGAGCGGGTGGGCGCGCAGCCGGTCCTCCAGTACCGCGGGTGCCACGTTCTTGCCGCCCGCGGTGACGATGATCTCCTTCTTCCGTCCGGTGATCTTGAGGTACCCGTCTTCGTCGAGCTCGCCGAGGTCGCCAGTGTGGAACCAGCCCTCGCCATCCAGCACCTCGGCGGTGGCCTCGGCGTTGTTCCAGTATCCGCGGAACACGATGTCGCTCATGACGAGGATCTCGCGGTCGTCCGCAATGCGTACCGTGACCCCGGGCAGCGGCCGGCCCACCGTACCGATGCGCATCCCGTCCTTCAGGTTGACGGCGACGGCGGGGGAGGTCTCGGTCAGCCCGTACCCCTCGTAGACCGTCACGCCGATGCCCCGGAAGAAGTGGGCGAGCCGGTCGCCCAGCGGTGCGCCGCCCGAGATCGCATCCCGGCACTCTCCGCCCAGCGCGGCCCGCAACTTGCCGTAGACCAGCTTGTCGAACAGGCCGTGGCGCAGCCGCAGCCCGATGCCGGGACCGCCCTTGTCCAGCGCCTCGCTGTAGGCGATCGCGGTCTGCTCGGCCCGGTCGAAGATCGCGCCCTTGCCGGCGGCGTGCGCGCGCTGCTTGGCGGTGTTGAAGACCGTCTCGAACACGCGCGGCACCGACAGTACGAATGTCGGGCGGAACTCGCCCAGGTCGGCGACGAGGTTCTTCACGTCGGGCGCGTGCCCCATCCGGCACCGGGCCTGCACCACCCCGATCTGGATCAACCGCGCGAAGGAGTGCGCGAGCGGGAGGAACAGCAGCGTCGAGGCGCCCTCGTTGAAGAGATTGGGCAGGCCGGGTACCGCGTTGGCGATGTCCGAGTACATGTTGCGGTGGGTGAGCATGCAGCCCTTGGGGCGCCCGGTGGTACCCGACGTGTAGATGATGGTCGCCAGGTCGTCCGCCTTCGCCGTACGCCGGCGCTGCGCCACCTGCTCCGGCCCGATCCCGGTACCCGCGGCTAGCAGGGTCTCGACGGCTGAGTTCTCGATCTGCCAGACGTCGCGCAGGTTCGGTACGGCCTCGCGCAGCGCCTGTACCGCGCTGGTGTGCGCCGCGGTCTCGGTGACGCAGGCCACCGCGCCCGAGTCCGCGAGGATCCAGCGGATCTGCTCCGGGCTCGACGTCTCGTAGATCGGTACCGTCACCGCGCCGGCCGACCAGATCGCGTAGTCGAACAGCGTCCACTCGTACCGCGTCTTGCTCATGAGGCCGACCCGCTCGCCCGGCGCCACGCCGCTCGCGATCAGCCCGGCGGCCAGGGCCACCACCTCGTCCCGGAACTGGGCGCACGTCACGTCCTGCCAGCCGGCCGCGGTACGGCGCGCGAACTGTACCGCCTGCGGCGCCAGGGCCGCGTTGTCCCACACCGGATCGGTCAGGTTTGCCGCCTCGTCGATCGTTGCGACCGGCGGTACCGCGAACTCACGCACCACGTCCTCCTCGACAGCGCCCCGCTCACCCTATGGCGGAGGCGCCCACGGGCCACACGGTAGCCTGCCCAGCATGGCGGACACGTCCACCCAGTCGATCGGAATCGCCGCGCCGGCCGAGCGGATCGCCGCGGCCATCTGCGACTTCCCGCGGTACCCGGAGTGGGTCTCGGCGGTGAAGGCGGTCGAGGTGCTCGAAGAGTACGAGGACGGCTACGCGTACCGGGTGCGCTTCGTGCTCGACGCCGGCATCGCCGCGGACGAGTACACGCTGGAGTACGAGTACGCGGCGGACCTCTCGCGGATCCAGTGGCACCTGACCGAGCCCTCCAAGCTCCAGCGCTCGCAGGAGGGCTCGTACGACATCGCGGACAACGGCGACGGCACCGCCACCGTGACGTACACGCTCTCCGTGGAGTTGGCGATCGGCATGCTCGGCATGTTCAAGCGCAAGGCCGAGAAAATGATCATGGACTCCGCGCTCAAGGATCTCAAGCGCCGGGTGGAGTCATCGACATGAGCGAGCGCAGCGTCGGTTCGGCGCGGGAGGAGGCGGAGCGGCTGGTGGCGGCGGCGCTCGCCACTACGTCCGTCGCCGCGTCCCGGATGGCTTACCACGTCGAAGAGGGCTGCGGCTGCCCGCTGTGCCGGGCGATCGTCGTGCTGCGCGACCCCGACCCGGAGCTCGTCGAGCGGATCGCAACCGGGGCCGCGGACGTCGCCGAGGGGGTCGTCGGGCTGCTGCGCGCGCTGCGCGACGCGGCGGTACCAGCGCAGCGCGAGCCCTGACCGGACCAGCCCCGGTCAGTACGAAACCATAGGGAAAGGTACGCGATGGGCCTGACAGTCGGCGTCGACATCGGTGGCACGAAGGTGCTCGCCGGCATCGTGGACGAGGACGGCACGCTGCTGGCCCACGCCCGCCGCGACAGCCCGGCCGACAATCCACCGCTGATGGTGGAGCGCGTCGTCGAGGTGGTCAACGAGCTGACCGCCACGCACGAGGTGGAGGCGATCGGCATCGGCGCCGCCGGCTGGATCGACGCCGACCGCGCGACGGTGCTGTTCGCACCCAACCTCGCCTGGCGCGACGAGCCGCTGCGCGACGAGGTCGCCCGGCACGTGCGGGTACCGGTCGTGGTGGAGAACGACGCGAACGCGGCGGCGTGGGCCGAGTTCCAGTTCGGTGCCGCCGCCGACGCGCGCGACTCGATGGTGATGTTCACCCTGGGCACCGGCATCGGTGGTGGCCTGGTACTCGGCGGCGACCTGGTGCGCGGGGCCAGCGGTGTGGCCGGCGAGCTCGGGCACGTGCTAGTCGTACCCAACGGGCACCCGTGCGGCTGCGGCCGGCTGGGCTGCATCGAGCAGTACGCGAGCGGCAAGGCGCTGGTGCGCTTCGCGCGGGCCCTCGCCGCCGACGATTCGAGCCAGGCGGTGGTGCTGCTGGATCTCGCCGGCGGCGATACCGGGGCGATCACGGGCGAGATGGTCACCGCCGCGGCCAAGGTCGGCGACCCCGCGGCGTGCGAGGCGTTCAACCAGATCGGGTACTGGCTGGGGCAGGCCCTCGCCGACCTCGTCCAGGTGCTCGACCCGCAGGTACTCGTGATCGGCGGCGGCGTGGTGGACGCCGGCGACCTGCTCATGGCTCCCTCGCGGAAGGCGTACACCGAGGCGCTCGCCCTGCGCAGCCGGCTGCCCTACGCCGAACTGCGCCCCGCGCTGCTGGGCAACCTCGCCGGCGTGGTGGGCGCGGCCGACCTGGCCCGCCACCTCTGAGGGGGTACCGGTGCGGCTGCGGGTGCTGTCGTACAACGTGCACGGCCTGCGCGGCGACCAGGGCGCGCTGCGGTCGCTGGTCCGCGCGGCCGAACCCGACGTGGTCGTCGCGCAGGAGGCGCCCCGGCGGCTGCGCTGGCGTACCCGCTGCGCCACGCTCGCCCGCGACCTCGACCTGCTCTACGCCGCGGGTGGCGGTACCGCGATGGGCAACCTGATCCTGACCAGCCACCGGGTACGGGTACACGAGACCTGGTGCCTGCGCTTCCCGCTGACCCCCGGCCGGCACCTGCGGGGCGCCGCCTTCGCCAGCGCGAGCGTCGGTCCGGTCCGGTTCGTGGTGGCCGGCTCGCACCTGTCGACCGCTGCGGCCGAGCGGCAGGCGCAGGCGGACCGGCTGGCCAAGGCGATCGCCGAGGCGAGCCCCGGCGTACCCGTGATCCTCGGCGTGGACCTCAACGAGCCGCCCGGCGGGCCGGCCTGGCAGGCGCTCGGCGCCGGTCTGGTCGACGGTTCGCCCGATGGCCCCGCACCCACCTTCCCGGCGGCGAGCCCGAGCCGCCGCATCGACGCGGTACTCGCCGACCCCGCGGTACGAGTCGCGAGCTACCGGGTCCTTGCCACTCCGGCCGCGCGCCGGGCCAGCGATCACCTCCCGATCGTGGTCGACCTGGACGTACCGGCCGGCTCCGGCGCAGCGTTATCCGGGGTGGACAAGCGCCCGGCGCAGCCACGAAGATGACCGCGCCGGGTTCTGGATAGTTCGAGGAGGAATGCGTGACGGGCGCGTCGGAGTCGACCAACTGGGAGGCCACCGGCGCCACGGCCTCGATCTGGCGGGCCGACCGGCCGGTGTACGACCGGGGCGAGACCGTCTGCGTGATCGGTGCGGGAGCCAGCGGCCTCGCCGCGATCAAGAACCTGCGCGAGCAGGGCTTCGCCGTCGACTGCTTCGAGCGGGAGACCGGCGTGGGCGGCGCCTGGAACTGGCGGCACTCGCGCAGCCCGGTCTACGCCAGCGCCCACCTCGTCTCGTCCAAGCCGGTCACCCAGTTCCCCGACTTCCCGATGCCGGACGACTGGCCCGACTACCCGCACCACGCCCAGGTGCACAGCTACCTGGAGCGGTACTGCGAGCACTTCGGGCTGCGCGAGCACGTCTGGTTCGGTACCGAGGTCACCCGGGTCGAGCCGGCCGAGGGCGGATACTGGGACGTGACGACCCGGGGGGCGCGCGGCGGCGCCGAGCGCACCCAGCGGTACGCCGCCGTGGTGGTCGCCAACGGGCACAACTGGTCGCCGAAGCTGCCCGCGTACGAGGAGCTCGCCGGGTACCGGGGCGAGGTGATCCACGCCTCGGCATACAAGGACGCCGCCCAGCTGCGCGGGCGCAAGGTCCTCGTGGTCGGCGGGGGCAACACCGGCTGCGACATCGCGGTCGAGGCAGCCCAGCAGGCGGCGCGCTGCTGGCATTCGACCCGGCGGGGTTACTGGTACGCGCCCAAGTACCTGTCCGGGCGCCCGGCCGACCAGGTCGGCGATCTGGTACGGGCGCTGCGGCTGCCGCTGCGCATCCGGCAGTGGCTGGTGCAGCGGGTACTGCGGCGCGGCGTCGGTGACCTGACCCGGTTCGGCCTGCCCCGACCGGACCACCGGATCTACGAGACGCATCCGATCGTGAACAGCCTCCTCGTCTACTACATCGGCCACGGCGCGATCGTCCCCGTACCCGACGTGCGCCGGTTCGCCCGTACCGGCGTCGAGCTGGTGAACGGGGAGACGATCGAACCGGACCTGGTCGTGATGGCCACCGGGTACCTGCCCCGCTTCGAGTTCCTCGCGCCGGACCTGATCGGCGTCGACGCAAACGGGCAGCCCCACCTGTACCTGCACGCGTTCGCCCAGCAACACCCGACGCTGTTCGTCGCCGGGCTGCTCCAGCCCGACTCCGGCGTCTTCTCCCTCATGCACTGGCAGACGGTGGCGATCGCCCGGTGGCTGCGGCTGCGCGAGTCGGCACCGGACCGGGCCGCCACGTTCTGGTCGCAGACGCTGCGCGCCTCGCCGAAGAGGCTCACCGCGGCGTCGGTGAAGGAGTCCACCCGACACTGGTTCGAGGTCGACCACATCGTGTACCTGCGGGCGCTTCAGAAGGCCCTCGACCAGCTGGAGCCGGTGACGTGAGCCGCACCAAGATCGTACGCTCGCTGGAGTGGGCGTACCCGCCCCGACCGGTACCCCGGGAGGTGCGCTCCGTGCCGTCCGTACTGGACGAGCCGCACCCGCCCGTGCTGTTCGTACCCGGGTTCGGGCATGGCGCCTGGGCCTTCTCCGAGCACTGGCTGGAGCGTACGGCGGCGCGGGGCTTCCCGGCGCACGCGCTGAGCCTGCGCGGCCACGGTACGAGCGGCTCGGCGCGGCGGACGACGCTGCGCGCATACGTTCACGACGTGGTCCAGGTGGCGGCGAGCCTGCCCCGGCAGGCGGTGCTGGTGGGGCACGGCGCCGGCGCCCTCGTCGTCGCGAAGGCGATGGCGCGCTATCCGGCGCGGGCGGGGGTGCTGGTCGCGCCGGTCCTGGGTGGACTGCGGATGGCGGCCAGCGCGTTCGTCGCCAACCCGTTCGGTACCGGGCCGGCGCTGTTGGGCGGCGCGCTACGGCCGCGGCGCGGGCAGCTGTTCAGCCGGGAGCTGGAGACCGCTACGGCCCGCGGGTACGCCTCCCGGCTGGGCCGGGCGGCGCCGCTGGCGCAGCTGCAGCTGCTGGCCCCGGGTGCTCTGGAGCGTCCCGCCGGCGACCCGCCGGTGCTCGTCGTGGGCAGCCCGGACGACCGGATCGTCTCGCGCGCGGCCCTGGCCCGCGCCGCCCGGGCCTACGGTGGCGCGCCGCTGCTGTTTCCCGGCATGGGTCACGATCTGATGCTGGACGCCCGCTGGCACGAGCCGCTGGACGCGATCTTGGACTGGCTCGACAAGGGCTGACTCTGCGGCAACCTCAGACGACGGCGCCGTCGTCGGGGTCGTCCGTATCGTCGTCGTTGCCGGAGCGCAGCCGCCAGACCAGCGCGATGAACCCGGCGAGGATGCCGGCGAAGCCGATCACCATCGTGAGGTTCTCCTGGACGCCGAGCAGGCCAGGGTTGAAGAACAGCACCAGGCCGGCCACGATCGACAGGATCGACACGATCGCCACCGGCGACAGTCGCGGCAGCGGCGGGGGCGGCGGCGGTGTGTACCCTTCCTCGTCCTCGTCGGGCAGGCCGGCGCCGAACGTGTCCAGTCCGTCCAGCAGCGCCACCTCGGGCGGCGGCAGTTCGACGGTGGTGCGCGTCCAGCGGGGCAGCGCGGCCTCGCCGGTGGACTCCTCCTCGGCCACGTCCTCCGCCTCCGGCCAGGGCGCCTGGTCCGCGGCGATCTGCACGTCGAACCCGGCGACGATGCCCGCGAAGGTCTCGTCGATCTCCGCGTCGTCGTCCGTGCCGGTGAGGTCGGCGCTGGTCAGCTGCGCGAGGTAGTCGCGCGCGGTGTCGAGGTGCTCGCGGTCGACCCACAGCCGGTCGGTGGGCGGGCTGGGCAGGGTCGTGGTGCGGGTGATCGGGTGCAGGTCGGCGGCGGGTTGCAGGTACGCGGCGATGCCGCGCAGCCCCAGTACGTCGAGGAGGTGTTCGCCGACCCTGGGGTCCACGTCGCCGGCTGCCGCGTAGGCAGCGGCGACGAGCCCGTTGTCCCGCCGTCCCCGGCGGGCACCGCCCGATGCCACCTGGACCTCCCCTGAGCGAACGCAGTCTCCGGCTTGAATCGTGACACGGCGGCGCTTGTTAGGGGAGTGCGTTGTGGTGTGCCGTATTCGCTTCGTAGGCTCATTGCGCGCGTCATTGACGACCGGGGTGCCATCCCGCTTTGGCTGCGTCACTGGAAGGGGCGTGCGTGGTCTACTGGCTGCTGAAGTACGTCATCCTCGGCCCATGGCTGCGGTTGATCTTCCGGCCTCGTGTCGAGGGGCGCGAGAACGTACCCCGGCACGGTTCCGCAATCATCGCGAGCAACCACCTGTCCTTCGCCGATTCGATCTTCATGCCGCTGATGGTCAAGCGCCGCGTCACGTTCGTGGCCAAGGCCGAGTACTTCACGGGCAAGGGGTTGCGCGGCTTCCTGGTCCGGATGTTCTTCGTCGGTACCGGCACCATCCCGGTGGACCGCTCGGGCGGGCGGGCGGCGCAGGCCGCGATCGATACCGGGCTGCGCATTCTCAGCGAGGGCAAGCTCTTCGGTATCTATCCGGAAGGCACTAGATCGCCTGATGGGCGCCTTTACCGGGGAAAGACGGGCGTGGCCCGGCTTGCCCTGGAAAGCGGCGCATCCGTCATTTCGGTCGTGATGCTCAACGCCGACGAGATCCAGCCACCCGGCAAGAAACTGCCCCGGCTGTTGCGCCCGCACATCCGCTTCGGCAAGCCGCTGGACTTCTCCCGGTACCAGGGCATGGCGGGGGACCGGTTCATCGAGCGGGCGGTGACCGACGAGATCATGTACGAGCTGATGGAGCTGTCCGGCCGCGAGTACGTCGACGTGTACGCGCAGAAGGTCAAGTCGGGGCAGGAGAAGGAGCAGCCCACCGCCACGACGCCGGTCGCGGCCTGATCAGCCCAGCCCGTCGAGCAGGCGTACGGCCCGGTTGCGCTCGGCGAACGCGGTGACCTCGGCGGCGATGGGTACGGCGCGCTCCGGCTGGCCGGACGCGATCAGCGCCCGTACCGCCGCCGCCTGCGCGAGCACCCGGTCGGTCGCGTTGCCCATCTCCGCGTAGAGCTGGGCGGCGTGCAGGTGCTGCTCCGGGTCGCCGGCGAGCACACCGGACAGCGTCGCCACCGCCGCCCGTATCCACGGCGTGTGCCGGGCGCTGCGCTCCAGCATCGCCCGTACCCGCGTCGCCTGGTCGCCGCCGAGCGCGGCCCCGGCGTTGGCCGCGGCCGCCACCCACTCGCCCCACGCCAGCATGCGCGTCGTCGACCAGTCCTCGTCGAGCTCCGCGAGCAGCGCGGTGGCCGCCCCGGCCCGGTCCTGCAGGGCCCGGCACAGCGCCGCGTGCGCCAGCGTCGAGCGCAGGACGCGGTGGAAGCCACTGCGCCGGGCGGCGTCGACGGCCTGGTCGATGGCGTCCGGACCGGTGTCGCTGGCCAGCCGCTCGCCGCGCAGCAGGCGCAGCCACACCGACTGCGGCACGTGGTGGTCCCACTCCGTGCTGGGCTGGCTCATCGAGACGGCCGCGGCGTCGATCGCGGTACCCCAGTCGCCGTTGAAGTACGCCTGCTGGCACTCCCGGGCGAACTTCGTCGACAGGCCGTGGTTGCCGGCCAGGTCGATGCCGCGGTGCTCGTCGAGCAGCCGGTCGGAGCCGGCGATGTCGCCTTCCTCGAGGGTTGCCCAGGCGAGGTTCTGCACGGCCCGCCGCCGGCTGGACAGCCCGTGCCGGCGGCAGTGTTCGGTGATGTCGGCGAGCGCCGCGAAGCCCGACGGGTCGCCGATCGCGTACCGGCCGGTGGCGAGCGTGATCCGGGAGTTCGCCCGGACCTCGACCAGACCGAGCCGCTCGGCCATCTCCGCCGCCGCGTTCGCCGCCGCGATCGCCGGCTCGTGCTCGAAGTTGAGCATGTGTACCCGCGCCAGCTCGTGCAGCGCCTCCGCCTTCTCCTCGGTGTCGGGCAGGTCGGCGTAGAGCTCCACGGCCTGGTCCAGGTAGCGCAGCGTGCCGGCCCGGTCCGCGCACGTCCAGGCGACCGTACCGAGCAGCGTGTACCCGTGCGCGGCCTCGGCCCGCCGCCCCGCCGAGAACAGCGTCCCGGCGAGCATGGCCAGCCGCTCCGCCCCGCCGCCGGCGAGGAACACGTCGCTGTCGCGGTAGAACTCGAGTTCGGCGGCGAACAGGTCGAGCGCGGGATCGTCGTCGAGCTTCAGGCCCCGCGCCCGGGCCACCCACTGCGCCGCCGTGTCCATGGCGTGCAGCGCGTACGCCCGCCGGGCCGCCTTCTGCATCGCCACCCGGGCCGGATGCGCGTACGGTGCCGGATCCGCGCCGAGGGTACGGGCGATCTCGTGCGCGGCCCAGCGGTGGTTGGCGAGTACCTCCGCGAGGTCGGTCTGCCGGCCGCCCGATACCGCCTCCAGCCAGTCCGCGGTGCGCTGGTGCCGGGCGACCCGCTCGGCGCGGGGCAGGCGCTGGTAGCACACGTCGCGGACGAGTACGTGCCGGAACCGGTACTCCAGTTGATCCGCCATCTTGGACGATGCCATCTCCTGGATCAGGTCGCGCTGGGCCAGCCGGCGCAGCGCCCACTCCACCGCCTCGACCGGGCGCCCGACCGCCGCCGCCACCGCGCCCGGCCAGAACTCCCGGCCGACCACCGCGGCCGCCTGCAGCACTGCCCGGTCGGCCGGATCCAGCAGGTCCAGCCGGTTGGCGATGACCGCCTGCACGTTGTCGGGCATCGGTGGCGCTTCCTGTCCGTCGGAAGTCCACTGTGGACCAACGGCGCGCAGTACCCCGCCCTCGACCAGCATCCGCACGTACTCCTGCGCGTACAGCGGATTGCCGTCGGCGAGCTCGACCAGCGGGTACGGTGCCTTCGCCGCGAACGCCTGGCCGAACATGAGCGAGTACATGGTGCTGATGTCGCTGTCCCGCAACGGGGTCAGCGAGATCGACACGGTGCCGCTGATCGTGTTGGTCCAGCGCGGGTACTGGTCGCGCAGTACGGGCCGGGCCGTACACAGGATGAGCAGCGGCAGGTCGCGGGCTGACGCGCCGAGCATCTCGATGAAGCGCAGCATCCCCTCGTCGGCCCAGTGCAGGTCTTCGAAGGCGAGCACGGTTGGGCGCCGGGCCGCCATCAGCAGCACGAAGCGCCGCCATGCCCCCTCGGTCTCGGCGGACGCCAGCCGGGAACCAGGCAGGCCCAGCAGCGGGCCGAGGGCGTCGGCGAGGCGCAGCGCCTCGTGCGCGTCGGCGAGCTCGGCCAGCACCTCCTCCAACCGGCTGCGGGCGGTCGTCTCGTCGTCGGAGTCGAGGATGCCGGCGCTGGCCTTCACGATGTCGGCGAGCGCGGCGAAGGTGACGTCCTCCCCGAACGGCGGGGAGTGCCCGACGAGCCAGGTGACCGGCGGGTCGACCAGCCGGGAGGCGTGCCTGGCCAGCTCGCGCAGCAGCCGGGATTTGCCGATACCGGCCTCGCCGAAGACCGTGATCAGTTGCGGTACCCGGTTGCGTACGGTGCGGTGCAGGGCGTTGATCAGCAAAGCCCGCTCGTGCTCGCGGTCCACCATCGGGGTGCTCTCCGCGTTGCCGCCCTCGGGCCGGCTGGCCCGTGCGGCGATCGCGAGCCACACCCGGCTGCTCTGCGAGCGGCCCCGCAGCACGACCGGCGCCTGCTCCTCGTACTCGATGTCGTGACTGGTGGCCGCCTGGGTCGTCGCGCAGACGTAGACGCCGCCGGCCGGTGCGACGGCCTGCAGCCGGGCCGCCGTGTTCACCACGTCGCCGGCGACGATCGCCTGGCCGCCGTCGTGCGCGGCGGCGATGTCCACCAGCGCCTCGCCGGTGGCGATGCCGACCCGGAAGTGCAGGGCGGTGCCGTCCGCGCCGGAGTGGCCCAGTACCCGCTGCAGTTCCAGCCCCGCGCGTACGCAGCGCAGGGCGTCGTTCTCGGTGGCGACGGGCGCGCCGAACAGCGCCATCACGGCGTCGCCGATGTACTTTTCGACCACCCCGCCGTACTGGCGGATCACCCGCCGCACCGTGCCGAAGTAGTTGTTCTGCATGACCCGTACCTGCTCGGGGTCGATCGTCTCGGCGTACCCGGTGAACTCCACGACGTCGATGAACAGGACGCTGACCCGGCGGCGGTCCTCCAGGCGCAGCGCGGGTACCTCGCCGAGCGCGCTGCCACACCCTGTGCAGAAGGCGGTGCCCGGCTCGACACCGCGGCCGCAGTTGCCGCACGTCTTGCGCAGGCTCACACCGCACCCACCGCAGAACCGATCGGTCGGCTCGGCGGCCCGGCCGCAGTTGGTGCAAATGGGTTGGATCGGCTTCTCCGTGTGGGTTTGGCCAGTACCAGCGTCCAGTATGGTGGCACGCTGTTCAGGCTGGGCCAAGGTGCCGGCAAGTCGACAAGGGACACCGATCGGCTGTTTCGCCGGATAGAGTGCGACGATTCCCGGGTCGTGTGAACAGAGGGGCGCAGAGGTGTACGTGCGACTGGCCGCCGCCTGGACCGATCCGGCGGGTGCGGTGCATGGCGCTGGCGAGATCGTCGACATCGACGTGGTCACCCTCGCCGAACTGGAGGAGCTGGGCGTGGTCGACAACGGTGAAGGCGCGGGCCCCGACTGGGTCGGGCCGGGCGTCGAGGATGACGGGACAGGATCGTGGGTCGGCCCGGGCGACGAGCCGGGCACGGACGACGACAACGAAGAGGCCGAGGACCAGGCCGACGAGTAGGGCCGGGGAGTAGGCGGGCTCAGCCCGGGCCCGAGGTCGCCACGGCGGTGTCGGGCCCGGCCATGGGCGGGACGGTGCGCGCCGCGCCGCGCCGGGCGGCGGCGAGCATCGGGTACGCGAGGGCGAGCGTGAGCAGCACGCCCACGCCGGAGATGGCGAGCACCCAGCGCGGCCCGACCCACGCGAGCAGCGGACCGCCGATCCCGTACGCGACGGCCGCGGCCGCGTACGGGAAGGTGTAGACGGTGCCGAAGACCGTACCGAGCCGGTGCTGGGGTACGTGCTGCTGGATCAGCGTGTCGTTGGCGACGTTCTGCCAGCCGTTGCCGGCACCCGCGAGCGCCTGCCCGGCCAGCGCGACCGCCAGCACCGGACTGAGACCGGTGAGCAGGGTACCAGCGCCGAAGCCGGCCAGCGCCGCGTAGAGCACGAAGCTCGCGGCGAGCCGGGGGTGGCGGCGCATGAGCCGGGCGAGCAGCAGCGGTGCCACGATCATGCCGACCCCGAACGCGGTGCCCAGCGTGCCGACGAGCGCCGGGCTCGCCCGCAGGTTCGTCAGGCCCAGCGGGATGACCGCGACGTTGTCCAGCGCGGCGAAGACCACGCTGAGGAAGAACGCGACGCAGACCGCCCGTACCACCGGATCGCCCCACACCACGGCGAGCCCGCCGCGCAGGCCGTCGGTGAAGGTTTCCTCGGGTTCCGCGGTCGCCGGCTCCTCGGGCGGCGCCAGCCGGCCCGCCGCGATGAGCACGGCCGACGTTGTGAACGTGGCCACGTTGACCAGCAGCGTCCCGGTCAGCCCGAGCCAGGCGAGGAGTACCCCACCCAGCGCGGGCCCAGCCGCGATGCCGATGTTGATGGCGACCGCGAGCTGCGCGTTGGCGGTCGGGATGTTGGACAGGCCGACCATGCGCGGCAGCAGGCTGCGCCCCGACGGCGTGAACAGGGTGGCGAGCGTGGTGGTGGCGGCGATCAGCACCAGCAGTACCGGCAGCGGCGGGCCGGTCAGCGCGAGCACCAGGTACAGCGCGGCCTGCCCGAGGTCGCAGCCCACCATGAGCAGGCGCTGGTTGTACCGGTCGGCGAGCGCGCCCAGCACCGGACCCAGCAGGCGCGGTGCGGTACCGGCGAGCAGCAGCAGCCCCACGGCTGTCGCGCCCCGCCCGGCGAAGACCGCGATCAGCAGTGCGGTGTGCGCGATCTGGTCGCCCGCGTACGACGTGAGCCGGCCGAGCCAGTACCGGCGGAAGGCCGGATTGGCCAGCAACACCCGCTACCGGTCCGCCATGCCGGCCCGGCGGCGCAGCGCGGCGAGGTCGAGGATGACGATGCGCCGCCCCTCGGTGCGCAGCCAGCCCCGGTTGGCGAAGGAGCCGATCGCCTGGTTGACGCTCTGCCGCGAGCCGCCCGCCATCTCCGCGAGCTGGCTCTGGTTGAGCTCAATGGTGATCATCGGTGCCTGGCTGTCCCCGGCGAGGCGTACCAGCGTCTTGGCGACCCGGCCGGGCAGGTCCAGGAAGACGTGGTCGGCGTTCTGGTCGGTCAGGCGGCGGATGAGCGTGCCGAGCGAGCGCATCACCGCGTCGAGGATGCGCGAGTTGGCGTGAACCAGCTCGATGAAGGCGCCACGGGACAGCGCGAGCGCCGAGGTGTCCTCGATCGCCTCCGCGGATGCGGAGCGCGCGGCACCGTCCAGAAGGGACACCTCGCCGAGCACTTCGGGCGGCCGCATCACGTTGAGCACCGCGCGCTCGCCAGTGGGCGAGGTGCGGAACACCGCGACGGCGCCGCGACGCAGCACGATCAGGGATTCGCCGGGATCGTTTTCCACAAACAGCAGCTGACCCTTGCGGTACGTGCGAGGGACGGCGGCGGCGATCACCCTCTGCCGCACCTCAGGTTCGAGGGAGGCGAACAGAGGGACGCCGGTCAGCGCGTCGCCGGGCTCCGGCAGCCGTCCATCCACGGGCCAAACCCCTCCCCGGTCAGACCCAGCCGAACTGCACCAGCTTCGGCCGACTAAATAGATCATGACGTTTTCGTGGCAGGATGTACACCCCCATGCACACCCAGTTGCGATAGCGTCACACCACACACCATCGCGAGGCAGAGTAGCTGGTCACACCTGAGGTAGGCGAGCGCGGGTCGGTAACGAAACGCCCGGTTCACCCCTCGGACGATGCGTTAGGGGAGCTGGCAGCACCAATTGGCTGGCATCGACGACCGGTTCGGCTGGTCCCGGGTCGCCGCCGGGTGCGACCAACTGGCTGGGCGCGATAATCGGGCGGTGGTCCCGGATGACCAGATCCGCGCCGCGCTGCGCACGCGGTGGCAGCTGACGCCCGACGAGTGCGCGCCGCTGTCCACATCGGAGCGGGCGACGACGTGGCTGGTGACGATCGGGGACGACCGGTACGTCGCGAAGCTGGTACCCGAGTCCGGGTACCAGCAGTTCCAGGCGAGCCTCTCTGTCGCCGAGCACCTCGAACGGATCGGGGTCGCCGTGGGTGGCCCGGTGTGGTCGGTCGACGGCCTGCTCGCGGTACCCGTACCCGAAGGGGCACTCGCCGTGCTGCGGTACGTGCCGGGGCGCGGGCTGGACGCGGCCGACCCCGTCGACCAGCTCTGGATGGGTGACCTGCTCGGCGCCGTTCACCGTGGCCTGGCCGGGTTCAGCCAACCGCACCTGGTCCGGCTCCGGCCGCTCAACCCGGACCTGCCGCACCTGTCCCTCGAACCGTGGCTGCGTCCGGCCGTCGCCGCCGCGAGCGCCGGGCTGGTCCGGCTCACCGTCACCGAGCAGCTCACCTACGGCGTGGTACACGGCGATCCGCAGCCCGGGTCGTTCCGCCTGGATCCGCATACCGGCCGCACGGCTCTGATCGGATGGGACAGTGTCGCGGTCGGGTTGCTGATGTTCGACGTGGCCAACGCGGTCGCCTACGCGGGCGGGCCGGAGCGCGCGCACGACCTGCTCGACGGGTACCGCTCGGCCGGGCCCCTGTCGGCGGCGGAGATCGAAACGGCGCTCCAGGTGGTGCTGCGGTGCCGGTGGGCGCGGCGGGCGGAGCGCTGCGCCCGGCGCATCGCGGAGCGTCCGGACGACGCCGAGCGGGCCTGGTTGGGGCTGCACGAGGCGCGGGACGCGCTGGCCGCCCTCACCCAGGCGTAGCCGCCCGCGCCGGCCTGGCAGGATGGCGCGGTGACGTACCGGTACTTCTACGACTGCGAGTTCATCGAGGACGGCCGCACCGTCGAGCTCGTGTCGATCGGTGTGGTCGATGAGCAGGGCCGCGAGTTCTACGCGGTCTCCACGGAGTTCGACGCCGCACGCGCCGTGCCGTGGGTACGCCGCAACGTGCTGGACAAGCTCCCCTCGCCCGCCGACCCGGCCTGGCGCACCCGGGAGCGTATCCGCGAGGACCTGTACGCGTTCCTCGTCGCGCCGCTGCGCGAGCGGGCCGGCGAGGAGATCGAACTGTGGGCGTGGTACGCCGCGTACGACCACGTCGCCCTCGCGCAGCTGTGGGGACCGATGCCGGCACTGCCCCGGGATATCCCGCGCTTCACGAAGGATCTTCGCCAGCTCTGGGATGACCGCGGCCGGCCACCGCTGCCCGACGCCTCTGGCAGGCACGACGCGCTGGTGGATGCGCGCCACAACCTGGCCCGCTGGCGGGCGCTTTCGGCGGTGCCGCGGCCGAGCTGAGACCCCGGGGGCGGCGCGGTCGCCGGCGCTTGAGGAGGCTAAAGTGCGCAGGGGTAACCCGACCGGAGCGGCAGCGTCGCCGATCGATCCGGGCCACGCTCGGCCGGACGTCGCCGGGCACACAATCTAACCGGAACTGCGACCGCCTGACCGCGAGGCCCGAGCCGGGCCTCGGTGGCGGCCGACTCGCGACCCGACATTGGAGGACGACCAGATCATGCGTATCGGAGTGCTGACCGGAGGCGGCGACTGCCCAGGCCTCAACGCGGTGATCCGAGCGGTGGTACGCAAGGGGGTCACCACCTACGGGCACGAGTTCGTCGGGTTCCGGGACGGCTGGCGGGGACCGCTGGAGGGCCTCACCAAGCCGCTGGGCGTCGCCGAGGTGCGCGGCATCCTGCCTCGGGGCGGCACGATCCTCGGCTCCTCGCGGACCAACCCCTTCAAGATCGAGGGGGGCGTCGAGCGGATCAAGGCGAACCTCGCGGAGCTCGGCGTGGACGCGCTGGTCGCGATCGGCGGCGAGGACACCCTCGGGGTCGCCACCAAGCTCGACGAGCTGGGTGTGAAGGTCGTCGGGGTACCGAAGACGATCGACAACGACCTGGGCGCCACCGACTACACGTTCGGCTTCGACACCGCGGTCAACATCGCGATGGAGGCGATCGACCGGCTGCACACGACGGCGGAGAGCCACCACCGGACCCTGGTGGTCGAGGTGATGGGGCGGCACGCCGGCTGGATCGCGCTGCACGCCGGGCTCGCCGGCGGCGCCAACGTGATCCTGCTGCCCGAGCGCAAGTTCGACGTCGACGAGGTATCCGCGTACGTCGAGAAGCGGTTCCAGACCCAGTACGCGCCGATCGTCGTCGTGGCCGAGGGTGCCGCCCCGCTCGACGGCCAGATGCAGCTGCACAAACAGGAGCTGGACGCGTTCGGGCACGTACGGCTGGGTGGCATCGGGCAGTGGCTGGCCGAGCAGCTGGAGGCGCGTACCGGCAAGGAGGCCCGTACCGTGGTGCTGGGCCACATCCAGCGCGGCGGTACCCCGACCGCGTTCGATCGGGTACTCGCGACCCGGTTCGGCCTGCAGGCGATGGACGCGGTGCACGAGGGCGACTTCGGCAAGATGGTGGCCCTGCGCGGTACCGAGATCGCGCGGGTACCGCTGAAGGAGGCGACCCGCGAGCTGAAGACCGTACCGGTCGAGCGGTACACCGAGGCCGAGGTGTTCTTTGGGTCCTGACGTGCACACCGTCGCGGTACTGGGCGCCGGCAAGATCGGCGAGGTACTGCTGTCCGGGCTGTTGCGCTCGGGTTGGCCCGTCGGGCGGCTGCTGGCCACCACCCGACGGGCCGATCGGGCACTCGAGTTGACCGGCCGGTACGGGATCCGGGTGGTCGACAACGAGACCGCCGTTACCGAGGCCGACGTGCTCGCCGTCGCGGTCAAGCCGCAGGATGCCGGCGCGCTCCTTGCCGACCTGGGCCCGAAGGTGCCGGCCGGAAAGCTGGTCGTGTCGCTCTGCGCCGGCCTGCCCACGTCGTTCTTCGCCAAATGGCTGCCGGAGGGCACGCCCGTGGTGCGGGTCATGACGAACACGCCCGCCCTCGTCGACGAGGCGATGTCGGCGATCTCGGCGGGACCGTTCGCGAGCTCCGCGCACCTCGCACTGGCCGAGGAGATGTTCGCGCCGCTGGGCCGGACCATCCGGGTACCCGAGTCGCAGCAGGACGCGGTGACCGCGCTCTCCGGCTCCGGGCCGGCGTACTTCTACTACCTGGTCGAGGCGATGACCGACGCCGGCATCCTGCTCGGCCTGCCGCGCCAGGTGGCGCACGACCTGATCGTGCAGACCGCGATCGGCTCGGCCATCATGCTGCGCGAGTCGGGGGAGCACCCGGTGAAGCTGCGCGAGGCGGTGACCTCGCCGGCCGGTACCACGATCAGCGCCATCCGGGAACTGGAGAACCACGGCGTACGCGCCGCGCTGCTCGCCGCCCTGGAGGCCGCTCGGGACCGGGCCCGCGAGATCGCGGAGCAGGCTTAAGGTTCTGTCGTGCTGACCCTCTCCGACGCTCGGCTCGCGCTCGCGGCGCTGCGCCCGCGTATCGAGGGGGTCATCGCGCTGCGCGCCGACCTCACCGAGTTGCGCGTCGACCTGGAGCGCGACCAAACCAGTCCGCTGGGCGGGCTGGCCGAGGCGAAGGCGTTGGAGGCCCGGCTCTTCAGCGACCTCGAATACCTGGCCGGCCAGGGTGCGGACGTGAAGGGGTACGCGCCGCTGCTGCTCGACTTCCCCGGCGAGATCGACGGGGTACCTGTGTACTGGTGCTGGCTGGAGGGCGACCCGGACATCGCGTGGTACCACCGGGTGGACTGCGGGTTCGCCGGCCGGCGCCCGGTATCCGCGCTGGATTAAACCGGCTGCGCCCGGGCGCCTGCCGCCCGTACCCTCATCGCATGTTCCTCTCCGCCGACCTGCTGGCGCCCATCGGCGCCACATCGATGTCGGCGGCCTCTCTGCTACTCGCGGACGGCGCCCGACGGTGACCCTCCTCCCGCAGTAGCAGGACCGACGGAGGAGGGTGCCGGCGCACCGGACACCCCCTATCGTCGGGGGTCCGGCCAGGGTCCTGTGTTTCCACCAACCACGACACAGGGAGCCGGAACATGGCCAAGAGCCAATTCGTGCGGAACAAACCGCACCTCAACATCGGAACAATGGGTCACATCGACCACGGCAAGACCACCCTCACCGCCGCGATCACGAAGGTGCTCGCGGAGCGGTACCCGGAGGGGAACAGGTACGTCTCCTTCGAGCACATCGACAGGGCGCCCGAGGAGGTCCTGCGCGGCATAACGATCAACATCGCGCACCTGGAGTACGCCACGCCGGCGCGGCACTACGCGCACGTCGACATGCCCGGGCACGCCGACTACGTGAAGAACATGATCACCGGAGCGGCCCAGGTGGACGGCGCCATCCTGGTCGTATCGGCACAGGACGGCGCGATGCCGCAGACCCGCGAGCACGTGCTGCTGGCCCGGCAGGTCGGGGTGCCGTACCTCGTCGTCGCGCTGAACAAGGCCGACACGATGGACGACCCGGACCTGCTGGAGCTCGTCGAGCTGGAGGTGCGCGAGCTGCTGTCGCGGTACGGGTTCCCCGGCTCGGAGGTGCCGGTGATACCGGTATCCGCGCTCGGCGCGCTCGCCGGTGAGGAGCGGTGGGTACGGTCGATCCTCGCGCTGATGGCGGCGGTCGACGAGTACGTGCCGACCCCGGCGCGCTCGCTGGACCGGCCGTTCCTCATGCCCATCGAGAGCGTGCTGTCGATCACCGGACGCGGCACGGTCGTCACCGGTGCGGTGGAGCGCGGCCTGCTGCAGATCGGGGACCCGGTCGAGATCGTCGGGCTCGGGCCGTCGCTGTCGACGGTCTGCACCGGCCTGGAGATGTTCGGCAAGGTGCTGGCGGAGGCGCAGGCGGGCGACAACGCGGCCGTACTGCTGCGCGGGGTACGGCGCGAGCAGGTACAGCGCGGCCAGGTCGTCAGCCGGCCCGGCAGCCTCACCCCGCACCGGCGGTTCCGGGCGCAGGCGTACGTGCTGACCGCGGCCGAGGGCGGCCGGCACACCCCGTTCCTCACCAACTACCGGCCACAGTTCTTCTTCCGCACCACCGACGTGGTGGGCACGATCGACCTGGCGAGCGACGCCGCGGACAGTCTTCGGGTACCGATGGTGCTGCCGGGCGACCGGGCCACGTTCGCGGTTGAGCTTGGGCGCGAGGTCGCGATGGACGTCGGGCTCGGCTTCGCGATCCGGGAGGGCGGCCGGACGGTCGGTGCCGGTACCGTCACAGAACTGCTCGACTGATCATCCGAGGCGGGCGCGCCATGCTGCGGGCATGGCGCGCCCGATACCATGCGCCCGATGCCTGACGAGCGGGAAGTACTGAGCTGGGAGCGGTTCGGCGAGGCCGGGCGGGAACTGGCGGTCCAGGTGGACGCGGACGGCTTCGTGCCCGACCTGATCCTGTCGATCGCCCGGGGTGGCCTGTTCGTGGCCGGCGCGCTCGGCTACGCGCTGGACGTGAAGAACCTGCACGTGATGAACGTGGAGTTCTACACCGGCGTCGACCAGCGCCTGGACATGCCGGTCATGCTGCCGCCGGTGCCCAATGTCGTCGACCTCGCCGGGGCGCGCGTGCTGGTCGCCGACGATGTCGCCGACACCGGGGCGACGCTGCGGCTGGTCCGCGACTTCTGCCGGGACCACGTGGCGGAGGTGCGCTGCGCGGTCATCTACGAGAAGCCGCACTCGCTGGTCAGCTGCGAGTACGTGTGGCGGCATACCGACCGCTGGATCGACTTTCCCTGGTCGGCCCGGCCGCCGGTGCGGGTGCGCCGCGGCGTACCGGACTAACGCGTCGGAGTCGAAGCGGGGCGAGCGACGCCGCGGGTGTCACGGCGTCGGAGTCGAAGCGGAGCGAGCGACGCCGCGGGTGCCTCAGCCGCGCTATCGTTGCGCCGTGCCTGGTAAACCTCCCAAAGCAGACACCGCGACCAAGGCGCCCAATCCCAACCGGCGCACCAAGGCCGGGCTGCCGACGCGCGCCGACGAGAAGCGCGTGCGGCTTGCCGTGGCAAAGGCGGAACTGGAGCGCAAGCAGCGAGAGGCGCGGCTGCGCCGGTTGTGGATCATCGCGGCCGCCATCGTGGTCGTCGCCGGCTTCGTGGTCCTCGACGTGTTCGTCCTCAACCACGCCTCGAAGTCGAAGAAGAACGCCGCGGCGGCCATCCCGTCGGTCCCCGCCACCGTCGCGGCCGGGCGGGACAACCTGCCACCCTGGGCCGCGCCGGCGAACGCTTCGGCGGCGGTGGCGGCGGCCGGGCTGCCGATGCTGGGCCAGGAGGGTACGGCCCTGCACATCCACGCGCACCTCGACGTGATCGTCAACGGCAAGCCGGTGCCGGTACCCGCCGAGATCGGTATCGACGAGGCCGCCAACCAGATCAGCCCGCTGCACACCCACGACACGACCGGCGTGATCCACGTGGAGTCGCCCACCCGGGCGCAGTTCAGCCTCGGGCAGTTTTTCAGCGAGTGGCAGGTATCACTCGGCACCGACCACGTCGGCGGGCTGAAGGCGGACGGGACCAGCCTGCTCAAGGTGTACGTGAACGGGAAGCCGTACACCGGAACGCCCGGCTCGGTGATCCTGCACGCGCACGACGAGATCGCGGTCGTGTACGGGACGGCGGCGCAGCAGCAGAACCCGCCGAGCACGTACCAGTTCGCGAACGGGCTATAGGTACGCTATTGGCCATGCGCCAGGAGTGGCACCGGTTCCGCAACCCGGGGTTCGAAATCGCCGTACCGACGTCAAACGCCCCCGAGGCTGACACCCTCGGGCTGGACAACTGGCGCGATCTGCCGCGCGCCCAGACTCCGCCCTGGTCCAACCAGGCCGAGGTCGCCGAGGTGTGTGGCGTATTGCACAGCGTCCCGCCGATCGTCGCGCCCTATGAGGTCGACGGGCTGCGCGAGCGGCTGGCGCTGGTCTGCGAGGGCAAGGCGTTCCTGCTTCAGGGCGGCGACTGCGCGGAGACCTTCGCCGACAACACCGAGACGCATTTGCTGGCCAACGCGCGCACCCTGCTGCAGATGTCGGTCGTGCTGACCTACGGCGCCTCGCTGCCGGTCGTGAAGGTCGGCCGGATCGCCGGGCAGTACGCCAAGCCGCGCAGCGCGCCGATCGACGCGCTCGGGCTGCCGTCCTACCGCGGCGACATGGTGAACTCCATCGAGGCGACGCTGAAGGCCCGCACCCCGGATCCG
>JBPYFB010000280.1:0-23423 GCA_051986465.1 Rugosimonospora sp.
GCTGGGTCTGCCCCTGGATCTGGACCGTCCCGTCGTCCGTGCCGAAGGCGATCGTGGACACCGGTACGTTCGCCGCCGACGCCGCCGACGCGGCATCCTCGATCGGCCGCCCCGCGGTCCGGTACCCGTCGGAGAGCAGCACGATCCGCGCGGGTGGCGCGCCGTTCGCCCCGTCGGCCGGTACCGACTGGATCGCCGACAGGCAGGTGAAGACGGCCTCACCCGTGGCGGTCGCCTCGGCCAGTTGCAGCGAGTCGATCGCCTGGTTGATCGAGGCGCGGTCCTTGGTCGGCGACACCAGTACGTTGGCCGACTTGGCGAACGACACCAGCCCCACGTTGTATCCGGTCGGCAGTTGCTGGACGAACTCCTTCGCCGCCTGCTGCGCCGCCCCGATCCTGGTCGGCGACACGTCGGTGGCCTGCATGGACAGCGACACGTCGATGGCGAGCATGATGGTCGCCCGCTCCAGCGGCTGCTTCGCGTCGGTGGACGGGCGGGCCAGCGCGCAGGACAGCGTCAGGAGCGTCAGCAGGAACGCGCCCGCGGCGAGGTGGCGGCGGTACCCGAGGCCGCGCGGGGCGAGCGACTTGAGCAGGTCCACGTTGGTGAACTTCACCGCGTACGAGCGGCGGCGCAGTTGCCGCCAGACGTACGCCCCGGCGAGCGCGAGCACCGGGATGGCGGCGAGCAGCCACATGGGTTCCAGGAAGCGGATCATCTGGTGGTTCCCCTCGTACGGGCATGCCGCTGGGCGGCGACGAAGCGCACGATGTCCAGCAGCCAGTCACTGTCGGTACGCAGCCGCAGGTGCGCCGCGCCCGCCCCGCGCAGGGCGGAGGCGATACCGGCGCGCTGGGCCGCGGCCCCGGCGGCGTAGCGGGCGCGCAGCCGCGCGTCCCCGGTCTGCACCTCGTGTACGGCGCCGGTCTCCGGGTCCACGAACTCCATCACCCCGGCGTCCGGCAGCTCCAGCTCCCGCGGGTCGACGACCTCGACGGCGAGCAGGTCGTGGCGTACTCCGAGCTTGCGCAGCGGCCGCTCCCACTGGGCGGGTGGCACCAGGAAATCCGAGATCACCACGGCCATCCCGCGGCGGCGGGGCGGCCGGTTCAGCGAGTCGATGAGCGCGCCGAGGTCGGCTCGGCCGGGCCGTACCGGGATCCGCTCGATCGCCCGTACCAGGCCCTGCGCGTCCTTGCGCCCCGGTCGCGCGGGCATCCGGTTGACCGTACCGCCACCGGTGCCCACCACGGCGCCGATCCGGTTGCCGCCGCGCACCGTGAGGTGGGCCATCGCGGCGGTCGCGGCGATGGCGAGGTCGCGCTTGAGCCACTTGGCCGTGCCGAAGTCCAGGCTCGCGGACAGGTCGACCGCGAGCCACGTCTCCAGCTCCCGGTCGGCCACGGTTTGCCGCACGTGCGGGACCAGCGTGCGGGCGGTCACCGGCCAGTCCATGCGCCGCACGTCGTCGCCGGGGCGGTACTCGCGTGACTCGCCGGCCTCGGTGCCCGGCCCGGGCAGCAGCCCCAGGTAGTCCCCTTGGAGCAGGCCGTCGAGCTTGCGGGTGACGAGTAGCTGGAGCTTGCTCAGCACCGGCTCGGCGCGGGCCGCCTCGGCGACCGGGCCGGCGTGCCCGTCAGACTCGGCGGGCTGGCGCCGCAGCCGCCCCAGCCCGGCGACGCGCTCCCGACTCACCCGCCACTCCCGGACTGCACCAAGATCGCCACCAAGATCACCGCAACTTCATTGAAGTTGCGGTGTTGGGCGGAGCCCAATGCCGCAACTTCAATGAAGTTGTCCCGATCTTGAACGGGAGCGTGGGTCACAGCTGGCGCCCCGGGTTCGGCCAGCCGGCCGTGGCGTAGCCGCCGCCGTTGGGCGCGGGCGCGGGTGGGCTGGCGTTCTGTCGCGGCGCCACGGTGGGCAGCGGCACGGTGGCCAGCACGCGGTCGATGATGCGGTCGGCCGGGATGTCGTCGGCGAGGGCGTCATAGCTGAGTACCAGCCGGTGCCGCAGGATGTCCGGCGCGATGTCCTGCACGTCCTGGGGCAGCGCGTAGTCGCGCCCGCGCAGCAGGGACAGCGCGCGGGTGGCCCGGACGATGCCCAGCGACGCGCGTGGGCTGGCGCCGTACTGGATGAGCTGCGCGACGTCGGGCATGCCGTACTCGGCCGGCGCGCGGGTGGCGAGGACCAGCCGTACCGCGTAGTCGACGAGCGCGTTGTGTACGAAGACCTCGTCCGCCTTGCCCTGCAGCGTGAGCAGGTCGGCGGGGGTGAAGACGCCGGTGGGCTCGGGCGGTGCCACGCCCATCCGGTAGACGATCTCGCGCTCCTCGGCGTCTGTCGGGTACCCGACATGGATCTTCATGAGGAACCGGTCGCGCTGCGCCTCTGGCAGCGGGTACACGCCCTCCTGCTCGATCGGGTTCTGCGTCGCCATCACCAGGAACGGGCGCGGTACGTCGTGTGTCTGGCCGCCGATCGAAACCTGCTGCTCGGCCATGACCTCCAGCAGCGCCGACTGCACCTTCGCGGGCGCCCGGTTGATCTCGTCGGCGAGCAGGAAGTTTACGAACACCGGGCCGAGCTCGATGTCGAATTTCTCGCTGGACGCGCGGTAGATGCGGGTACCGACGATGTCCGCCGGTACCAGGTCGGGCGTGAACTGGATGCGCGAGAAGCTGCCGCCCACCACGCGGGCCAGGGTCTCCACCGCGAGCGTCTTCGCCACGCCGGGTACCCCTTCGAGCAGGCAGTGGCCGCGCGCGAGCAGCGCCACGAACATCCGCTCGATCATCCGGTCCTGGCCCACGATCACCCGCTTGACCTCGAACAACGCCCGCTCGAGCTGAGACGCGTCCTGTGCGGGCGTACTCGTCGCGGGGCTACCGGCCCCGGGTGAGACGGGGCTCGGGGGCAGTGTCGGATGGGCCACCGGTCCTCCAGCGATTCGTGTGGTTTGGTGCCCCTTCGGACACCAACGACGTCACTAGCTTGGCACGCCGCCCCGACCAGCCGCTCGTCGACCAGTTATCAATCCCGTCGGAGCCCGTCGAGGACCGGTCGCTCGGGTACCGCCCGGCGACCGGCTCGTG
This sequence comes from Rugosimonospora sp., assembly GCA_051986465.1. GTDB lineage: Bacteria > Actinomycetota > Actinomycetes > Mycobacteriales > Micromonosporaceae > DATEJJ01. The sequence goes on from JBPYFB010000280.1 coordinate 3,102, forward strand.
GACCTCGCCGATCATCTTTTGGGAATTCGCCCGAAAGGGCACACGCCACGGGTAGACATCAGGGGCTCCTGCATGGGTACGATTTGAGCGTCGCCGGGCGGCTTCCCCCGTGGCCGCCCGGCGCTTTTTATTGCCGACGTGTTTCGGCGTCCTCACCTGCGCAGACGAGCCGATGTGAAGGCTCTGTCGCGAGCGCGCGTGCCAGACTTCAGGCGTGACCACCGTGGAACCCGCGTTGACCTGCTCGGCCAAGGGCTGCCGGCAGCCCGCCATCTGGGCGTTGCGCTGGAACAACCCGAAGCTGCACCCGCCCGAGCGCCGCAAGACCTGGCTCGCCTGCGACACCCACCGCAGCACACTCGGTGACTTCCTGGCTGCACGGGGCTTCCTGCGCGAGATCGACGACGCGCCCGCCATGCCGACCATGCCTACCCTCGAAGCGTGACCTTGCCGCCCGCCCCGGAGCCGCCCGCCTCACAGCCCCCAGCCCCGGAGCCCACAGCCCCGGAGCCCACAGCCCCGGGGCCGCTCGCGCCGGCGCCGCTGCCCGGGCCGGAGCACCCGCCTGCACCGAACCCGTGGGCCGCCCCGCAACCGCCGCGCGCCGCCGACCAGCCGCTCGCGCCGGACCCGCTGCCCGGGCCGGAGTATCCGTCCGCGCCCGATCCGCTGTCCCCGTGGCCCGCCACCGCGGCCTGGCAGCCCGTCTCCGCCCGCCTGATCTGGGTCGAGCAGGTTCACCTGCTGGCGAGGCTCGCCCTCTGGCTGGTGGCGTGCGGGGTGGCGGGTTGGTGGATCGGCGTGTGGCCCGCGCTCGGCCTGGCCGCACTCGCCGTCGTCGCGGCGGCGGTACGCGCCGTGGTGATCGTCCGCTCGGTGCGCTCGTGGGGATTCGCCGAACGCGACGTTGACCTGCTCGTACGGCACGGGCTGCTGGTGCGCCGGCTGTCGATCGTGCCGTACGCGCGGATGCAGTTCGTGGACGTGACCGCCGGGCCGCTGGAGCGGGCGCTGGGGCTGGCGACGGTACAGATGCACACCGCGGCTGCCGCCTCCAACGCACGGGTACCCGGGCTGGCCCGAGCCGACGCCGCCCGCCTGCGCGACCGGCTCACCGCGCTCGGCGAGGTCCACCTCGAGGGCCTGTGACGTCGATGAACGCGCGAGCCGGCCTGTCCCGGCTGCACCCGTTGACGCCACTGCTGCGCAGCGCCCGGGCGCTCGCGGTGATCGTCGCGGCCATCTCCTGGCAGGGGTACGCCCAACTGGGGCTGCCGCGCTGGCTCGTACTGGTGATGGCGGTGCTGCTGCTGGCGTTCCTGTTGTCCGTGGTGAGCTGGCTGGTCACCGGGTACGCGGTGGTCGGGCGGGAGCTGCGCATCTCCGAGGGTGTGCTGTTCCGCCGGCACCGCACCATCCCGCTGGAGCGGCTGCAGGCGGTCGACATCGTGCGGCCGGTACTCGCCCGGCTGACCGGCCTCGCCGAGCTCAAGCTGGAGGTGGTGGGGGCGCACAAGACCGAGGCGCCGCTGTCGTACCTGACCGTCCGCCAGGCGAGCGTGCTCCGCGAGCACCTGCTGGCGGTGGCGGGCGCGGCACCTGCCGACGCGTCGCCTGCTCCGGGGACGGCCTCGGCACAGGCCCCCGAGCGGCTGGTACACACCGTGGACAACCGGCGGCTGCTGCAGAGCCAGCTGCTCACTCCGCACATCTGGGCGATACCGGTGGCCCTGCTCGCCGTGCTCCTGCCGTACCTGGAGAGTCCAGTGTGGACGTTCGTCGGGCTCGCCAGCACGATCACCGCGCTCGGCGGCGTGCTGCTGCGCCCGGCCCGGCGGATCGTGGACGACTGGCACTTCCGGATCGGGGCCGGGCCGCGCGGGCTCACGCTGCGCCATGGGCTGCTGGAGACGCGGGTGCAGACCCTGCCGGCGCGTCGGGTCCAGGCCGTCGCCGTGACCTGGCCGCTGCTGTGGCGCATACCCCAGTGGGTACGGGCCCGGATCGACATCGCCGGGTACGGCGCGCACGACCGGCGCGCGGAGACGCATGTGGACCGGCTGCTCCCGGTCGCCACCGCGCAGACCGCCCGCAGCGTCGTGGGCGAGGTGCTCGGCGTCGACTTCGCCACGCTCCGACCGCTGCCGGCGCCGCGCCGGGCTCGCTGGGTGGCTCCGCTGCGCCAGCCCAACCTCGGCATCGCGCTCGACGAGTCCGTGCTCGCGATACAGGACGGCTGGCTGACCCGCGAACTGATCGTCGTGCCGTACGCGCGGGTGCAGAGCGTACGGGTCGTCCAGGGGCCGCTGCGACGCCTGCTGCGCCTGGCGACGCTGCACGTCGATACGGCCGGGGCGGTACGCGCGGTCGCGAGCGACCGGGACGCGGCCGAGGCGTACGCCCTCGCCGAGGAGGTGTCCAGGCGCGCCCGCGCGGCCCGGTCTGACGGCGGGTAGTGCCGGGGTATTTACTTTGCGGGTGCTCGCCGTGCTCGCCCTCCTCCCGTTGCTGACGTACCCGCTCGTCGGGTACGCCGTGCGCCCGACCCGGCCGGTCTTCGCGCCGGTACGGCTGGCGTCGGTCCGGGCCGCCCTGATCCTCGGGGGTGGTGCCGTGGTGGTGGTCGAGGCGCTCTCCGCCGGGCACGCGCTGACCCGGGGACCGCTGGTGGCGTGCTGGGGCGCCGGGCTCATGCTCGCCGGCGGCGCGGCGGCGTGGCGGTACCGCCGGGACGGCACGCCGATCCGCTGGTGGGAGCGGGCCCGGCAGGCCTGGCGCGAGGCGCCGGTCGCCGACCGGGTCATGGTGGTGGCGCTGGTCGGGCTGCTCCTCGCCGAACTGGTACTCGCGCTCGGGTACCCGCCCAACAACTACGACTCGCAGACGTACCACCTGCCGAAGATCGAGCACTGGGCGCAGCAGCACGATGTCAACTTCTTCGCCTCCCGTATCCACCGGCAGCTGTCCCTCGCACCGGGCGCCGAGTACCTGCTGCTGCACCTGCGCGTGCTCACCGGCGGCGACGTGTTCTACAACCTGCTGCAGTGGCTGGCCGGCGCGGCCTGCGCGCTGCTCGCCTCACGCATCGCCGGCCAGCTCGGCGGCGCCGCCCGGGCGCAGCTCATCAGCGCGTTCCTCGTCGCCACCACCCCGATCGTCGCGCTGGAGGCGACCAGTACCCAGACCGACCTCGTGGTGGCGGCCTGGGTGGCGTGCGTGGCCACCCTCGTGCTGGACCAGCTGCGCCGGCGTACCGGACCGGCTGACGTCCTGCTACTCGGCGCGGCCACCGGCCTGACCGCCCTCACCAAGGCGACCGGGCTGCTCGCGGCCGGGCCGCTGCTGCTGATCTGGCTGGCGGCCCAGGTGCGGCTGGCCCGCGGTGGGCTGGCCCGCCGGCTGCCGGCCACCATGCTCGCCGGCCTCGGCATCGTCGCCGTCGCCGTGGTCATCGCAGGGCCGTACGTCAACCGGGTCGACGACTTCTACGGCAACCCGCTCGGCCCGCCGTACCTGCGCGAGTCGATCTCCATGCAGCGGCACGATCCGGCTGCCGTGCTGGTCAACGCGCTACGCATCGCGCAGAACGCGCTACAGCCACCCAGCAACCGGGTCAACTCGGCGAGCGGCAAGGTCGTCGACCACATCGCCCGCTGGGTGCACGTCAACCCGAACGATCCGAAGATCACCTTTCCGGACTCGACGTTCCCCGCGCCGTCCTGGAAGCCGGACGAGGACCACGCCTCGTTCCCGATAACCGCGGTGCTGGTGCTGATCGCCGCGGCGGTACTCACCATCCGGCCGCGCTGGGTGGCCGGCGCCGACCGGGTACCGGCGCGGGCGTACGCCCTCGCGTTCTGGGCGAGCCTGCTGCTCTACGTGGCGACCGTGAAGTGGCAGCCGTGGGGCAACCGGCTGATCCTGTTCGTCTTCGTGGTCGGCGCCCCGCTGGCCGGGCTGTGGCTTTCGACGGTCTTCCAGCGCGCCGGCCGCACCGCGACCCGCCCGGCGCCCGCCCGATGGCGACTGGGCGCCGCCGGGCTCGCCGCCGCCGCTCTGCTGGCCGCCGGTACCTTCGGGTGGCTCGCGGTCGGGTACGGCTGGCCCCGCCGGCTGGTCGGGCCGGGCGCGGTCTTCACGCAGAGCCGGATGCAGGCGCAGTTCAACCGGCGCCCCGAGTGGCTGGCGAGCTACGAACGCGCGGCGGCCGCGGTACGGGCCTCCGGCGCGACCCGGATCGGCCTGGTACAGGAGGGCAACAGCTGGGAGTACCCGTGGTGGGTCCTGCTGCCCGGCCGCACGATCGTTTCGATGCAGACGCTCGTGCCCGCCCTGCCCGGCGCGAAGGCGAACAGCGTGCAGGCGATCGTCTGCGCCGCGCCAGCCGGTACCTGCCGGTACTACATGCCGCACGACTGGCACCTGCACATGGGGCAGTACAACATCGGGTACGCCCTCCCGCCGGGCAGCGACACGGCCAACCAGAGTGGTGGCTAGACCGCCAGCGCGGCCTCGGCGATAGCCGGTAGCGCCTGGCCGATCGGCTCGCGCAGCACGGCGTCGGCCACCCCGTCGTACGGGGTCGGGCTGGCGTTGACGATCACCACCCGGGCGCCCACGTCCGCGGCCACCTCGACGAGGCCGGCCGCCGGATGCACCGACAGCGAGGTACCGATCGCGAGCAGCAGGTCGGCGTGCTGGGCCGCGTTCACCGCCCGGCGCAGGGTGCGCTGGTCCAACTGCTGGCCGAACGAGATGGTCGCCGCCTTGAGGATGCCGCCGCAGCGCAGGCAGGCCGGATCCGCCTCCCCGCTGGCGACCCGCTCCAGCGCCTCCGTCATCGCGGTGCGGTCCCGGCAGCCGAGACACTCCACCTCGAAGAGCGTCCCGTGGATCTCGATGACGAGGGCGGGATCGGTACCGGCGCGCTGGTGCAGCCCGTCGATGTTCTGCGTCACGATCGCCGCGAGCCGCCCCGCTCCGGCCAGCCGGGCCAGCGCCCGGTGCCCCGCGTTGGGCTCGGCGCGCCACGCCGCGTGTTCCCGTCGCAACTGCCAGGAGCGCTGGCGCACCAGCGGATCCTCGACGTACGCGTCGAGCGTGACGAACTTCGCCGCCTCCGGGTTGCGCGTCCATACGCCGTCAGGGCCGCGGAAGTCCGGAATCCCGGAGTCGGTGGAGATGCCGGCTCCGGTCAGCGCCACGACGCTGCGCGCCGACGCGATCCACTCAGCCACCTGACTGCTCGTGCTCAAGTGCTCGGTCGCCACGCTCCGACGGTATCCGACACCGTAGTCTGCGGACATGGACGTGGGTGCGGGGGCGGCGGGTGCCGCTACGGTCGAGTTGCGGGTCGGCGAGGCCGATACGGCCGTGGCGCTGGGCTCCGGCGACGTACCGGTACTGGGTACCCCGCGGGTGCTCGCCCTGATGGAAGCGGCCACGGTCGCGGCTGCCGCCGGCGCGCTCCCGGCCGGCGCCACGAGTGTGGGTACCCGGGTCGAGCTGGAGCACCTGGCCGCCACCCCGGTCGGCGCGACCGTCGTGGCCGAGGCACTGCTGTCCACAGTGGACGGAAGGCGGCTGGAGTTCGCGGTGACGGTACGGGAGGGCGATACCGTGGTGGCGCGCGGCCGGGTGGAGCGGATGGCGGTCGACCGCGCGCGCTTCCTCGCGAAGGTGGCCGCGCGATGAGCGATTTCGTCGAGGTCGCCGACCGGGTACACGTGCTGCGCTACCCGGTGCTGGACGTCAACGTGACGCTCGTCCTGGGCGAGGCGCACGCGCTGGTCGTGGATACCCTGTCGACCACCGGGCAGGCCAGGGAGCTGGCCGAGGCGGTCCGCCGGATCACCCGGTACCCGCTGATCCTGGTCAACACCCACCACCACTACGACCACTGCTTCGGCAACGCGGTGCTCGCCACCGCCGGTACCGCCATCTGGGCGCACGAGGCGACGGCCGCGCAGTTGCGCGAGCACGGCCCGCACTGGCAGCGGGAGTCCTACGCCGAATGGTCCCGGCGCGACCCGGAGTTCGCCGCGGAGCTGGCCGCGGTGACCATCGCGCCACCCAACCACGCGGTGCGCCATCTGTCCACTGTGGACCTCGGTGGGCGCGGCGTGGAGCTGTGCCACCACGGCCGCGGGCACACCGAGGGCGACCTGGTGGTGCGGGTACCCGACGCGGACGTGGTGGTCGCCGGCGACCTGGTCGAGGAGAGCGGCCCGCCCGACTTCACCGAGGCGTATCCGCTGGAGTGGCCGGACACGCTCGCCGCGCTGCTCGGCAAGCTGACCGGTCAGACCGTGGTGGTACCCGGGCACGGCGCGCTCGTGGACGCCGCGTTCGTCGGCGCGCAGCACGCCGACCTGAGCGCGCTGGACTGGCTGATCCGCGACGGCGACCAGGACGGCGTGGACGCGGCGAAGGTGGCCGCCCGATCACCGTTCGGCCTTGCCGCCTCCTTGCCAGCGGTGCGCCGTGGCTATGCGGCGCTGACCGGCCGCCTCGCTTAGCACCAGCTTCCTGCTCAGCACGGCCGGCTTCGTGAGCAGGGCCGACTGCGCCCGGTCGATGCCGGGGTCGAGCGAGTGCTCGATGAAGATGGCGTGCCAGAGGCAGAACACCAGCACCGTCCAGATCTTGCGGGAGTGGTCCCGCTCGCCGCGCCGGTGCTCCTCCAGCAACTGCCGCGCGTACCCGAGGTCGAGCAGGTCGCCGGCGCCGGAGCGGGCCAGGATGTCGCGCGCCCACTCGTACATCTCGCCGCGCAGCCACACCCGGGTGGGCGTGGGGAAGCCGAGCTTGCGGCGGTTGACGATCGCCGGTGGCACGACGCCACGCAGCGCCTGGCGCAGCGCGTACTTGGTGTCCGCGCAGTGCGGCGGCAGCTTGAGGCGCACCGGTACCGACGCGGCGACCTCGAAGACCTCCCGGTCCAGGTACGGCACGCGCAGCTCCAGCGAGTGCGCCATCGACATGCGGTCCGCCTTGACGAGGATGTCGCCGCGCAGCCACGTGTACACGTCGACGTACTGCATCATGGTCACGTCGTCGAGCCCGGCGTTGCGCGCCTCCGCGTAGATCGGCGCGGTCACGTCCGTGTACCGGACGCCTTCGTTGTAGTGGCGCTGCAGCCGGCGCTTGTCCTCTTCGCTGAACATCCGCGCGTTGCCGTAGTAGCGCCGCTCGATCGGCGTGGTGGCCCGCTCCAGGAAGCTGCGCCCCTTGACGCCCTGCGGGATGAGCGGGGCCACCCGGCGCAGCGCCCAGCGCACCGGCTGCGGCATCCGGCTGATCGCGGCGAGCGAGAGGGGTTCCCGGTAGATGGTGTAGCCGCCGAAGAACTCGTCCGCGCCCTCGCCGGAGAGCACCACCGTCACCTGCTCGGCCGCCTTCTTCGCCACGAAGTACAGCGGTACGAGCGACGGGTCGGCAACCGGGTCGTCCAGGTGCCAGACGATCTTCGGCAGGGCCGACATCATCTCCGCCGGCCCGATCTTGGTCGGGATGGTGGTCACCCCGAGGTGGCGCGCGGACTCCTGGGCCACCTCGATCTCGGAGTAGCCGTCCACGTCGAAGCCGACGGTGAATGTGCGGATGTCGGGGTTGACCTCGCGGGCGAGCGCGACGATCGCGGTGGAGTCGATGCCGCTGGACAGGAACGCGCCCACCGGTACGTCCGAGCGCATGTGCATCTGTACGCTCTCCCGCAGCGTGTCCTGGATCCGCTGGTACAGCGCCTGCTCGCTGTCGGTGGCGACCGGGTGGAAGCGGGCGTGGTAGTAGCGGCGGGTGGTGAAGGCGCCGCCGGCCCGGTACGTGAAGCACTCGCCGGAGCCGACCCGCCCGATGCCCCGGTGCATCGTGCCGGGCTCCGGCACGTACTGCAGCGTCAGGTAGTGCGACATGCTCGTGGGGTCGATACCGGCATCGCCCTGCGCCGCGGCCTCGGCGAACGGCAGCAGCGCCTTCTTCTCGCTCGCGAGGTACAGGCCGCCCGGCGTGACGAGGTGGAACAGCGGCTTGATGCCAAACGGGTCGCGCGCGCCGAAGGCCAGGTCGCGCTGCCGGTCCACGATGACGAACGTGAACATGCCCCGCAGCCGGTCCAGCACGGACTCGCCCCAGTGGTGGTACCCGGCCACGATCACCTCGGCGTCGCCCTGCGTCTCGAACACCGCGCCACACTCGCGGATGAGCTGCTCGCGCAGCTCGACGTAGTTGTATATCTCGCCGTTGAAGGTGAGCAGATAGCGGCCGTTCGCGTACGGCAGCGGCTCGTGCGAGCCGGCAACGTCGATAATGGACAGACGCTTGTGGCCGAAGACCACGTTCGCGCCGGCGACGTCGACGCCCGTCTCGTCCGGGCCGCGGTGGTGAAGGCTTTCCAGCGCGGTAGCCACCGCGTCGCGGTGCGCGTCCGCTCCCCCGTGTGCTCCGATGTACGTTAGTAGGCCGCACATGTCGTCAACCTCGCAGTTCGCGGCCGGTGGGCCGAGGTAAGTTCGCAGAATGCGCGGACAACCGGATGAACTGGGTACCAACGAAAAAGTCACTGGTGTCGAAAGCCACGATCCGGAATACCCAGAAAAACTGGTGCTATTCATGCGAACCGGGTGGCGCGACACAGAACTGACCCAGCACCTCCGTCCCGAGGCCGCCCGATACGCCCGGCGGCGCGCGGCCCTGGCAGAAGCGTTCCCCAACGAGACCCTGATCATTCCCACCGGTCGCGAGCAGGTACGGGCGAACGACACGTACCACCCGTTCCGGCCCGGCACCGACTTCGCGTACCTGACAGGCGAGCACGATCCGGACGCGGTGCTGGTCGTACACGCCTCCGGCGACGCTGTCCTGTACGCGCGCCCCCGCTCGCCCCGCGACACCGACGAGTTCTTCCGCGACCGAGTGCATGGCGAGCTGTGGATCGGGCGCCGCCAGACGCTCGCCGAGAAGGCCACCGAACTCGGCGTGGCAACCGCCCACCTGGACGAGTTGAGCCAGGTGCTGGACGGCTGCGCGCCGGCCCGTACCCGGGTGCTGCGCGGGTACGACCCGGACGTGGACCGGGCGGTACGCGCGCTCCCCGATCGCGACGCGGAACTCGCCACGTACCTGTCCGAGGCTCGGCTGGTCAAGGACTCCTGGGAGGTGGCCCAGCTCCAGGAGGCGATCGACGCGACGGTACGCGGCTTCGAGGACGTGGCCCGGATCCTGCCCGCCGACCGGCCCGTACCGGAGCGGCTGATCGAGGGCGTATTCGGGCTACGGGCACGGCACGACGGCAACGGCGTCGGGTACAGCTCGATCGTCGGCGCCGGCTCGCACGGCGCGATCCTGCACTCGATCCGCAACGAGGGCCAGACCCGCCCGGGCGACCTCCTGCTCATGGACATGGGCGTCGAGGCGCGCTCGCTGTACACCGCCGACGTGACCCGTACCGTCCCGGTCAGCGGCGCGTTCACCCCGCTGCAGCGCCAGATCTACAACCTCGTGTACGCCTCGCAGCAGGCCGGCATCGAGGCGATCAAGCCCGGGGTGCACTTCGACGACGTACACCAGACCTGCATGCGCGTGCTCGCCGCCGGCCTGCACGATCTCGGCCTGCTGCCGGTGAGCGTGGACGAGGCGATGGACCGGGAGTCCATGCTCTACCGCCGGTGGACCCTGCACGGCTTCGGCCACATGCTCGGTATCGACGTACATGACTGCGCCGCGGCGCGTACCGAGAGGTACCGGGAGGGTGTGCTCGGCGAGGGGTACGTGCTGACCGTCGAGCCGGGCCTGTACTTCCAGCCCGAGGACGAGCTGGTACCGGCGGAGCTGCGGGGCATCGGCATCCGCATCGAGGACGACGTACTGATCACGCCGGAGGGGCCGCGGGTGCTCTCCGCCGGGCTGCCGCGCACCGCCGACGAGGTCGAGGCGTGGCTGGCCGCCCAGCGCGCCGCCGGCCCGCGCCTGCCCGGCTGAGACCGACTGCCCGACACCGCCGGGAACCCGGCCGCCTGACACTGCCGGTCGGATGACCGACAGACAGCGGACTGATCACTAAGCTGCGGTCACGATCAAGCACGATCGGTTTCCGACCTGTACCCCGGAAGGTGCGACAGACTCCATGAGCAGCGGATCTCTCTTCGCCGTCATCGGCGGCGGCTGCGTGTGCCTCGTCCTCGTGATCGTGCTCATCTGGGCGTTGACCGCGTACAACAAGCTCGTCCGCCAGCGCAACCAGGTGGACGCCTCCTGGGCGCAGATCGACGTGCAGCTCAAGCGCAGGTACGACCTGATTCCCAACCTCGTCGAGACCGTCAAGGGGTACGCCGCCCACGAGCGGGGCACGCTGGACGCGGTGATCAACGCGCGCAACAGCGCGGTGGCCGCCTCCGGCCAGGGTCCGGCCGGGCGCGCCGACGCGGAGAACATGCTGAGCCAGACGCTGGGCCGGCTGTTCGCGCTCGCCGAGGCGTACCCGAACCTGAAGGCCAACGAGAACTTCATGTCGCTGCAGGGCGAGCTGGCCAACACCGAGGACAAGATCGCGTACGCGCGGCAGTTCTACAACGCGTCGGTGCAGACGTACAACACCAGCACCCAGTCGATACCCACGAACATCATCGCCGGGGTCGGTGGCTTCCGGGCAAAGGATCTGTTCCAGGCGGCCGGCGACGAGCGCGGGCCGGTACAGGTCCGGTTCTGACGGCGACGTCATGGCACGACACCTGCTGGGCGTCCTGATCCTACTGGGCTCGGTGGGCGGCTGGTTCGCGCTGTACGGGCTGTGCCTACTGCTCACCCGCCCGGCCCGGCCGCAGCCGATGCCGCCGACGCAGGACCTGGGCGCCAACCCCGAACCTCCCGCAGTGGTCAGCCTGCTCGCCAACCACTGGGACATCACCGAGGACGCGGCCGAGGCGACCCTGCTCGACCTGGGCGCCCGGCGGTTGCTGGAGTTCCGCCAGCCCGCCGACGACCCGATGCAGACCACCGTGCACGTACGGGTGCCGAACCCGACCGGGCTCAACGCGTACGAGCGGCGCGTCTTCGACCGGGTGGCCGGCCTCGCGGTGGGCGGCGTGATCCCGCTGACCGCACTGACGTTCCGCGACCCGGCCCACGCCGCCGGCTTCGCCAAGCAGATGCGCGCCGAGGTCATCGCGGACGCGCGCCAGCGCGGGCTGTCCCGCCGCCGGTTCAGCCCGGCCGTGGTCGGCACGCTGAGCGCGGGCGCGATCCTGGCCGGCGCCGGTGTCGCGCTGGCCGCCCTCGTCGGGCTGTCCGCCGGCGCGCACGACCTGCGCGCGTTGGGCGGCGCGTGGCTGGTCAGCACGGTCGTCCTCGGTTCGGTCGGCGGGCGCAACGTCGGCGAGCGGGACACGCCCGCCGGGCGCGAGGTGGCGGCGCGCTGGCTCGGGGTGAAGGCGTGGCTGCACAACACCGAGGCCTTCGGCGATCTGCCACCCAGCGCGGTCACGGTCTGGGACCGGTACCTCGGGTACGGTGCGGCGGTCGGCGCGACCCGCGTCTCCAGCGCCGTCATCGACCTGGGCATGGGCAACCGGCGCCGGGTCTGGTCCTCGTTCGGCGGCTCGTGGCACCGGGTACGCGTCAGCTATCCGCGGTTCTGGCCCCGGTACGGTCGCACCGCGGCCGCGATGATCACCAAAGCGCTCTTCGCGGCCGGGATCGGCCTGCTGCTCCTGTACTTCTGGGCCAGGGCCGTCGCGCGGGTTGCCAGGGAGTCCTTCGTCGCCGGCAACCCGGTCGCCCATCTGGCGGACCCGGTACGCCTGGCCGGGCTCACGATCGGGCTGATCCTCACCGCCTACGGCGGGTACGTGCTGATCCGTACCGTCATCGATCTCGCGACCCCGGCGACCATCACCGGCCAGGTCCTGTGGATGCAGGTCTGGCGCAGCACCGGCGGCGGCGAGGACTCGCCACCCCGCCCGGTGCTGCACTACCTCGCGGTCGACGACGGCACCGCGGACCGCACCCGGGCCTGGGCACTGCCGAGCGCGATGGCCGGGCAGTGCTGCGATGGTGACACCGTGCAGATCACGGTGCGCCGGTGGACCCGGCGCGTCGGTACGGTGACCGTCGTGGAGCGCGGCGCGATCCAGCGCGTGGAGGCGACCGACGCGACCACGGACCGCACGGAGAACCTGATCGCCGCCGCGATGGGGATACCCGACCAGCGACCGGCCTCGGATCTCGCCGCAACGCAGGGCCCACTGGTCACAGTGGACGAGGTGAGCCGCGCGCTGGGCATGCCGGTCAGCAGCCAGTCCGGACCGCGGGCGAACGCGCTGGGCAGCATGGACGCGTTCCGCGGCCCGGACGGGAACCTGGCGCTGATGGTCATGGTCGCCTCCGGCTTGCCGGGCCAGATGGCGATCCGCTCCCGACGTCGGGCCCAGGTGCTTCCCGGAATCGGCGAGGAGGCGTACACAGGCGACGGATGGGCAATCGCCCGGCGAGGCGATACGGTGATCATGTTGCAGCTCCACGGCCAGGGCCGGACGGCCAACCCGACATATCTCTACTGGTTGATATCGACCGCAGTGGGGCGACTTCCCGCGCCGGCCGCGCCCGTCGGCTGAGCCGGGGTGGGGTGGGGTGACGCGGCGCCGGTCGCGGTCGGGGTGGCCGGCGTCGCCGAATGTGCTCGTTCATCCACCGGCTGCCCGCGCCGGGTGCGCCGTTCACCTTTCATAGATCAGCATGGGCGCATGAATGAACGAAAGTCAGCGGCGGCGGTGAGCCGTCGCGCGCTCCTGGGCGCGGCCGGCGCCGCCGGCCTCGGCGGCGGTGCGGCGCTGCTACCCGCCAACGCCTGGGCGTCACCCACCTCGCCCCTCCTGTGGACACCGCCGGGCGGTAGCGGCGCCCCCGAGGTGCACGGCCTGCACCTGCAGTTCGGCGCGGACTCCGCGCGCGAGGCGGTCGTCTCCTGGAGCACACCGCAGCAGGTCGCCCGCCCGCGCGTCTTCCTCGGCTCCGCTGAGGACGGTTACGGAAAGAGCTTCGACGCGCAGACCATCACCTACAAGGACGGCCAGTCGGGTACCGAGGTCTTCATCCACCACGCGCCCCTGACCGGCCTGCGCCCCAACACCGATTACGCGTACGCCGCGGTGCATGAGGGCACCACCCCGCTGCCGGGCCTGTTCCGCACCGCACCGGTCGGCCGGGCACCATTCACCTTCACGAGCTTCGGCGACCAGGGCACGCCGACGCTCGGCAAGCAGACCACCCCGGCCGGCGCCACCAGCCCGATCTGGGTCAACGACAACCTGGGCTCGCCGGCCGCCGCCGATACGGTATCCGGCATCGAGCACATCGCCCCGCTGTTCCACCTCGTCAACGGCGACCTGTGCTACGCCAACCTGAGCACCGACCGGATCCGTACCTGGTCGGACTGGTTCACCAACAACAGCCGGTCGGCGCGGTTCCGGCCGTGGATGCCCGCCGCCGGCAACCACGAGAACGAGCTGGGCAACGGGCCGATCGGGTACGGGGCGTACCAGTCGTACTTCGCCCTGCCCGCGCCCGACGGCGACTACGAGACGCGTGGCCTGTGGTACGCGTTCACCGTCGGGTCGGTACGGGTGATCAGCCTCAACAACGACGACGTCGCGTACCAGGACGGCGGCAACTCGTACGTGCACGGGTACTCCGGCGGCGCCCAGAAGCGCTGGCTGGAGCAGGAGCTCGCGCGTACCCGGGCGAACCGCGACATCGACTGGATCGTGGTCGTGATGCACCAGGTCGTCATCTCGACCGCGAACTTCTTCAACGGTGCCGACCTGGGCATCCGCCAGGAGTGGGTACCGCTGTTCGACAAGTACGGCGTGGACCTCGTGGTCTGCGGTCACGAGCACCACTACGAGCGGTCGCACGCGATCCGTGGCCAGCAGGCCAACGAGACGCTGACGCCGGTACCGACCAGCTCGGAACTGTCCACAATCGACACTACAAAGGGGACAGTCCACATGGTGATCGGTGGCGGCGGTACCTCGGCGCCCTCGAACACGCTGTTCTTCGAGCCCGCCGCGTGCCGCGTCATCACCGGGGTCGGCCCGGTCGGCGCGAACGGCAAGCGCCCGCCGATCTACGTGCAGGAGGACGCGCCCTGGTCGGCCGTGCGCGACAAGGACCACGCGTACGGGTTCGCCGCGTTCGAGGTCGACCCGGGTACCCGCAAGGGCGGAACCACGTCGATCAAGGTCACCTACTACGCGGTGTCCGGCCCGTTCGGCGCGCTGACCGCGGTCGACGAGTTCACGTTGGTGCGCCCGCGCCGGGACTGAGTTGTTGGCGCTCGCTTCGCTCGCGCGGATCTCACGGCGGCGACCAGCGCAGCGTCAGCTGCTCCCCCTCCGGCAGGGCCTGCCATCGTTCGGCGAGACCGTACAGGATGGCCAGCGCCCGCCGGAGGGTCTCCGGGTGGTACGGGCACGGCCCCGGCCGGATGATGCCCCACGCCTCGCGCAGCCGGCCGAAGACCTCCTCGAACCGGTCCTCGCGCTCCACGCCCTGATGTACGACGCCGGCCACGACTTCGGCCAGGCCGAGCTCGACGGTGTGCGCCCGCAGTACCGCGCGGGAGCGGGCGTTGGCGTCGAAGCGCGGCCGGCCCTCCACGACGGCCATGTTGCTGAACATCGCGCCGGCCGCGATGCTCCCGAAAACCCCTTTGCCGAGCCGGAACTCCCGCTCGGCGATGAAGTGCGCCAGGTCGTGCGGCACGCGGAAGGTGCGGTCGTACCCCGGCAGCCTGACGGTCAGCCCGTCATCACGCCGAATGATGACGGCGTACCCACCGCGACCGTCGGTGCGGTGGAACTCTGCCTGCATGCCTGCAGTGTGCGCCGGAGCGGCAATATGCAGAACCAAATTCACGATAGTCGAGCAAGAAACTCCAAACGGTTCCCGTGCGGGTCCTCCGTGTGGAACCGCCGCAGGCCCGGTATCTCGGCGGGGTCGGCCCAACGGACCGGATAGCCCGCCACGGTCAGCCGCTCGGCGAGCCCGTCGAGGTCTGGCCACAGTAGACCGGGGTGTGCCTTGCGGGCGGGCCGGAACTCCTCCTCGACGCCGAGATGCAGCTCGATCCCGTTGCCGGTGAACCAGCAGCCGCCGCGCACCGCCAGCAACGGCGGCTTGGGCTTCTCCGCGAGCCCGAGCACGCCGGTGTAGAACTCGCGCAGTACCTCCTCGGAACCGGGCGGGCAGGCGAGCTGAACGTGATCAATCATGGCGGCCTCCACTCCCGCGGCCCGGGCGCGGCCGCTCCGTAATTTGCGCGGCCGATCGGTAACTTGCGCGGCTAACAAGACGGACGTACGGTTTGCTTGAGCCCCACCATACCCCACAGCGCGATGTCCAACGTGTTGCGGGAGACTGCAGGCAACAGTGAACAGTGAGGAGCACGACGTGGCGAGCCTCGACACCTTCGGCGCGCGGAGTCGGCTGCGCGTGGCGGACGCCAGCTACGACATCTACCGAATCGACAAGGTTCCGGGGTACGAGCGGCTGCCGTACAGCCTGAAGATCCTGCTCGAGAACCTGCTGCGCACCGAGGACGGCGCGAACATCACCGCGGAGCACATCCGCGCGCTGGGCGGTTGGGATCCGAGCGCCGAGCCGAGTGTCGAGATCCAGTTCACCCCGGCGCGGGTACTGATGCAGGACTTCACCGGCGTGCCGTGCATCGTGGACCTGGCCACCATGCGCGAGGCGGTACGGGAGCTCGGCGGCGACCCGACCCGGGTCAACCCGCTCGCCCCCGCCGAGCTGGTCATCGACCACTCCGTGATCGCTGACGTGTTCGGCCGGCCGGACGCGTTCGAGCGCAACGTCGAGTTCGAGTACGGGCGCAACAAGGAGCGGTACCAGTTCCTGCGCTGGGGCCAGAGTGCGTTCAGTGAGTTCAAGGTCGTACCGCCCGGTACCGGCATCGTGCACCAGGTCAACATCGAGCACCTCGCCCGCGTCGTGTTCGACCGCGGCGGGGTCGCGTACCCCGACACGGTCGTCGGCACCGACTCGCACACCACCATGGTCAACGGCCTCGGCGTGCTGGGCTGGGGTGTGGGCGGCATCGAGGCCGAGGCCGCCATGCTCGGCCAGCCCGTCTCAATGCTGATCCCGCGGGTGGTCGGCTTCAAGCTGTACGGCCAGCTGCCCGAGGGCTCGACCGCGACCGACCTGGTACTGACCATCACCCAGCTGCTGCGCGGGCACGGCGTGGTCGGCAAGTTCGTGGAGTTCTACGGCTCGGGCGTGGCGTCGGTACCGCTCGCCAACCGGGCCACCATCGGCAACATGAGCCCGGAGTTCGGCTCCACCTGCGCCATCTTCCCGATCGACGACGAGACCATCCGGTACCTGCGGTTGACCGGCCGCTCGGCCGCGCACGTCGCGCTCGTCGAGGCGTACGCCAAGGAGCAGGGCCTGTGGCACGACGCCGATCGCGAGCCGGCCTACTCCGAGTACCTGGAACTCGATCTGTCCACTGTGGTCCCCAGCATCGCCGGGCCGCGCCGCCCGCAGGACCGGGTTGCGCTGGCCGACGCGAAGAGCGCCTTCCGCGCCGCCCTGCCCGACTACGTCAAGGACGACGGCGTGGACGAGGAGATCGTGGAGACCTTCCCCGCCTCCGACTCGCCCGCCTCCAACGCGCGGGCCGACGGCGGGCGCGCGCACCACCCGACGCCGGTGACGCTGGCCGGCGGTACCCCCGTCGAACTGGACCACGGCGCCGTGGTGATCGCGGCGATCACCTCCTGCACCAACACCTGCAACCCGCAGGTGATGATCGGCGCGGCGCTGCTCGCGAAGAAGGCCGTCGACAAGGGCCTCGACCGCAAGCCCTGGGTGAAGACGACGCTCGCGCCCGGCTCGAAGGTGGTCATGGACTACTACGAGAAGGCCGGCCTCGTGCCCTACCTGGAGAAGCTCGGCTTCAACCTCGTCGGCTACGGCTGCACCACCTGCATCGGCAACTCCGGGCCGCTCGACGAGGAGATCTCGCAGGCGGTCGGCGCCGAGGATCTGGCGGTCGTCTCGGTGCTGTCCGGCAACCGCAACTTCGAGGGCCGGATCAACCCGGACGTGAAGCTCAACTACCTCGCCTCGCCGCCGCTCGTGGTGGCCTACGCGCTCGCCGGCACGATGGACCTCGACCTGACCCGCGAGCCGCTGGGCAGCGACCAGGACGGCCAGCCGGTGTACCTCGCCGACATCTGGCCCTCGCCCCGCGAGGTGCAGGACATCATCGACTCCGCGGTCTCCGCGGACATGTTCACCAAGGACTACGCCGACGTGTTCGCGGGCGACCAGCGTTGGCGGGAGCTGCCGACGCCGACCGGCGACACGTTCGCGTGGGACGGGCAATCGACGTACGTGCGCAAGCCGCCGTACTTCGAGGGCATGTCGGCGCAGCCGGCGCCGGTGGGCGACATCCACGCGGCGCGGGTACTGGCGAAGCTC
Organism: Rugosimonospora sp.; assembly: GCA_051986465.1. Taxonomy (GTDB): domain Bacteria; phylum Actinomycetota; class Actinomycetes; order Mycobacteriales; family Micromonosporaceae; genus DATEJJ01. The sequence goes on from JBPYFB010000280.1 coordinate 20,604, forward strand.
GGCGACTCGGTCACCACGGACCACATCTCGCCGGCCGGCTCTATCAAGGCCGACTCGCCGGCCGGCCGGTACCTCGCCTCGCACGGTGTCGACAAGAAGGACTTCAACTCGTACGGGTCGCGGCGCGGCAACCACGAGGTGATGATCCGCGGTACCTTCGCCAACATCCGGCTGCGCAACCAGCTGGTACCGGGCGTGGAGGGCGGGTTCACCGTCGACCTGCGCACCGGCGAGCAGACCACGATCTACGACGCGGCCGTCGCCTACCAGGAGGCCGGCGTGCCGCTGGTGATCCTGGCCGGCAAGGAGTACGGCTCCGGCTCGTCCCGCGACTGGGCGGCCAAGGGCACGATGCTGCTGGGCGTCAAGGCGGTCATCGCGGAGAGCTACGAGCGCATCCACCGCTCCAACCTGATCGGCATGGGTGTGCTGCCGCTGCAGTACCCGGCCGGCCAGACCGCCGAGTCGCTGGGTCTCAACGGCACGGAGACGTTCACCATCACCGGGATCGAAGAGCTGGGCGACACCGTCCACGTCACCGCGGACACCGTGGAATTCGACGCGGTGGTACGCATCGACACGCCCGGCGAGGCGGAGTACTACCGGCACGGCGGCATCCTGCAGTACGTGCTGCGCAAGATGCTCTCAGCGTGACCCGCGGACCTGGCCGCCCGCGTGGTTAGCGGGCGGCCAGGTTCTTCGCCTGCGCCACGTACACCTTGTCGCCGTAGAGAACCGTGACGGTGGTACCGACGACCGAGATCGTGGGCTGCGTCTTCGCTGCGCCCACGTCCAGCCCGGCGGTACTCTTGCCCGACGTCAGGTCCACAAGGGACACAACCCAGTCCACAGTGGAGCCGTGGAGCTGGGGCCCGACGAGCGCCCCGTACCGGCCGCTTCCGGCGTTCATCGTGATCGAGGCGTCCCGCAGCAGCGGGGTCGCGACACCCGCGTCGTTGGGCAGGCTCAGCGGTAGCTGGCGGCCGCCGATGCTGGTGAACGGGCGGTACCCGTACACCATCTTCTGGCCCAGCACGTACCAGCCCGGCTCGTCGGCGAACTCCGCCGTCAGCGGCTTGCCCCACGCCGCCTTGCCGCTGGTCGTGTCCACCGCCATCACCTGGTACTCGCTGTTCACCTCGCTGGACACGCAGATCCGGTGCTCGCCGCACGCCTTCAGCAACTGCACGCTCGCGCCGGCCGGCAGCGGATACCGCCACGCCTGCTTGAGCGTGCTCAACCGGTACGCGACCAGGGTCGGGGCGCCCTCCTTCGCGGCGCCAATGAGCAGCCCGTCGTACGCGGTCCAGGTCACCGCGTTCAGGTCGTCCTGGAGCCCGACCTGGCCGCCGACGAGCCGGTGCCCGCTCGCCGCGTCGAGCACCTCCGCCGTACCGTCCTCCTCGTACATCTGCACGACCTTGGTGGCGTCGGCGACCAGCGACTCCTGGAAACCCTTGCCAGAAAGCGGGATCGCGGCGGTGGCCGAGCCCACGCCCGCCCGCCAGGCGAGCGAGGGTACGGCGTGGTGCCAGGCGATCGGCACATCGCTCGGGGCGTTGTGCGTCCACACCACCTTGCCGGTACGCAGGTTCACCCGCTGCGTCACCCGGTTGAACTCGTGCGCCACGATCGCGTCGGTGCCGATGTACTCGAGGTCCGTCGTGTCGGGCGTCTGCCACTCCCGCTTCCACAGGTACTTGCCCGTGGCGTCCAGTACCGCCCGGGTGTCTTTGCCGCCGTCGGTGGCGGACTGCTTGGCGTCCACGACGATCAGATCGCCGACGGTGCGAAGCGTCAGCTCGGACGGCTGCACCGGTACGGTGGCGTCCCAGCGCGCGCCCTTGCCGCCGGGCAGCGGTACCGAATGCACCGCGGTGTGGCCGTCGACCACGGTCGCGTAGACGACGGCGTTCGCGGTCGTGGTCATCCCGGCGACGGCGCCCGCCGGCAGGGCGATCGGGGAGCCGGCGATCTGGGTCAGCCCGCCACCGCCGCCGCTACCGCTCCCGCCGGTGGAACCACCGTGGCTGCCGAGCGTCAGGCTGCCGGCGGTGGACTTGAGCGATTGGATCCCATGAACCCCGGCCCATGCCGCACCGGCGAGCACGGTGAGGGCCACCGGCACGATGAACGCGGCACGGGCGGCCCGGCGCCGCGGCGCCCCCTGTCGCACCGGCGGCGGCATCGCCAGCGGCGGCAGTGCGCTCATCCCCGGCGGCGGCGTGGTCATCACCGGCGTGCTCATCACAGGGCTCATCGCCGGCGGTTGCGGCCGAGCCCCGCCGGTCACCAGCAGGCCGCCGTACGCGACCGGCAACTCGGGCTGCTCCGGTACCGTCGGCGCTACGCCGAACCGGGCGTGCAGCCGGCTGGCCACGAGCGGGATCCGGCTCGACCCGCCGACCAGCAGAAGACCGGTGAGGGTACCGGGGATGACGCCGGCCCGGTCCAGTACCCGCCGGGTCTCGTCCACCGCCCGGTCCACCAGCGGCCCGGCGATCCGGTCCAGCTCCTCCCGGGTCAGGTGCACGGCGTCGTCGCTGCCGGGCAGCGGTACCGGCGCCGAGGACGCCCGGGAGAGCATCTCCTTGGCACCGCGTACCTGATCCCAGAACGCCTTGCGGTCGCGCAGGTCGCCGGTGCCCTGTGGGTGCGTCAGGCGGTGCCACAACTGGGGCGCGCGCAGCGATACGAGCTGGCCCAGGTGCCCGACGAGCGCGGCGTCCACGTCCACGCCGCCCAGGTCGTCCAGGCCGCCCACCGCCAGTACCCGTAGCCCCTGCGCATCGCGGCGCACCACGGTCACGTCCAGCGTGC
>JBPYFB010000281.1:0-29260 GCA_051986465.1 Rugosimonospora sp.
CTCGCCGTCGAGATCGTCTCGCCCAGCTCAACAACCATGGACCGCTTTCTCAAGCCAGCGGTTCTGGCGGAGGCGCGCGTTCCGCTTTACTGGTGCATCGAGACTGAAGGCGAGGTCAGTGTTCACACATTCCGGCTCGACGACACCGCAGACGTCTACCGGGCTACCGGCGTCTTCACCGACGTAATAACGGTGGACGAGCCGTGGAAGATCCACCTGCCGATCGCCGACCTGCTCCCGCGCCGGTACAAGCAGGGGTCATAGCTCCTTCCACCAGGTCTGGCCGACGAGGTCGTGGCCGAAGCTGTGGTGGCGCTCCTCGTCCCGAAGCACGAAACCGACCCGCTGGTAGATACGACGGGCCTCCGCGAGCACGTCGTTGGTCCAGAGCATCATCCGCCCGTACCCGCTCCGCTTGGCGAACGCCAGGCACTCCTGTACCAGCCGGCTGCCGATACCGAGCCCGCGTGCCGACGGCTCGACCAGCAGCAGGCGCAGTTGGGCCGTATCGTCGTCGCGCCGCACGCAGAACACGCAGCCGACCGGCGCACCGTCCACTTCGGCGATCCAGGCCGCCTCGCGGGCCGGGTCCCGGTTCGCCACGTAGTCGGCCACGATCCGGGCGACCAGGGCCTCGTACGAGTCGTCCCAGCCGTACTCCTCGGCGTAGATCGCGCCGTTGCGGGCGATCACCCAGCCCAGATCGCCGGGGCGAGGCGGGCGGATCAGGTACGCCCGCGGCCGGGGCGCCTCGTCCAGTACCTCGCGAATCGTCGCCATCGCACCGACGAGCCGCTGCTGCTGGTCGCCGCCGAGCCCGTCGAGCATCGCCTGGATCTCGGCCCCGGAGCGCTCGTCCAGCATCCCGTACGCCTCCCGCCCGGCCGCGGTCAGCCGGATGACCTGGCGCCGCGCGTCCGTACCGGAGCGCTCCCGGCTGATCAGTCCGTCCGCCGCGAAGCGGCCCAGGATGCGACTGAGGTATCCGGCGTCGATGTCCAGTTCGCGCCGCAGGTCGGAGATCTCCATCGAGTCCCGCTGCGCCAACTCGAAGATCACCCGCGCCTCGGTGAGCGTGTACGGGGTGTCCACCAGGCCGCTCCGTAGCACTCCGATGATGTTGGTGTAGAAGCGGTTGAAGTCGCGGACGGTGGCGACGAGGTCAGACATAGCCTCATCATACTTGACTCAGTCAAGGAGTTAGCTGACCCGGACAACCGCCGTGAGTACCAGCTGCCCCAACGCGACCGGTACCAGCACCAGCCAGCACAGCCGCTGTAGCTGGTCGGCACGCAGGCGCGGGTACGCGACCCGGAGCCAGATGATCACGAACGAGACGGCGAACACCTTGACGAGCGTCCACAACCAACCCAGCTGCGCGTCGAACGGACCCTTCCAGCCGCCGAGGAACAGCACGGTGGTTAGTGCCGCGATCACCACGATCCCGACGTACTCGGCCAGCAGGAAGAACGCGAAGCGCAGCCCGGTGTACTCGGTCATGTAGCCGAACACCAGCTCCGAGTCGGCGATCGGCATGTCAAACGGCGGCCTGCGGATCTCGGCCAGACCGGCGAGGAAGAACACCACCATGGCCGGTAGCTGCCAGAGCAGCCACCACGGCCGCCAGGCCGCGACGATGCCCGGCAGGCTGAGGGTCCCGGCGGCCATCGCCACCGAGGCGGCGGCGAGGACAAACGGCAGCTCGTACCCGAGGAGCTGGGCGGCCGCGCGCAACCCGCCGAGCAGGCTGTACTTGTTCGCGCTCGACCAGGCGGACATCAGTACCGCCACCACGCCCACGCCGACGACCGCGAGCACCAGGAACAGCCCCACGTCCAGCGGCTGGCCGACCAGCCAGTCCCGCGGCCCGAGCGGGATGACCAACAGCGCCACGAGGTACGGCAGCAGCGCGATCAGCGGCGCGATCCGGAAGACCGGCGCGTCGGCGTTGCGCGGCGCCACGTCCTCCTTCTGGGCGAACTTCACGCCGTCGGCGACCAGCTGTGCCCAACCGTGGAAGGCGCCCGCGTACATCGGGCCCAATCGGCCCTGCATGTGGGCCATCACCTTGTGCTCGGTCTGCCCGACGATCAGCGGCAGCGTGAGGAACGCGACGAGCACGCCGAGTACCCGCAGCACGACCTCCAACCACGCCGGCATCAGGACGGCCCCCACTCACCTGGTGCCGGTACGCCCGGCGGGCGCATCGGCGATCGCCGAGCCGCGCTGGGATCGTGCGACTCGCCGGGCTCCTTCGCGCCCGGCCACGCCTTCGCGACCCGCGCCGCCAGAACGAACTCCTTGCGCAGCGGGTGCCCCTCGAACTCGGGCGGCAGCAGCAGCGGTTGCAACCCGCCCGGGTGGTCGGCGAACTCGATTCCGAACATCTCGTACGTCTCGCGCTCATGCCAGGCGGCGCCCGGGTATATGTCCACTATGGAGGGAAGCGGAGTCGCACCCTCGCGGGGCAGCCGGGTGCGCACCAGCACGCCATGCCGGTGCGCCGTCGACCAGGCGTGCGCCACCACGGCGAAGCCCTCGGCCAGTTCGTCCACTGCCGACAGCCAGTCGAAGAAGTCGCAGTCCAGCTCGGCGTCGTCACGGACGGCACGCAACGCGGCGCGCCAGGCAGCCGGCGGCACGTCGACAGTGGCGCGGGCGTAGGCGCCGCCGTCCGACACCGCCGCGACCCCGCCCTCAACCAGACCGGCCAGCCGGGCGCCGACCTCTTCCGGCGTCATGGCGGTGATCCTAGTAGCCCCACGGCGTCGCTGGCTCGGCTCGACCGCGATGAGGCACGGACCGCACATCGACCGGTACCCGTCCGCGGAATTACCCTCGGGTATATGAGCGAGCCGGAACTGACAGGGGCGGACGGTACCGCCCTGGCTCGGCTCGCGGTCGCCGCGGTCGCGTCCCAGCTGCGGCACCTGGCGCCGGACGGGCGGCCGCCCAACTCCGTGGTACTGCGGGCCCTGGGCGCCTCCTTCGTCACGCTGGAGAACACGGGCCGGCTGCGCGGCTGCGTCGGTACCCTCGACGCCGCCCGCCCGCTGTACCTGGACGTGACCCGCAACGCGTGCCGGGCCATGCACGACCCCCGGCTGCCCGCGGTCACCGAGGCCGACTGGCCGTCGCTCGACGTCAAGGTCTCCGTGCTGACCAGCCCCGAGCCGATACCGGTCGCCAGCCGGGAAGAGCTGCTGGCACGGCTGCGGCCGGGCGTGGACGGGCTGCTGCTGTGCGCCGGCTCACGGCGCGCCACGTTCCTGCCCACGGTCTGGCAGAAGCTCGCCGACCCGGAGCGCTTCCTGGCCGCCCTGCTGGTCAAGGGGGGCTGGTCGGCGAAGGGCTGGCCGGCCGGGCTGACCGTGGCGCGGTACAGGTCGATCGAGTTTGCCGACCGCTCACCGCGCCCCGCCATGCCAGGATGACACCATGCACCCGCTTGTCGAGGAGGCGATGAAGAAGGCCGCCGTGGCCTGGATCGGGACGCCATCGAGCAGCCCGTACCCGGTCTGGTGCGCCTGGCTCGACGGCGTCCTGTACGTCGTCAGCGGCCCGGGCGAGCAGCCCGCGCCCGGCCTGGCCGACTCCGCTACCGCCACGGTGACCGCGCGCGGCGACCACGGCGGCCGCATCGTGACCTGGCCCGCCACCGTCGAGCGGGTCGAGCCGGGCGGCGAGGAGTGGACGCGGGTGGTACCCCAACTGGCCGGCAAGCGCCTCAACGCCCCCGGCGGCACGCAGGAGACCGCCTCGCGCTGGGCAGCCGAATGCGTACTCAGTCGGCTGGCGCCCACAGCGGACGCGGTCGAGGCGAGGCCGGACCTACCGGACGGCTCGGGCGCGGCGCCACCGCCACCGACGCCCGCGGCCCGGCGCACCGCCAAGCCGTTCCGCCTGCACCGGGTACGGGGAACCTGAGGCTCAGCCCACAAACGGTGGTGGCGCGATGTGGCCCGAGGCGACGGGTACCACGTGACCCGCCACGGTGGCGGAGACCGCGCGACCCTCCACAGCGGACACTGTGCACTCCAGTGTGGAGGGACGGTGCATCTCGACGCCCTGGCGGATCCGGTACGAGGACTCGCCGGACGGGGCGAGCAGGCCGGAGGCGACCAGCCACACGCCGAGCCCGAGCGCGGCCGAGCCGGTCGCCGGGTCCTCCGGTACCGACACGCCGGGGCAGAACACCCGGGCATGCGCCTGGGCCGTGGCCGCGTCCCAGTGCACGACGCTCACCTGGGGTATGCCGAGCGACAGCGCCTTCGCCGTATCGACCGCGGCCCGTACCACCGCGTCGGCCTTTACCGACAGGAACGGGAACTCCAGGCCGCAGCCGGCCAGCCGGGGCGCCGGGCCGGCGAGGTCATCCGCGTCGAGCCCGACGGCGGCGAGCAAGGGCGCCGGGTCCAGCTCCGGCCCGACCGTCGGGGCGCCGCCGGTCAGCCGCGCCTTGCCCCCCTCGTACAGCTGGATGGGCAGCAGCCCGGCGCCGCACTCCTGCACCACCTCGCCGGCCGGCAGGCCATCTCGCCGGCCCACGGTGACCGCCGCGCCCACGCTGGGGTGGCCCGCGAACGGCAGTTCGGTCTCGGGGGTGAAGATGCGCGCCCGGTAGGTCGCCGCCGGTACGAGCGGTTTCAGCACGAAGACCGTCTCGGAGAGGTTGAACTCGCGCGCGAGCGCCTGCATCTGTTCGGTGGACAGCGACTCGCCGTCGAACACGACCGCGAGCGGGTTGCCCGTGAAAGGGCGGTCGGTGAACACGTCGACGATCTCGTAAGCCAGGCTCTGCATGCCCCCTACCGTAGAGCCAATTACTCTTGGACCGTGACCGCGTCGACCAGGGTTTACGTGGCCCGACTCGCCGGCCTCGCCGTCTTCGATCCCAACGGTGACCTGGTCGCACGGGTACGGGACGCGGTAGCGCGCATCCGCGGCGGTGGGCAGCCGCCCCGGATCGTCGGGCTGGTCGGGGAGATGCCGCTGCGGCGGCGCATCTTCCTGCCGATCGGCCGGGTCACCGCCATCGAGCCGGACTCCGTGCTGCTCAGTACGGGCACGCTCAACCTGCGCCGGTTCGAGAAGCGCCCAGGCGAACTGCTGGTACTCGAGGAGTTGCTGGACCGCCGGGTGACGATCGCGGAGAGTGGCCGGCCGGCGACGGTCGTCGACGTCGCCATGGAGTCCGACCGTACCGGCGAATGGTCCCTGGCCCGCCTCGCGGTACGCGAGATCACCGGCCGCCTCTCCCGCCGCGGTCACCTGCACCAGCTGGACTGGCACGAGGTCACCGGGCTGGTCGGGGTACCGGTCGGGCAGGGTACCGCGAGCCTGCTGGCGGTACTGGACAACATGCGCCCGGCCGACCTGGCCAACGTGTTGCAGGACCTGTCGGACAGCCGGCGCGTCGAGGTGGCCACCGCCCTCGACGACGAGCGTCTGGCGGACGTACTGGAGGAGCTGCCCGAGCACGACCAGGTGGAGATCATCGCGGCCCTGGAGCCGGAGCGCGCCGCGGACGTACTGGAGGAGATGGACCCCGACGACGCGGCCGACCTGCTCGCCGAGCTGCCCAAGCCGGATCAGGAGGTGCTGCTGGACCTGATGCAGCCCGAGGAGGCGGATCCGGTGCGGCGGCTGCTGGAGTACCAGCCGGGCACGGCGGGCAGCGTGATGACCTCGGAACCGATCGTCCTCACCCCGGACGCAACCGTCGCCGAGGCGCTGGCCCGCATCCGTGAACCGCAGCTGTCTCCCGCGGTCGCGGCGCAGGTCTTCGTCGCCCGCGCGCCGATGGCCACGCCGACCGGCCGGTACCTGGGCATGGTGCACTTCCAGAAGCTGCTGCGCGAACCACCCGCGGAGATCCTCGGTGGCGTGGTGGACAACGACATCGACCCGCTCGACCCGGATACCCCGCTGCCCGAGATCACCCGGCGGCTGGCGACGTACAACCTGGTCGCGATCGCGGTCGTGGACGAGAAGGACCGGCTGGTGGGCGCCGTCACCGTCGACGACGTGCTGGACCATCTGCTGCCTCGGGACTGGCGCGACCGGGACCACGAGTCGGTGACCGCCGCACTGCCAGGCCGGGCGCCCCGCCCCGCCGCCGCGCGGAGCGACCGTGGCTGAGCCGCGCCGCGCCGGCAACCGTCTGGACCAGCCGCGGGTACCCCGGCGGTTGCGCCTGCCGCGCCTGTCCGGCGAGACGTTCGGGCACTTCGCGGAGGCGTTCGCGCGGTTCATGGGCACCGCGCAGTTCATCGCGTACATGACGCTCTTCGTGCTGCTGTGGATCATACTGAACGTGGTGGGCCTGTACGGGCTCCGCTGGGACCCGTACCCATTTATCCTTTTGAATTTGTTCTTCAGCACCCAGGCCTCTTACGCCGCGCCGTTGATCCTGCTCGCGCAGAACCGGCAGACCGATCGGGATCGCCTCGGCATGGACGAGGACCGTCGCCGCGCGGCGATGCAGAAGGCCGACACGGAGTACCTGTCGCGGGAGATCGCCTCGATGCGGATCGCCCTGGGTGAGGTTGCCACCCGGGACTTCGTTCGCTCCGAGCTGATGCGGCTGGTGGAGGAGTTGGACGAGGCGAGCGCGCGGCGGCAGAAGGTGGAGCGCAAGGAGCAACGCCGGGAGGCGAAGCGCGGTCGCGGGAAAACCGGGCCGCACGCGCTGGAAGAGCCATACGACGAACTCGACGATGACCTGGCCGAACCGGCCGATGGAACCCGGGAGGGGCACTCGCCGCGCGCCTCAAGGGGCTAGGCGCGCGGCGCCTCCCGGCAATGGTCTCACTCCGTGGACAGGAGTGTCCACCCTCACCTGACGCGCCCGCGCTGCCCGCCGCGCACCCGGACGTAGCATGGTGCGCATGTCCGCCGCACCCACCGCGACCATGGAATCCGCCGTCCGAGCCGCCCTCGCCACCGTCGATGACCCCGAGATCCGCCGCCCCATCACCGACCTCGGCATGGTCGCCGGCGTACGGATCGACGACGGCGTCGTGCATGTCGACCTCCTGCTCACGGTGGCCGGTTGTCCGCTACGCGACAAGCTGCGCACCGACATCACGGCTGCGGTCGGCGCCGTCGACGGGGTGCGCGGCGTCGAGATCAACTTTGGCGTGATGACGCCGGAGCAGCGGCGCGAACTGCAGGCCGGGCTGCGCGGCGGCGGCGCCGAAGAGCCGGTCATCCCGTTCGCCCAGCCCGGCTCGCGAACCAGGATCTACGCGGTGGCCAGCGGCAAGGGCGGCGTGGGCAAGTCCAGCGTCACCGTCAACCTGGCCGCGGCGCTCGCCGCCCGAGGTCTGTCGGTCGGCGTCATCGATGCGGACATCTACGGGCATTCGGTACCGAGGATGCTGGGCACCGCCGCGCGCCCCACGCAGGTCGAAGACATGATCATGCCGCCGCAGGCACAGGGCGTGAAGGTCATCTCGATCGGCATGTTCACGCACGGCAACGCGGCGGTGGTCTGGCGCGGGCCGATGCTGCACCGCGCCCTGCAGCAGTTCCTCGCCGACGTGTACTGGGGCGACCTGGACGTACTGCTGCTCGACCTGCCGCCCGGTACCGGTGACGTGGCGATCTCGCTCGCCCAACTGCTGCCGAACGCCGAGATCCTCGTGGTCACCACGCCACAGGCCGCCGCGGCCGAGGTCGCCGAGCGGGCCGGCGCGATCGCGCTGCAGACCCACCAGCGGCTCGTCGGGGTGGTCGAGGACATGTCCTGGCTGACGCTGCCGAACGGCGAGCGGATGGAGATCTTCGGCAGCGGCGGCGGCCAGACCGTGGCCGACTCGCTGACCCGGCTGACCGGGGCGCAGGTACCGCTGCTCGGGCAGATTCCGCTCGACACGCGGGTACGGGAGGCCGGCGACGCGGGTACCCCGATCGTGCTCACCGATCCGGACGCGCCGGCCGCGGTGGCGCTGTCCGAGGTGGCGGCCCGGCTCGCCGTGCGGCGGGAGTCGCTGGTCGGCAAGCCGCTGGGCCTGTCGCCGGCGTCTCGCCCGGCCTGAGCTATCTGAGTTACGCGCGCGGCGCGTCCGGGGCCGGGATCAGGTCGCGTCGACGTCGATCGCGCGGCGCGCCGGCGCCGCCGTCGCCGACTCCTTCAGCGATTCCTTCAGCGCCCGCGGGTCCACGGCGCTCGCCGTCTGGCTGATCTCTTTGGTGATGCCCTTCACGTCGCTCTGCACGTCGTGGTAGAGGTCTTCGAGCGGCTTGCGCAGCGCCCGCTCGTCCTCCTCGCTGAGCAGGTGCTTGCGGAGCAGCGCCTTCGGGTTGAGGTCTTCGAGCTGGATGTCCGTGCCGAGTTCGCGGCTCAGGTCGCTGGTCGCGTTGCGCGCCATGTCGCGCACGTTGCGCAACATCCGTACCCCGTCGGCGATCGCCTTGGGCAGCTTGTCCGGGCCGAAGATGAAGATGCCGACCAGCAGAAGGACGATCAGCTTCCAGCCATCGAGGTTCTCCAGGCCGAACATGTCGCCCCCCCTTCCGCGCGTTTGGACCGACGCTACTTCGCGTCAGCGGCCAGCGTCACCTGTACGGTAGCCGTGACCGCGCCGCGCCGGTAGTCCACCCGTACCGCTTCACCGGGCGCAAACTTGCGGACCAGCGCAATGAGGTCGCTCGGCTGGTCCAGCGGTACACCATTGATTTTCATAAGCACATCGTTAGCCTTCAGCCCGGCCCGGCCGGCGGGACCACCCGACTCCACGGAGGCGATCTGTACCCCGCCCTCGGGGTTGTTGTACGAGTCGCGCAACTGGGCGCCGATGACCGTACGCCGCGAATGCCCGTTCTCGATGATGTCGGTGGCGATCCGCTTGGCCTGGTTGATCGGGATCGCGAAGGCGAGGCCGATGTTGCCCGCGTCCTGGGAGTCCGAGGCGAGCGACTTGATCACCGAGTTGACGCCGATCACCCGGCCGGCGGAGTCGACCAGCGGGCCACCGGAGTTGCCGTGGTTGACGGCGGCGTCGGTCTGGATCGCGGCGTAGTAGCGGCTCGGACCGCCCGGCTCGTCCGCCTCCATGGTGCGGTTGAGCGCGCTGACGATGCCGTAGGTGACCGTGTTGGTCAGGGCTAGCGGCGAACCGAACGCGAGCACCGGGTCACCGACGGCGACCTGGTCCGAGTTGCCGAACTGGACCGCGGGCAGGCCGGTCTTGGCGAGCTTCAGTACCGCGATGTCGGATTCCTGATCCGCGCCGACCAGGCTGGCCGAGGCGACGGTCGCGTCGCTGAAAGTGACAGTTGCCGCGCCGTTGATGCCCTCGACGACGTGGTCGTTGGTCACGACGTACCCGTCCGCGGAGACGATGAAGCCGGAGCCCAGGCTGTACCCGCTGCTCGTACCGATCTTGATCGTCACCACGCTGGGCAGTACCCGCGCCACCACGCCAGCGAGCGAGTTGGGCGCGCGCTGTGCCAGCGGCGCCGTGGTGGTGCCGCCCACGTTGCCCAATACGGTCCGCCCGCTGCCGCCGCCCGCGAACAGGAAGCCCAGCGTGCCGCCGAGCGCGCCGGCGAGTACCGCGGTGACCAGCACGATGAGGAAGATCACTCCGAGCCCACCGCGACGCCCCGGCGCCTCCGCCTGGCCAGCCGAGGCCCCACCGGGCGGCGGGTTGTCGTTCGGGCGGATCACGATCGCGGCGGGTGCCGACGGGTCGCGCCACGGGTCGTTGAGCGCCTCGGACCACCACGGCGATGGATACGCCGCGGAGCCGTTGGACCGGCCGTTACCGCCATACGCGCCGAGGCCCGATACCTGCCCGGGCCCCGATACCTGCCCAGGATCGGGTGGCGCGAATGGCGAGGAGACACTAACCGGCGGCCGCGAGGCACGACCACCGTCCTCGGGGCCGCCGCCCGGCCGCCAAGCCGAACCGTCTGTCACGATCGGCACCTTCCTGTCCGTCCCGCCCGTCCAGCATCCCACGGCCCGGCGCCTCGCCACCGGCTGCGGTGTTGCCTAGGCTGGCACATGCCCGGGCCTCCTCATACCCTTCCGCAACTTGCCGAATCCAGGGAGTGCGCCATCGCCGCCGCCAAGGCACCGCATCCAGTCACCGCACAGGCGCGGGAGTTCGCCGAGGCGTACCCGCCCGAGGACAGCGTCCTGCAGGTGGCTCGCGGCCTCGCCGACGAGGTCGGCCTCGTCGCCGTGCCGCCCGGGGCCGGCGCCGCGCTGCGCATTCTCGCGGCGGCCGGTGCGGCCCGCGCGGTGGTGGAGATTGGCACCGGTACCGGCGTCAGCGGCGTGTGGCTGCTGCGCGGTATGCGCCCTGACGGCGTACTGACCACGATCGACGTGGAGGCGGAGCACCAGCGCATCGCGCGGCGCATCTTCGCCGAGGCGGGGTTCTCGCCGTCGCGCACCCGGGTCATCACCGGCAGGGCACGTGACGTACTGCCACGCCTCGCCGACGGAGCGTACGACATGGTCTTCGTCGACGGCGGCGTGGACGAGTACGAGACCAGCCTCGCGGCCGCGCTTCGCCTGCTGCGAACCGGCGGCATCCTGGTGGTCAACGGTGTGCTGGCGGGCGGCCGCATCGCCGACCCCGCCGCGCGGGACGCCCAGACGGCGGCGCTGCGGGAGATCGTCAAGCGGATGCGCGACGCCGACGAATGGGTACCCGCGCTGCTGCCAGCCGGTGACGGGCTGCTCACGGCCGTCAAGCGCTGAACTGTCGTACCCGCGCGGGAGGGTGTGTGGCATGCCGCCCACCCTGACACCCAGTGCCCCGGCCGGCACCATCCGGCACCGCGCCGTGCTGCCCACCACCGAGCCGTACTCGTTCGGCGCCTCGCTGCGCGCCCTCGGCAGCTTCGCGCCCTGCACCGGCGACCAGTCGGTCGCGGGCGACCGCGTCCGCAAGGCGCTCACCGTTCCCGGCCATCCCGACCGCGCGGCCGTCGTCGACCTGTCACCTGCCCCCAGCGCGGGCGCGGGCGGGTTGGCGCTGACCGTCTTCGCCGAGCACCCCCTCACCCCCGTACAGGCTTCCGCGTTGGAGGCCGCGGCCAGCCGGTGGCTAGGGCTCGAGGACAACCTGGCACCCTTCCTGGCGAGGGCCTGGCGCGACCCGTCGATGGCACCCATCCTGTCCGTCACAGAGGGCCTGCACCAGGTGCGGTTCGCATCGTGGTCGGAGGCGGTGGTCTACTTCACGCTCAGCCAGCGCTCGACGCAGTGGTACGCGGCGTCCCGCAAACGCCGGATCGCCGCAGCGTACGGGCCCCGGCTGAGCGTCGACGGCGTCACCCACGTCGCCTTCCCGGAGCTCGCGACCCTCGCCGGCGCCGATCTCACCGAGCACGCCGGTGGCGAGCCGCGGGCTGGGCGGCTGCGGGAGGTGATCGAGGGTGCCTCCCGCATCGATACGGAGTGGCTGCGCGTCGCGCCATACCAGCAGGCGCGTGACGCGCTGCTCGCGGTCCGGGGCGTGGGCGGCTTCACCGCGCACGCGCTGCTGCTGCGCGGGCTCGGGCGCCCCGACGACGTACCGCTGGAGATGGCGCAGTTCAGCACCGCGGCACGGGCGGTCTACGGCCCCAACCCGCCCGGCCCCGCAGTGCTGCGCGAGTGGTACGGGTCCGACATCGGCTGGTGGGCGTACCTGTGCCGGACCGGCCTTGGCTGGCTGGAGCAGACTGTGTGCCAAAACCGGTCGGCGGCCTAGGCGAGGCTCTCCAGCCAGCGCACGAGCGTGCGTACGCCCCAGCCCGTGGCGCCCTTGACGAGCTCGGCGTCGGAGGCGTCGGCCCACGACGGCGCCGACATGTCGAGGTGCGCCCAGCAAGGGCGAGCCGCCCCGGTGAACTCGCGCAGGTACATGGCGGCCGATACCGAGCCCGCCGTACCGTCGCCCTGGTTCGCCACGTCGGCCACGTCGCTCGCGAACTGCTCCAGGTAGTCGTCGGGCAGGGGCATGCGCCACACGTTCTCGCCAGCGCTCGCGGCCGCCGCGACCAGTTGCGCCGCCAGCTCGTCGTTGTCGCTGTAGAGGGCGGCCGTGCGCTTGCCGAGCGCGACCGCGTTGGCCCCGGTCAGCGTCGCCAGGTCGACCAGGGCATCGGGGCGCAGCCGCCGGGCGGCGTAGGCGATCGCGTCAGCGAGCACGACCCGGCCCTCGGCGTCGGTGTTGAGCACCTCCGTCGTCTGGCCGCCGTAGTGGCGCACCACGTCACCGGGGCGCCACGCGCTACCACTGGGCATGTTCTCGGCGAGCGGCGCCAGGGCGGTGACCCGCACCGGGATCTCCAGCCGGGCAGCGGCGATCGTCGCCGCCAATATCGCCGCGGCCCCGCCCATGTCCTTGCGCATGAGCTTCATGCCGTCCCGCGTCTTGATCGAGATGCCGCCGCTGTCGAACGTGATCCCCTTGCCGATCAGCACCACATGCCGGCTGGCGCCCCGGGGCCGCCAGCCCAGCTCGACGAGGCGCGGCCCGCGGCTCGAGCCGCCGCCGACGGCCAGGATTCCGCCGAAGCCCTCGGCAGCGAGTTCGCGCGGCTCGCGTACGGACAGCCGCACGCCACGCTGGTCCCCCACCGCCTTGGCCACCTGGCTCGCGAACCAGGCCGGCGACTTGTCCTGGCTCGGCGTGTTGGTGAGGTCCCTGGCGAGGTAGGTCGCCTCGGCGACGCGACGCGCCCGCTCCAGCGCACTGGCGAAGCGTTCCGGGTCGTCGACCACGACGGTGACCTGGCGCAGCGCGCGGGTACCCGGCGCCTTCTCCGCACCCAGCCGGTACCGGTACGCCGCGAGCAGCAGCCCCTCGACCAGCCCGCGCAGGGCTTCGGTACCGGCGCCCTCGACCAGCGCCACGGTCGCGCTCGCCTGGCCCAGTACGGCCCGGGTGACGGCCGCGCCAGCCGCGCGCCACCCGGCCTCGTCACCGGCCCCGATCCCGACGAGCAGCACGCGACCGGGGCGGCGCAGGGGCCGTACCAGCGTCTGCAGGCTGCCCGCCGCCCCGGTGTGCGCCGTCTCGTCGAGGTACGCGTCGATCTCCGCCGGCAATGGGTCCGGCAGCGCGAGCGGTACCGGCCCGGTCTGGCCGTCGGCGGTCACGGGCAGCGCCAGAACCGCTCCGGCGGTACGCGCGGAGGACAACCGGACCGTGAGCACCCGGGATCCCTTCAGTAGCGATAAGTCGCCACAACCACGCCCCGAGGCGGCGCTGAACAGCGAGAATGCGGCGCCGACTCACGGCGCCACGTTCACCGTGCCGGTACGGAGCGTGGTGTGGCGAGATGATCCAAAAGTCAGCCGGTGGTGGCCTTGAGCGCGTCCCCGAGCGCGTTCGCCTCGTCGGGAGTCATCTCGACGACGAGCCGGCCACCACCCTCCAGCGGAACCCGCATGACGATTCCGCGGCCCTCTTTGGTGACCTCCAGCGGACCGTCGCCCGTCCGCGGCTTCATCGCCGCCATCTCGTCTCCCCTCGCACTTCAGCAGGCCAGAGCCGCTCCCTCGGCCCGCTTCACCACAACACCGCCGCCCGGGGCGACCACCCCGACGCAGTCTCAACTAATGATTTTCCCTGATGAAGGTCCCTAGACCCAAACTGCCCCGGCGCAGATGTGACAGTTTGCTGGCCGAAGCGCTCTGACGGTGTCACAATGAGGCCCGTTTCGACGGTGTCGATCATGGGAGGACGGGACTCCGCCATGCAGGCCCGCTCGGCGCTGTTCGACCTGTACGGCGACCACCTGCGGCCAAGGGGTGGCCAGGCACCGGTATCCGCGCTGGTACGGCTGCTGGCTCCGGTGGGCATCGCGGCACCGGCGGTACGCACCGCGGTATCGAGGATGGTGCGGCAGGGCTGGCTGGATCCGGTACGCCTGCCCGGCGGGCCCGGGTACGCGCTCACCTCGAAGGCGGCCAGGCGCCTCGACGACGCGGCCAGCCGGATCTACCGCACCACCCGCGTCAACTGGGACGGCACGTTCGACCTGATCCTCATCGACGCCCAGGTAGCCCGGGGCGAGCGCAACCGGCTCGCCGCCACCCTCGCCTTCCTCGGGTACGGGCGGGTCGACGACGCCACCTGGGTCGCGACGCGCCCCGCCCCGGACGTACCGGCCGTGCTGGCCGAGGCCGGCGTGCGGTACGAGCGGTTCGCCGCCCGGCACGCCGCCGGTACGGCCGGCGCGGCGGCGCTGGTGCGGCGCGCCTGGGACCTGGCCGAGATCGGTCGCGCGTACGAGGCGTTCATTCGGGAGTTGCGGCCCGTGGTGACCGCGATCGCGGAGCGGAACCCGGACGAGGAGGCGTACGCGGCCCGGTTCCGGCTCGTCCACTCCTTCCGCGCCTTCCTGTTCCGCGACCCGCAACTGCCTGCCGCGCTGCTGCCACCCCGCTGGCCGGGCAGCATCGCCGCGGCCTTCTTCGACAAGCACGCCACCCGGCTGCGGCCGGCCGCGGACCGCTACGTTGACCAGTGCCTCGCCCAGTCCGCCGGTACCCTGCCCGCCGCGCGGCTGCTCCTGCACGCCACGACGAAAGGCGTACGACCATGACGACGGACGGCTCGCTGCTGATCGAGCGTACGGACGGCATCGTGACCCTGACGCTCAACCGACCGGACTCGCTCAACAGCCTGAACAGGGAGCTCAAGGAGGCGCTGCGGGACACGCTGGCCGGTCTGGACGAGGACCCGCAGTGCCGTGCCGTGCTGATCACCGGCGCCGGCCGCGGCTTCTGCGCGGGACAGGACCTGCGCGAACACGTCGCCACCCTGGACAGCGGCACGACCGACCCGCTCGCCTCGGTACGCGAGCACTTCAACCCGATCGCGACCCTGCTGGCCGGTCTCGGCAAGCCGGTCGTGGCCGCGGTGCGCGGGATGGCGGCCGGCGCGGGCGCCTCGCTGGCCCTGCTCGCCGACTTCCGCATCGGCGGGCCGTCCACCAGCTTCCTCATGGCCTTCGCGAACGTCGGGCTCTGCGCGGATACCGGCGCCACGTGGAGCCTGCCGCGGCTGGTCGGGCACGCGAAGGCGACCGAACTGTTGCTGCTGGCGGAGCCGGTGAAGGCCGCCGAGGCGGCCCGGCTCGGGTTGCTGACCAGCCTGGTCGAGACCGACGACGACGTGCTGCCGGCGGCGCGCGCCCTGGCCAGCCGGCTGGCGTCCGGGCCGACCGTCGCGTACGGAGCAATCAAGCGGGCGCTCGCCGTCGCCGAGGCCGGTACCCTCACCGACGCGCTCGCCGCCGAGATGCACGGCCAGTGGATCGCGGGTGCCACCGAGGACCACCGGGCCGCCACCGCCGCGTTCGTCGCCAAGCAACGCCCGATCTTCGAAGGCCGGTAACAGAACAGCGGTGCCGCTACTCGTCCTCTTCCGGGTCGAGGTTGGTCTCCTCGCCCAGGACGTACGCCTGCATGGCGAGCTCGTCGCCGAGCGGCGATACGAAGGCGGGCAGCTCGCGGGGGCCCAACTCGCGCAGGTACGACCAGAACTGGCGCACCGCCTCGCCGGGCGTACCCGCCTCGATCGGCAGGTCCACGCTCACCATCCAGGTCGCCGCGGGCTCCGGCGTACCGGCCGCCTTCTCGATGTCGGCGAGGCGCCCCTCGTCCAACGGGCCGGGGCACAGGTCGCCGGCTGGCAGCGGGGCGTCGAACAGGCGGCGCGCGTAGCGCACCTCCCGGCTCCGGGTGACCTTCCCCAACGCGAAGATCACCGGAGGCTCGGTCCCGGCCACGAGCACCAGGGTGTCGCCGGGCGCCGCGTCCGGTACCTCCGGTAGCGCGATCCGCTCCCGCCGGTACAGCCGCTCCTCCGCGTACCGGTCGGCAGGTACGAGCGCGACCCAGGCGGTCATACCTGTGCCACGTGGCATCCGGCAAGGTGGTCGTCGACCAGCCCGGCCGCCTGCATCAGCGCGTACGCGGTGGTCGGGCCGACGAACCGGAAGCCGCGCTTCTTCAGGTCGCGGGCGAGCGCCGAGGACTCCGGGGTCTTGGCGGCCAGGTCGGCGAAGGTCGTCGGGCGGATCGGCCGGGGCGGTGGCGCGTACGTCCAGATCAGCGCGGCGAGCCCGGCCGGCAGGTCGAGCGCGGCGCGGGCGTTGGCTATCGCGGCCTCGATCTTCGCCCGGTTCCGGACGATCCCGGCATCGGCGAGCAGCCGGTCCACATCGGCCTCGCCGTACCCGGCCACCTTCTCGATGATGAAGCCGTCGAAGGCGGCCCGGAACGCGGGACGCTTGCGCAGGATGGTCAGCCACGACAGGCCCGACTGGAACGCCTCCAGGGTCAGCCGCTCGTACAGCCCGTTGTCGTCGCGGATCGCCTTGCCCCACTCGGTGTCGTGGTAGGCGAGGTACTCCGGCGCGCTACCGGCCCAGCCGCACCGGGCCAGGCCGTCGGGTCCGACCGTGAGATCCACTATGGCAGGGTACCGGTTTCGACCAGGCGTGCGAATCGGCGCAGCGCCCCGGTGAGGCTCACCTTGGAACCGGGCCAGACAACGGGCCACGCCAGCCGGCCGACGACACCGGCGGGAAGGTGGAACCACTCGTGCCAGACCACCTGGGTACGGTCGCCCGCGAGCGGGGTGCACCGCAGCACTCCCGGCCCGCGCAGGTACCGGCCCTGGTGCACCACGCGCACCTCGAACGGCGGGTCCACCCGGGTCACCTTCATCTCGTCGCGCAGCACCGCCGGCCCTACCGCCGTCACCGCCTCGACGATGCTCCCCTCACCCCCGTCGCCGGAGACGACCCGTACCCGGGTGAACGGGATCCACTCGCCCTGCCGTGCCCAGTCGGTAAAGGCGGCGAAGACCCGCTCCGCCGGAGCGTTGACGATGACGGTCGCGGTGACCTCGCTCGCCCCCGCAGCCGTATCGGTCACTGGGGCGAGTCCGCCTTCTTGCCGCCCGATCCGCTCGCCGCGCTCACCTTGACGGGCGGCTCGTCCGAGTCGTCGTCGAGGCTCTCCGCGGCGTCGGTCTCCGCCGCGTCAGAAGAGGCTGTCTCGGCCGCGTCCGGGCCGCTCTCCGCCGCGTCCGGGTCGGTCTTCACCGACTCCTTCGTCGCGCCGTCCGGCTCGTCGGAATCGCCGCTGGCGGCTGGTGCCGAGCCCGTGGCGGGCTCCTGGCCCGGCAACGGCGGGCGGGCGGCGGTCTCCCGCGCCTTGCGCAGAGCGTCGGCGTCCTCCGTGCGCCCCTCGCGCAGCGCCGTGATCTCCGCCTCCAGCACGTTGATCAGTTCTTCCTTGTAGCCGAGGTCGTATGCGGCCCGGCGCAGAGCCTGATCGACCTGGGCCATCCGGTACCCCCGGGAGGCCGTGTCGAAGCGGACCGCCTCGAGGTCGACCTCGGACAGCGGTCGCGTCGCCGGCAGCGGTACGGCGGTGCCGTCCGGCTCGGCCGGTTCCAGGCCCTGGTCACTGCCGGAGATCAGCGTGACGACACCGAAGACGAGCGCCGCGGCCACGAGCGCGACGACGAGCAGGAGCAGCAACTGGCCCATGCGACGATCGTGGCACGTCGACCCGGCAATGGGCGACCCGGCTCCCCCTACGGCGTGGCGGGCACCTGCTCAGCGCCCGCGGAACCGCTGAAACGGTCAAACCCAGCGCAGGATCCGCTTACGCCACGCGTACACCAGGCCGAGCGCGAGGATCCCCACGAAGACCGCCATCTCCAGCGCGGCGGTACGGCCGAACTCGGGGCGCGCGTAGACGACCGCCCACGGAAAGAGGAAGACGCTCTCCACCGCGAAAAGGACGTAAAGGTACGCGTAAAGGTAATAACGGATTTGTACCTGGGCCCAGTCCCCGCCGACGGGGTCGAGCCCACACTCGTAGTTTTCGCGTTTTCCGAAAGGATCGGCCGGTCGGGCCGGTCGCAATAGCCGGTTAGCCGACAGCGCGCCACCGAAAACTGCCGCGCCGACTACAAGCAGTAGTCCTAGCGTCGCGTATGACCCGAGGTAGCCATCCACATGGCGCAGGGTACCGCCGATTTGGAGCCGGGCGCCTAGTTCACGCTCGCACCCGACTGACTTCACAATGAATGCGCTATGCGGGTGAGTAGATCGGTTCTCCGGGGCGCCGGCCTTGGGCTGGCTGTCGCGCTGCTCGCGGCTGCCCCGGTACAGGCGCTCCCGGCAGATGACGTCGCACCGGTCGTGGATACCAGCGCAATCCCGTCCGATACGCCGAGCCCCGTCGACTCGCCGACGGCCGCCGCGAGCCTGCCCGCGGATCCGAGCCCGCCGGCCCCGAGCCCGGCCGGGCCGCCACCGGTCGACCTGCCGACACCGGGCAGCACCGTGACCCCGCAGGTCACCGTCGGCGTGAGTGCTGACAGCGCGGTACTGACCGACCAGTACTGGTCCGGCCAGACGACAGCGGTGCTGCACGCGACGGCGACGAACCTCGGCACGGTTACCGAGGTGGTCACCTTCGCGATACCCCATCCGCCGGCCGGGATCCAGAGCGCGAGCTGCGGGAGAGCCTGCTCGATCACGCTCGCCCCGGGTGCCACGAAGACCGTGACGATCACGGTACGGGTGGCGCCCGACGCGTGGAAGCTGGCGCCACTCACCGGCAGCCTCGGGTTCACCGCGGCCGCTCCCGGCGCCGCCTCGCGCAGCGGCACGATCGGCTGGGGCGTCGTGTTCCCGCCCGGCCCGCCGACACCCGGCATCCAGCTCCACGTCGGCGACGTACACCTGCAAGGCAGGCCGACCGATCCGAGCACGCTACGGATACAGACGACCAACAGCGGCGCGGTCACGGGTACCGCCACCGTCACCGCGATGGTGCCCAGCGGGGTAACGTTCGGCTCCCTGCAGGCAGGCTGCCAGAAGCTGCGGGCAACGGCCGTGCGGTGCGTCGGTACCGTCGACCCCGGCCAGACCTGGGTCGTACAGGTGCCCCTGCAGGTACCGGATCACCTGCGGGCGCAGGCACCCCTGGTCGGGCTGGTCAAGGCGGTACTGCAGCTCTCCGGGCAGGACGCCCTGCTGACCCAGGCGTCGTACCAGATCTTCGCGCCACCGGGTGAGTCCGGGGTGACCGTCGGTGCCAGTACGCCGCCGGGCAGCGGCGCGCCCAACGGCAGCGACCTGCACGACCGGGCGGCCGGCCCGCTCGACCGTTCGGTAGTGGTGTGGCCGATCATCAGCGGCTCGCTGCTCCTGCTGGTGGTCGTGGTGATCGGCTTCATCGTGATCCTGCGCCGGCGGCGCGAGGAACTGGTGGCGATCCAGGCGCTGCAGGGTTCGGCGCGGCTGGCCATCGAGCCCGAATCGGAACCGGAGCAGTCGGACCGCACCGCCGTGATCTCGGCCGGTCCGGTCGACCGCACGCCGTCGCCGCGCGGCCCGATCGCATGGGAGTGGGTCACCGGCGAGGAGGCGCTCCAGCCCCGCCCGGCCGGCGATCCCGAGCCGGCCGAAGAAATCGATACTGATGAGCCGGAATCCGTGCGCGAAGCCGCCACGAGCGCGGAGAATGAAGACGCCGGCCGGCTCGACGAGGAACTCGCCGACCACGCCGACGGAGCGACACAGCCGGCAACCGCGGGCGCCTGAGATCAGATGTTGGCGACCCCGGATCGTCGGGTGTGGGACCCGTAACAGCCCGATAAGGTGCTCTCGACGTAGTCTCGTTCAGAGAGGACAATTGCGGGCCGGCACAACGAGGGTGTGTACCCGCAGCCGGCACTAGGAGGTCCGACAAACGTGACCAAGCAGGTCCGCCAACTGGACCGGGTCGTCATCCGGTTCGCGGGCGATTCCGGCGATGGCATGCAACTTACCGGCGATCGATTCACGTCGGAAACTGCCCAGCTCGGAAACGACATCTCCACGCTGCCAAACTTCCCGGCGGAGATTCGGGCGCCAGCCGGAACCCTGCCAGGGGTCTCCAGCTTCCAGGTGCACTTCGCCGACTTCGACATCCTGACGCCGGGCGACGCGCCCAACGTGCTGGTGGCCATGAACCCGGCGGCCCTGAAGGCGAACCTGCCCGACCTGCCCTCCGGCGCGGACATCATCGTCAACACCGATGAGTTCACCAACCGCAACCTGGCCAAGGTCGGTTACGCCGCCAACCCGCTCGAGGACGGCAGCCTGGACGGGTACGTCCTGCACCCGGTCGGGCTGACCAGCATGACGGTACGGGCGCTGGCCGACTTCGCGATCTCCAAGAAGGACGCCGAGCGCGCCAAGAACATGTTCGCGCTGGGCCTGCTGTCCTGGATGTACTCGCGGCCGTACCAGTCGACGATCGAGTTCCTGGAGCGCAAGTTCGCGGCCCGGCCGGAGTTGGTCGCGGCGAACACCGCGGCGTTCCGGGCCGGCTGGAACTTCGGCGAGACGACCGAGGACTTCGGCGTCCGGTACGAGGTCAAGCCGGCGAAGATGCGGCCCGGCAACTACCGCAACATCACCGGCAACCAGGCACTCGCGCTCGGCATCGTGGCCGCGCGGGTGCGCTCCAGGCTGCCCGTGGTGCTGGGTGCGTACCCGATCACGCCCGCCTCCGACGTGCTGCACGAGCTGTCCAAGCACAAGCGGTTCGGCATCACCACGGTGCAGGCGGAGGACGAGATCGCGGCTGCCGGCATCGCGCTGGGCGCGTCGTACGGCGGCTCGCTCGGCATCACCACGACCAGCGGCCCCGGCGTGGCACTCAAGAGCGAGACGATCTCGCTGGCGGTCGCCCTGGAGTTGCCGCTCGTCATCGTCGACGTGCAGCGGGCCGGACCCTCCACCGGCATGCCGACCAAGACCGAGCAGGCCGACCTCAACCTGGCGCTGTTCGGCCGGCACGGCGAGGCGCCGGTCGCGGTCATCGCGCCCAACTCCCCGGCCGACTGCTTCTACACGGCGCTGGAGGCGGCACGCATCGCGCTGACCTACCGCACGCCGGTGATCCTGCTCTCGGACGGATACGTGGCCAACGGTTCGGAGCCGTGGCTGCTGCCCGACGTCGACGATCTGCCGGACCTGCAGGTCGAGTTCGCGTCCGCGCCGAACGGGCCGGACGGGCAGTTCCTGCCGTACCTGCGGGACCCGGTGACGCTGGCGCGGCCGTGGGCGATCCCCGGTACCCCCGGGCTGGAGCACCGCATCGGCGGCCTGGAGAAGGCGGACAAGACCGGCGACATCTCGTACGACCCGGCGAACCACGACTTCATGGTCCGTACCCGCGCGGCGCGGATCGAGGCGATCGAGGTACCCGACGTCGCGGTCGACGACCCCGATGGCGACGCCCGGGTACTCGTACTGGGCTGGGGCTCGACGTACGGCCCGATCGGCGCCGCCTGCCGGGCACTGCGCAGCCGGGGACAGCGGGTGGCCCAGGCACACCTGCGCCACCTCAACCCGATGCCCCGTAACCTCGCCGAGGTACTGCGCTCGTACGAGAGGGTGGTCATCCCGGAGATGAACCTCGGGCAACTGGCCCAGGTCATCCGGGCCCGGTACCTGGTCGACGCGATCCCGTACAACCAGGTGCGCGGCCTGCCGTTCACCGCTGCCGAGCTGGAAACCATGCTGGAAGAAGTCGTAAAGAATGTCTGAAACGCTCAAGCTCACGGTCAAGGACTTCAAGTCCGACCAGGAAGTTCGCTGGTGCCCCGGCTGCGGTGACTACGCGATCCTCGCCGCCGTCCAGGGTTTCATGCCGGAGTTGGGTATCCCGCGCGAGCGGATCGTGTTCATCTCGGGTATCGGCTGCTCGTCGCGGTTCCCGTACTACATGAACACGTACGGCATGCACTCCATCCACGGCCGCGCCCCGGCGATCGCCACCGGCCTGGCGGTCTCCCGCCCCGACCTGGCGGTCTGGGTGGTGACCGGCGACGGCGACGCGCTGTCGATCGGCGGCAACCACCTCATCCACGCCCTGCGCCGCAACGTCAATCTGAAGATCCTGCTCTTCAACAACAAGATCTACGGCCTGACCAAGGGGCAGTACTCGCCGACGTCGGAGCTTGGCAAGATCACGAAGTCGACCCCGATGGGCTCTGCCGACGCACCGTTCAACCCGCTGTCACTGGCGCTGGGAGCCGAGGCGTCGTTCGTCGCGCGCACCATCGACTCCGACCGCAAGCACCTCACCTCGGTGCTGCGGGCGGCGTCGGCGCACGAGGGCTCGGCGTTCGTGGAGATCTACCAGAACTGCAACATCTTCAACGACGGCGCCTTCGACTCGCTCAAGGAGCCGGCCACCCGCGACGACTACCTGATCCGGCTGGAGCACGGCCAGCCGATCACCTTCGGCGCGTCCGGCCAGTGGTGTGTGGTGCACCCGACCGGCGGCTTCGGGCTGGAGGTGCGGCCAACGGCGGAGACCGACCCGGGCGAGATCGTGGTACACGACGCGACCGTGGCCGAACCCGCGTACGCCTTTGCCCTGTCCCGGCTGCCCGGATCGGACCTGCGCAACACCCCGATCGGAGTGTTCCGCTCGGTGTCCCGGCCCGCCTATGACGAGCTGGTACGCACGCAGACGCAGGCGGCCGCGGCGAAGCAGAAGGGCACTCCCGAGAGCGAACTGGCCGCGCTGCTCGGCTCCGGCGACACCTGGACGATCCTGTAGTACGGCGACTTGCCCCGCTGTGGCGAGCAGGAGCCATCCTGCTCGCCATCGCGTGCCTGGCCACGCTGGTCTACGTGTCGCTGGGCCCGGTGGCGGCCGAGCCGCCTGGCGCCCCGCGGGTGGGCTCCTCCTGCCCGACCGACCCGGCGGCGCCGAAGAGCCAGCTGCGGGCCATGTGGATCGCGACGGTCAGCAACATCGACTGGCCGAGCCGTACCGGGCTGTCCGAGGCGGCGGCCAAGGCAGAGTACGTGGGCTGGTTGGATCTGGCGGTACGGCTGCGGTTCAACGCGGTCATCGTGCAGATCCGGCCGGGCGCCGACGCGTTCTGGCCGTCCCGCTACGAGCCGTGGTCGCGGTACCTGACCGGGGTGGCTGGCCGGGACCCGGGCTGGGATCCGCTGGCGTTCATGGTGACCGAGGCACACCGCCGGAACCTCCAGTTCCACGCCTGGTTCAACCCGTACCGGATCAGCTCGCCCGGCGGGCCGCATCCCGAGTGGATCGTCGGGTACCCGAATGCGAACCGGCTGTACTACAACCCCGGGATACCGGCGGCACGCCAGTTCATCGAGGACGCGATCATGGACGCGGTGAGCCGGTACGACGTGGACGGGGTGCACTTCGACGACTTCTTCTACCCGTACCCCGTCGGGAAGCAGGACTTCCCCGACACGGCCACGTTCGCCCAGTACGGCGCGGGCTTCCCGAACCGGGCCGACTGGCGGCGGCACAACATCGACCTGCTGATCCAGGAGATGCACCAGCGGATCCAGGCCACCAAGCCGTGGGTCGCCTTCGGGGTGAGCCCGTTCGGTATCTGGCGCAACGCGAGCGCCGACCCGGCCGGCTCGGCAACCACCGGCCTGCAGTCCTACGACGCGAACTTCGCCGACACCCGGCGCTGGGTGCAGCAGGGCTGGCTCGACTACATCGCGCCACAGCTGTACTGGCACATCGGCTTCCGTACCGCCGACTACGCGGCACTGCTCCGGTGGTGGTCGGCGACTGTCGCCGGTACCGGGGTGCAGCTGTACATCGGGCAGGCGGCGTACCGGGTGGGCGTCAAGGGCGAGCCGACACAGTGGTTCGACCCTGCCGAGCTGACCCGCCACCTCACGCTCAACCGCGGGTACCCGCAGGTCACCGGCGACATCTACTTCAGCGCCCGCAGCCTGCGCAGTGACCGGCTGGGCGCGATCTCGCGGCTGGTCGCGACCGACTACACCCGGCCGGCGCTGGTACCGGTGATGACGGGCGCGGCGGCGAGCTCCGTCCGGTACCCGCAGATCTCCAAGGTGGAGCGGGACGGCGCCCGCGCCACGGTGACCTGGCGCGGTACGGGCACCTCGTTCGCGGTCTACCGCTTCGCCGCCGGAGCGGCACCCGGACCCTGCGGGTTCGCGGACGCCAGCCACCTCGTCGCGACGGTCCGCGGTCAGACGTGGACCGACCCGGGCGGGCAGCCTGGCGACATGTACTTCGTGACCGCGTTGGACCGCTACGGTCACGAGAGCAATCCGAGCCCGCCAATGCGTATGAGTTAGTTCTTCAGGGTTTGTTCAGGTGCGGCTGCTGGGGTGAGCGCCGTGGCAGGAGCACTTCGACGCACCCGCCTGTTGCTGGTCGCCGCGCTGGTGGGAGTACTGGCCGCGGTGGTTGTCGCGGCATGCGGCAACAAGAGCAACGGGGTCAACATCGTGCAGCAGAACGACAACGCCGGCGGTGGTGGTGGCGGCGCGGGCTCGGCGTTCCTGGATTGCCTGCGGTCGAACGGCGTGGACATACCGACGGCGTTCCCCTCGCGCTTCCCGCGCCCGTCCGGCTCCCGGCGCGCCCGCCCGTCTGGCTTCCCCCGACCCTCCGGGTTCGAGCGGCCCTCCGGGTTCCCGCGACCGTCCGGTTCGGACTTCCGGCGCCCCGGCGGCGCGTTCCGGTCCATCCCGGCCGCCTGCGCGTCGCTGCGCCCGAGCGGTTTCGGTGGCGGCTTTGGCGGCGGCGGTTTCGGCGGCGGCAACGGCAACGGCTGACCCGTGAGCGCAGCGGCCCGCGGCGGCCTCTGGACTGAGGAGCACCGCAGCGAAGCGAGGAGCGCACGAGGGAAGAGGTCGCACCGAAGCGGGCCGCGGAGCGAGCCCTGAACTCTGGAGCTCGCTGAACTCAGGCGACCGCGAAGCGGGTCGAACCGACCGCGAGGTCGGGGTGCTCGACAGCGAGCGCGAGGCGGGCCGCGTCCTCCAGGGTCAGCTCGACACCGTGGGCGTATGCGGCGTCGAAGGCACTGTCGCCCATCGCGCTGCGCACGACCCGCTGGTTCTCCGCCCAGTACCCGTCGAAGATCGCCGACCGGTACCGCAGCGTGACGCGCGCGGTCTGCGCCGCGCCGAACAGCCGGGCCGCGGTCGACAGGTCGCCGCCGAGCGCACAGCGCACCCCGAACGCGTTGAGGCTGGCGCACGCCTTGACCCGGAAGCCGTACGCGATCCGCGAGCGCAGCGCGACCGCGAGGTGGTCGTGCGCGGCGACCAGGTCACCGCGGGCGAGCGCGATCATGCCGAGCAGCATGTCGATCGTGCGGCGGCCGCGCTCGGTCGGGCGCCCCGCCTCCACCAGCCGGGCGGTAGCGAGTAGCTCGGCCGCCTCATCGACGGCCCGCCGCTGCCAGAGGATCTCGGCGAGCGCATAGATCGCGGCGAGCGCGTCGCCCACCACGTCCCGCTCGTGCGCCCACTGGATGACGTCCCGGCACACCTGCTCGGCGCCGTCCAGGTTGCCCATGGCGAGCAGGGTGCCGCCCCGCCCGGCGAGTACCCGCGCCAGCAGCCCCTGGTCGCCACTGCGCCGGGCGGCCGCCTCGGCCCGCTGGGTGTAGTGCAGCTCCTCGGCGTGCTCGCCATCGCACCGGGCGTGCAGGGCGTGCATGTGGTACGCGGTCGCCAGCTCCTGGGCGGATGCCTCCTCCGCCTCGTCCGCCGCTCCCGCCACCCGGCGGTACAGGCTGGCCAGCCAGGTGCGCCCCTCGCTCGCGAGCCCGCGCTCCCGCCACCACTGATCGAGGCCGACAGCCAACCGGAGGCCGGTACGGGCGCTGCCACGGGTCGCCGCCCAACCCAGCGCGGCGCGCAGCTCCCCGGCGAGCGGGTCGATCGCGTTCAGCGACAGCGTCACCGGTCGCCCGTCCGCGCCGAGGTACACGCGCTCCAACGCGTGCGTGGCCCACGCGAGGTGCCGATCCCGCGTCCCGGCCTCCTCACCCGCGCCGACGAGCTGGCGCGCGGCGTACCCGCGGACCGGGTCGAGCAGCCGGTACGCCATCCCGGCCTGCCCACCCTCGGCCTGAACCAGCGACTTGTCCACGAGTACCGACAGCTCGTCCAGCGGATCCGCGCCGTTGAGCCAGCCGATCGCGGGTAGGTCGACCGGGCCGGCGAACGCGGACAGCTGGCGGAGCAGGCGCGCCGGGCCCGGTACGAGCGTCCGGTACGACCACGCGACCGTCGCGTCCATCGTCAGGTGCCGCTGGTCCGCACCGTCCACATAGGAGCGTCCCGCGTCCAGGGCGCCGAGCACGTCATCGAGGCGCTCGGCGAGCGCGGCCGGGGTCAGTACCCGAAGTCGCGCCGCGGCTAGCTCGATCGCGAGCGGCAGCCCTCGCAGACGGCGCGCGACCACCGCCAGGTCGGCGAGCTCGCGCCCGTCTGCCGGGTACTCCGCCGGCCGGCTACCGCGGGCGGAGGCGGTGCGGTCGAGCAGCAGCCGTACCGCCTCGCTCGGGCCCCCATCCGCGGCGGGTGCGAGCGACAGCGGCGGTACCCGCCAGGTCACCTCGCCCGGCAGGGCCAGCGTCTCCCGGCTGGTGGCCAGCACCCGCGCGCCCGGGGAGCCGTGCAGCAGCCGGCCGATGAGGCTCGCCGCCACGGCCGGATGCGCGTCACACGTGTCCACCACGAGCAAGAACTGGCGCCCTGCCGTGTACTCGGCGATGGTCGCCGGTACCGCCCGGCCCGGCTCCGGACGCAGGCCAAGGCTAATCGCGACGACCGCCGGTACCTGCGCCGGATCGTCAACCGGCGCGAGATCGACGTACCAGACGCCGTCCGGGTAACTGTCCACCTGCGACCGCGCGACCTCGACCGCGAGCCGGGTCTTGCCGATGCCGCCGGTGCCGAGCGCCGTGACCAGCCGGTGGTGGCTGACGAGCTCGGCCAGCTCAGCCTGTTCGGCCTGCCGGCCGACGAACGTGCTCAGGGGTGTCGGTAGGTTGTGCGGCGCGGTCGAAAGCGAGCGCGGCCGCGGGAAGTGCCGGGGCAGCCCGGGCGCGACGAGCTGGAACAGGCGCTCCTGCGAGTCGAAGCCCCGCAGCAGGTGCGGCCCCAGGTCGAGCAGCCACTCCTCGTCGTCGAGGCGGCCGCTCGCCTGCCGCGCGGTGGCCTGCGAACACAGCACCTGCCCGCCGTGCGCCGCCGCCGAGATGCGCGCGGCCAGGTGCACCTCGGGACTCGCGTACTCGCCGGCCTGCGGCTCCGCGTAACCGGTGTGCAGGCCCATGCGTACCAGCGGCTGCGGGCCGGACCAGTCGTGCCGCGCCAGCTCCCGCTGCGCCCGCGCGCACGCCTGCAGGGCCGCGGTCGCGTCCCGGAACGCCACGAACAGCGAGTCGCCCTCGCTGAACAACGGCGTACCGCCACACGCCGAAATGGTCTCGCACAGCAGGCGCCGGTGCTCGGTCAACACCCGCCGATATCCGGCGCCGAGCATCCGGGCCAACCGCGTTGACCCTTCAATATCGGTGAACAGGAAAGTCACCAACCCCCGTGGCAGGTGATTCCGGGCCGACACAGCAAACCTCCGCCCCCCTGGAAGTCGTGACTCATGCTTTCGCACGCACGCAAGGCGCCACATCAGGGAAACGGCCCGGCGCGGATCGGCCCAAGGACACATCCTCGGGCCGATCTCAGTCGGGCGAAGTCAACCAGCGGGATGCCGCGGTGGTGTTCCGGGTGATGTAACGACAACCGGCGGTTGGGGTTTCACTCCGTGAGTCCACTCTTGTGGAGACATCCGGACGATCGGCTATCGGACAGAACTGGACGTGAGCACCACGCGCCACTCCGGTATCCGGGTCAGCCGCAGCCGCACCCGCCGCCGCAGCAGCCGCCACCGCCCGCGGGCGCACTCATCCCGCCGGGGGCCGTCCCGGACCGGCCGCCCACCGTCACAGTGGACAGCAGCTTCACCGTGTCGTCGTGCCCCGCCGGACACGAGGCCGGCGCGGCCGACTCGCTCATGGGGCGGTTGACCTCGAAGGTGTCGCCGCAGGCGCGGCAACGGTACTCGTAGCGCGGCATGCGAATAGGTTACGTCCTGGGCACCCGTCACGGCACAGTGCCATACTCGACGCCGTGAGCGGTCCTGGGGAGACGCCAAACGTGACAGCTACCGAGACGACGGCCGAGATCCCGGCAGCCGCGACGGCGGCCACGGTGGCGACCGGGGCGGCCCAGTCGGGCGTACCAGCTCAAGCATTGATAACCGCACACCGGCGCCGGTCGTGGGTCGCGCGCGCCGGGGGGGTGCTGCGGCGGTGGGCGCGCGGGCCCGCGGGCCGGGTCGCCCTGCCGGGGTTGGCTTTGATGGGGGTACTGGCGGCAAGCGGCGCGGGCGGCCGCTGGCTCATACCGCAGATGGCGCCCGCGCCGGTCGTCTCGCCGTCCACCGTGGTCTCACCCGGGCCGATTGCGCCGTCCGCGGCCGCCCCGATCCTCGGGCAGAGCCCGGACGTCCCCTTGCCCAGCACGAGCGGCAGCGCGGCCCCCGGGACGCAGACCCGCCCGGTCGACGCGCTCCAGGGCTGGGCCACCAGGATGTCCCCGACCCTGCAGGTCTCCGCTGTGGCTCTGGGTGCGTACGGGTACGCCCAGCTCACGGTCGCGCAGACCATCCCGGCATGCCACCTGTCGTGGACCACGCTCGCCGGCATCGGCATGGTGGAGTCCAACCACGGTACGGCGAACAACTCGACACTCCAGCCGGATGGCAAGGTGCTCCCGCCGATCATCGGCCCCGCGCTGAACGGGCAGGCCGGCAATAAGCTCGTACCGGACACCGATGGCGGGACGCTCGACGGCGACCGCACGTACGACCACGCGGTCGGGCCGATGCAGTTCCT
Organism: Rugosimonospora sp.; assembly: GCA_051986465.1. Taxonomy (GTDB): domain Bacteria; phylum Actinomycetota; class Actinomycetes; order Mycobacteriales; family Micromonosporaceae; genus DATEJJ01. The sequence goes on from JBPYFB010000281.1 coordinate 28,779, forward strand.
CCCCTCGACGTGGCAGCAGTACAAGACGGACGGCGACGGGGACGGCGTACAGGACCCGAACGACATCAACGACGCGGCTCTGGCGGCCGGCAACTACCTGTGCGCCGGCGGCCGGGACCTCGCGACGCCGGGCGGCTGGTGGGCCGCGGTGCTGTCCTACAACGCCATCCAGTCGTACGCGCAGAGCGTCTTCGACGCCGCCAACAGCTACGGCCTGCGCAGCCGTACGGTTGCCTAGCCGGGTCTGTACCTACGGTCATTCGCCTTGCCCAGAGCGTAAAAGTTTCCGGGCTCTGGCTACTTTTGCACGAGGAACTTTCTCGGCAAGCTAGATGGGTGATGGTACGCGAGTGGGATCCCCGCACCGCTCCGTCCGCCGAGATCGAAGCTGTCCTGGCCACAATCAACGCGGCCCTCGCCGTTGATCTCCCGGATGATCCCCAGTGGCGGATCCAGGCGTTCCGCGAGTACCTCGCGGTCAC
>JBPYFB010000282.1:0-3780 GCA_051986465.1 Rugosimonospora sp.
CTCTCGGCCCGCGATCCGCTGGCCCCGCCCGGCCCGTTCGACAGGCTCCAACTCGCGCTCGTGGTCAGCGCGTTGGCCATCGACGTGCTCGTGCTGCTGGAGATCACCGGCCGCATCACCGAATACGGCAGTACGCCCAACAGGGCGGCCGCGCTCGGCGAGAACGTCATCCTGCTGGTCAACCTCGCGTGGTCCGCGTGGCTCCTGCTGACCTTCATCCGCCGGCGTACGCCGTTCACGGCACTCGAACGTTGGCAGACCGGCTACCTGCCGGTGTACGCCGCGTGGGCCTGGATCGTGGTCCTCGTCTTCCCTCCGTTGTTCGACTACGCCTGAACGCGGTCGGTACTCAACCGGGAAATGAGTACGCGAGCGGATAGGCCACGAGCCCCGGACGCGGCAGATTCTAGCCATGGATGGTGTGGGTGAGTCGCGCCGGGCATCGTTCGGCTTGAGTCGTCTCGTCGCTCTCGGCTGGTACGCGACCGTGATCGCCGCGGTTCTCGTCGGGCGGCTGGGGATACCGGCCGCACCGGACCGGGACTGCTCGGGATTCCTGAGCTGCCCGACACCGCAAGAGGAAATCGTCATATTGGCGATCTTCGGTCTTCCGGTCCTCGCGGGTCTGGTATTCAGCGCGGTGGTGGTCACCGGTCTGCTCGTGCGCTGGATCCCGTCGTCGATCCTCGCCGGCACCCTGTCGGCGCTGGGCAGCGTTGCCGTTGTGGCCGTGGCCATCGCTGTCATGCACGCTGTCCGATGAAGCGGTTCGGACTCGGCGCGCTGCTCGTCGCCTGGCTCTACGGCGTACCGTTCCTGCTCATCGTGGGGCTGATCCGGCGGACCTCGTCGCCCTACGTGGCGACAAACGCGGCGGCGCGGGCGTTCGGCGCGACCACCGACACCATCCTGACCACGGCGCTGTTGCTCAACCTGGCACTCCCGGCGGCCGGGGTGCTGCTCGCCATGCTCGTCCGCGACGAGTACTGGAAGCGCCACTTCGTCTGGGCACTCGCGGGCATGGCGGTGATCTACTTTGCTGTCGCGATCGCGGCAGCCGCGGCCACGGCGCCGTTGATCGGCTGGACGCCGGCCGGCTGACGCAGCACTCCCCCGCTCTGGCGGCGCGACATTCAGCCAGCGCCGGCGGGCCCCGGACGCTTCTTCTTCCGCTGAGCGTTCTTCCGCTGGGCGGGCACCGCCGTCAGTGCCTTGAGTTCGTCGGCGGTGAGGACGCGTCGCGTACCGGGCGGGATCTCCGCGAGCGCGGCGCTCGCCTTTCCCTTCGAGGCCTTCGTCGCCGCGGCCGCCTCCCTCCGCGCCGCGGCCCCGGCGGCGGCTTCCTGACGCCTGGCCTCCGCGGCCGCTTTCCGTTGCGCCGCGGCCGCCGCGACAGCAGCCCGCTTCGCCTCGGCGGCCGCCTTCCGCTGGGCGTTGGCGGCCGCGCTCAACGCCTGCTTGACGTGTTCGGTTTCGCCGGCGGCCCTGACGAGTTTCGTGACGTCCAGCGCCTTCGTCAGGTTCGTCCGTTCGACGATCTCTTCGGCGGTCGCGCCGGCGATGAGCAGGGCCGCGAGCGCCTTGCCCCGTTCCTTGCGTAAGGCGTCGGCCATGCCGTCGAAGAGGACCTGCTGATGGGTGAGGTCGAGGTACCGCCGCAACGGGTGCGGTTCGCCCAGCGCGTACGCGCAGAGGTTGCGTACCATGCCATCGATCTCGGCGGCGGTGACCTCGTACCCCTCCGTTGTCGGGTCCTTCATCGACGGCCTCCCGGGATCGCATCGTCCAGCTAAGGAATGATGCCAGGTCGGGCGGGGTCGTCCGGCGCGGACCAGGAGTCCGGCTCCGGGCTCCGACGTCTACACGAACCACCCCGCACGGCATGATCGAACGGCTAGAGTCCGGGATGATGCTGCTGGTAATCGGGCTCGCCCTACTCGCGGCGTTCCTGTTCGCCGCCTCGGACTCCCTTCAGCAGCACGCCGCCCACGAAACCAACTACGGGCCCGAAGTCAGCCAGACCACCGCACACGGGCAACGGCAAGCCGTCCTGCCCGCACTGTTCACCCTGCTGCGCTCGCTGATCCACCGACCGCTGTGGATGGCCGGCTGGGTGATCAATCTGGTCAGCTACGTGGTCCAGGCCGCCGCCCTGCACCTCGGATCCGTCGCCCTCGTCCAGCCGATACTGGTGACCCAACTGCTGTTCTCGCTTCCGATGGCCTCCGCCTGGTGCCGGCGCTGGCCACAAGCAAGGGACTGGTTGTCGGGACTGGCCATCTGCTTCGGCCTGGCGATTTTCCTGGCGGTCCGTGGCACCGCGTCCCGCAGTGGGGCGGCGGACCGGGCCGGGGTGATCGCCGCCGCGCTGACGATCGCCGTCGCGGTCACCGTGCTGACAACGGTCTCCGCACGGCGCCGACCCCTCGTCCACGCCACCCTGCTCGCGACCGCCGCCGGACTGTGCTTCGCCATCAGCGCGGTACTGCTGAAACTGACGACGGCCGACCTGGTCGAGCGGGGCGTCGGCGCGACCGCCAGGGACTGGGTCGGGTACGGCCTGGCCGCGTCCACCCTTGCCGGAATCCTGCTGGAACAGGGCGCCTTCGCCGCCGGCTCGTTACCGGCGGCGGTGGCCGCCATAACCATCACCAATCCGCTGACCAGCTACCTGATCGGAATCCTCGCCTTCGACGTCCGGCCCCCGAGCGGATACGCCCTGGCCGCACTGGCCGGCGCCGGCGCGCTGATCTCGGTCGGCGCGATCGGGCTGGCCCACTCACCGATCGTGCGCACCGGCATGGGCCGCGACCGCGAGCCCGCCGAAACCTCCCCCGCGCGACGGTAGAGCCAGTTCGTCGGCCGTTGTCTGTTTGCCGGCGACGCGAATCGGTTACCACCATTGCCGTGACAGGTTTCAAACGCTCCAGGCTCGATCCGGTGTACGGCTTGGACCGGTTGGTCGCGAACGTACGCACCGGCCATTTCGAGCGGGCGATGTCGGCGCTGACCGCGGTCGGCGCGGTGGTCACCGCCGGGGAGATCTTCCTCGAACACGACCGGGCGAGCTTCGGCAACCGGATGATGTGGATACCGGTCGCCCTCGGCCCGGTCGGGGCGGTCGCCGGGGTCGCCGGGTTCCTGAGCCGGCGGGCCGCCAAGACGCTGCTGCCGCTGGCGTCGCTGGCCATCGTCGCCAACGGCGTGCAGGGCACGTACCTGCACGTGCGCGGCATCGCGCAGCGTCCCGGAGGATGGGCACTGGCCCGCTACAACGTGGAGATGGGGCCTCCACTACTGGCGCCGCTGCTCATGTCCATGGTCGGCGGCATGGGGCTGCTCGCCGCGGTACTGCGCCGGGAGCAGTGATGGGCAACCGCCCCGACGCCTCCCCGGGCGGGCAGGGCGACCGGTTCCCCGGCTTCGACGTGCTCGGTCAGGTCGACACCTGGGACGCGATCACGGCCGGTGTCGTGCTGGCCCGGCTCGCCCCGCCGCCGCCGTTGCGGTTCTTCGGCGTACGGGAGGAGGCCATCGGCCGCGCGCTGGTCGACCAGTTGCTCGACCAGCGCGACGAGCCACGGGTACGGGTCCTCGAGGTGATCGATGCCCGGCTTGCCGAGGCGCAGACCGACGGGTGGCACTACGCGGACATGCCCGAGGACGGCCAGGCCTGGCGCGACAGCCTGCGGGGCCTCGACGAGGAAAGCAACGGCCGGTACGGCGAGGGCTTCCCCGAGCTCGACTGGGCGGGGCAGGCCGAGCTGGTCGGCGCGGTCG
>JBPYFB010000283.1:0-5125 GCA_051986465.1 Rugosimonospora sp.
CTCGCACAGCAAGTACTGGAAGGACTCCGCCATCTTCGTCCTGGAGGACGACAGCCAGGACGGCGCTGACCACGTCGACGGCCACCGCGCCCCGATCCAGATCATCAGCCCCTGGGCCCAGCACGGCAAGGTGATCGACACCTACTACTCGCAGATCTCGATCGTCCGGACGATCGAGCAGATCCTCGGCGCCCAGCCGCTGAACGAGAAGGTCGCCGCTGCCACGCCCATGTACGACGCCTTCACCAACAAGCCCGACTACACGCCCTTCAACGCGGTGCCGAACCAGGTCCCGCTCACCGAGGGCATCGCCACCGCCCCGGCCTGCGGTCTGGACACCCTGGGCCTCACCGGTGCTTCCGCGTCGGCGCTGAACAAGACGGAGGCCCAGAAGACCGCGGTACCCGCGGATCAGACGGCCAACGCCGCCGCGTGGCAGAGCTGGCTCACCAAGCAGCACACCACCGGCAACGGTGCGGTCCCGGACTACGCGAACCCGGAGCAGATGAACCGGTTCACGTGGTACCAGGCGCACGGCTGGAAGCTGCCCTACCCGGGCGACGCGGCAATCTTGGCCCCGTCGCAGGTTCCGGGTGCGTACCTGCCGGGCCCGGAGTCGGACAACTGAGTCTCCGGTCAACAACCGAACAGCAGCACGACGAGACGGCCCGCCGGAGATCCGGCGGGCCGTCCCGCTCTCCGATGAGCCTTGCCCAAAGGTGGCTGTAGCGATTCGCTGTGCCGGGGTGTGTTGTCGGTAAATGGCCGGCGGATGGCCGCCCCAGGGGAAGGCAGGCTCAGTGACCGTGCACCACGACTCATCCGCCGGCGCGTCACCGCCGCGTACGGACGGCTCCGGCGCCACGACCGCCGGCGATATCGAGGATTTCTATGCCGCCAACGTCAACCCGTTGACGCTGCAACTCCTTGCGTACACCGGCGATCTCGCCACCGCGCAGGACGTGGTGCAGGAGGCGTTCTGCCGCGCGCTGCCCCGCTGGGACAAGATCAGCCGGTACGACGACCCCGCCGCGTGGCTGCGAAGGGTGGCCTGGAACCTGGCGACCAACCGGTGGCGGCGGGGGCGCGTGGCCGTGGCCTTCGCGCGCAGGTACCGGGAGACGCCGGTACCGGGGCCGGAACCCGATCGGGTGGCGCTGGTCGCCGCGCTGGCCAAGCTGCCCGAACCCCAGCGCCGGGCGCTGGTGCTGCACTACCTCGCCGACCTGACCAGCAAGGAGATCGCCCAGCAGGAGGGCGTCGCGGAAAGCACCGTGCGGGTCTGGCTGCATCGCGGCCGTACCGCCCTCGCAGCGCTGCTGGACGCAACAGGAACGGAGCATGGACATGCCTGAATTCGACCGCGACCCGATCCACGCGGCGTTCGCCGACTTCCGTTCCCGGCAGTCATCCGCGCTGCGCCCGGCCGGTATGGCCGCGGTGCGCGACATTGTGAGGCGCCGCCGCCGCGTCCGGATCGCCGCCGCCGCTGTGCTCACCACCGTCGCGATCGTGATCCCGGCTACCGCGTACGGATACCTGTCAGGCGGAAGCCACGCCCCGCAACCGGGCGGCAGCGCAACCAGATCAGCGTCCCCGTCCGCGGCAGCCGCTGCATCACCGTCGGCTTCACCGATTCCGAGCGAGTCGTCCCCCGCCATCACGGCCCCACCCCGAATCGCCGCATGCCGGGCCGCTGACCTGAGCGGTACCGTCACCGACGGGGGCTCGCTGGCCAATCAGCCGTTCGTCATCATCGCGCTGACCAACACCTCTGGCTCGTTCTGCCATCTGGGCGGATACCCGAAAATCACCGGTGCCATTGGATATCCCTGGTCGAAACCGAGCGCGAAGCGGCCGCTGTCCCTCCGGGTAACCAATGGTTCGAACTATGAGCGTACGGATCCCGGACCACAACGGATCGAGCTGGCGCCGCAGGCGTCGGCGTCCTTCGCGATGGGTACCGGCACCGCCTACGGCCCTGAGGTCTACACGATCACCAGCCTGCGGGTCATCGTGCCGGGTGACGGGGCCGGCATCCCGGTAGTCGTCAACATCGATGCCGGCACACCAGGGGGGTCGATACCAGCTTTGGTCACGGCGTTCGTCGCCGGCCGCGCCGGGCCGCCGTAGCTCGGCCCGTCACCGTCCAATGTGGACGGCCGGTTGTCGCGGGTCGCCGCCTTCTCCTCTTGTCGCTCTCGCCCATCGCAGCGGGACCTTCTTGCTCATCAGGCGGATTGCCAGTAGGGCGATCCAACACCCGCTGGCGATGATGCCGATCCGTTCGATGAGTCCGGTCGGACCCCCGTCCCAGAACCTGGCGGTTAGCACGAAGGCGACGTCAGAGGCGGCGACCAGCAGACCTGTGGCGACCGAATACCGGGCCCAGCCGCGCCTGCCGGGATCTGCCGCGTCATACCGTGCCAGCACGAAGCAGGCCGCGCTCATCGAGATGAACTGAAGCTGGCCGGCGAGAATATGCAGGTCTCCATGAACGGTCGGCGTGCTCGACGCTCCGGGCGGGTAGCCCAGCACCGGGTCGGTCACAAAGATCCCAGACACGATGAAGGTGAGGCCGTAAATGCCCAGCAGGATTGGCCCCCAGGTGGAACCACGCCCGATGCGCCGGGCACGCTTGAGCCCGATGGCGAAACCGAGCAGGAGCGCCCCGCAGGCGATGTAGTTGGTGACCTGTATCCACCCGTGCTCCGCAAGCTCGAGTGAGCTGTCCGGGATTCGCCAGGCGTTGTAGTTGGGGCGCGTGGCCCCGAGGATGAGAAGAACAACAACGTTGAGCAGTGGACCAATGACTCCGCAGGCCAATAGCAGCCTGACCGAGAGCGGTTGCGCGCCAACGCTTTGTGCCGAGGTCTTCATGTGTGTCCTTTGTCGGTACGACGAGGGAGTCGGTTCAGCTACTCATCGTCCGGTTCGCGGCCGCCGCAGTCGTCGGCCGGCCGCAGCGATTACCTCAGGCGGTACCGCGCCATCCAGTGCGGCTTCCGGCTTCGCCTACTGCGTTGGCAGTAGCCCAGGTCGGGCGGCGGCGGTTGGCTACTCCTTGCGGTACCGGCGTGTGCAGCGCCGATAATGTGCCGGTGCCTGCCTATTGGACTGTGGACCGGATCGCCAACCGGGTACATCGGCTCGTACTCGCCCCGTCGGGGTTTACCCGGCGCGGCCGCGTGTGTGAGCGCCTCGACGGTGGCTTGCGGCGCACGCTCAGCTTCCACACCCGATCGACCGAAGGGCCGCCACAGGTGCAACTGGTGGCCAAGGTGGCGCTGATCGGACTGCCTCCGCCGATCACCGAGTGTCGCTACGACAGCCTCAGCGGTACCGCCACGACCGAAGCAGGGCACCACTTCTACACCCTGCCCGCCAGCGACCAGGATCCTCCGCCCGACCTGCTGGCCGATTCATCGGGCCCAATCCTGGAGTTCCTGTTGCAAGCTGGCGGGCTCGGTGAGTTCGTCCTGTGGGCGCAGGAGGTCTTCGCCGGTGACCTTCATCCCGGCTGGTGGCACCGGTACCAGCCGGTAGTTCCGCAAGGTACGGGACCGCTACAAGCGGCAGCCTTCGCGGCCGCTGCGTTGCCCGACACGGAGCTGGTGCAGTTCTTGGCCACCCGGGTCGAGAACGAGGAACCCAGTGAGCAGTGCTTCGACGATTTCCTCAAGGAGATCCGGCAGGTCCAACCAGACGTTCGCCAGCGACACCCGATCACACGCCCGGTTCGGTGGTGACTCGCGACTTACCGTCTACTGTGGACTCGGGGCGGGTTCAGGGCGCTCATCGCTGGCGAATCCCCTGGGTCGGTGCGACGATTGCCGTGCGCCGAGCAAAGGAGTGGTCGTGCCGCGAGCCTGGTCCGGCGGAGTCGAGCTGGAGTACGAGACGCTCGGCCGTACCGGCGATCCGGCGATGCTGCTCATCATGGGACTGGGTGCACAGCTCACCGACTGGCCCGACGAGTTCTGCACAAGCCTGGCCGGGCAAGGGTTCTTCGTCATCCGGTTCGACAACCGCGACTGCGGACTGTCCACGTGCCTGGATGAGGCGGGCACGCCGGACCTTGCCGGAGTGCTCACCGGTACCGCATCCGCACCGTACCTGCTGGCCGATCTCGCCGCGGACGCGGTGGGGCTGCTGGACGCGTTGGGCATCGACCGGGCTCACCTCGTTGGCGCGTCGATGGGCGGCATGATCGCCCAGCAGATCGCGATCGACACCCCCGGTCGGGTGCGTAGCCTCTGTTCCATCATGTCCACCACGGGCGACCGGTCTGTGGGCCGGTCCATACCCGAGGCCGCCGCGGTGCTCCGCCGGCCACCCGCGGCCACCCGCGAAGAGGCGATAGCCGGCTTCATGGCGTCGTCCCGGATCCTCGGCTCAATCGGGTTCGACGCGTCCGAGGCCGCCCAGCGGCGCCGGGCCGAGCGGAAGTACGACCGGGCCTACCGGCCACTGGGCAGTGCGCGCCAGCTCGCCGCGATTTACGCCTCACCCGACCGGACCGCGGCTCTGCACAGGGTGGCCGTACCCACCGTCGTCATTCACGGCGCCCTGGACCCGCTCGTCGACCTGAGCGGCGGCCGGGCAACCGCCGATGCCATCCCCGGCGCCGAACTCGTCGTCCTGCCCGGCGTGGGCCACGGCATGCCACCAGACGCCATCCCGGTCATGGTCGAAGCCATCGTGCGTACCGCCGGCCGCGCCTGATCCGCGGATCAGGTTGACCGCGCGGCACGCCACAGCAGCCACCCGGTCAAACCAAACTCCCCAGGGACTGTCACCACGGCGAGCAGCAGCACAGCGACGTTCCGGTTGAAGTTGGGCAGCAGGACACCCGTGAGACTGCTCACCACGTACCCGAAGCCGGCGAGTGTCACGAGCATGCCGAGAGCGGGCGGAGCGTAGTCCGACTTGACGATCACGAAGCCGAGAAGCAGCAGGTGTACTCCGAAGGCGACCAGACCGACACGCCAACCGTAAAGGAACCCGTCGAGGGAGAGCATCACCTGAGCCTCGCGCTGACGCTGCTCGAAGTCCGCCGGGTAGCCGGTACCGTCGACAAGTTTCGCGGCCAGGAGAAGGTGCAGCAGGGCGGCACCGGCGATCG
>JBPYFB010000284.1:0-8169 GCA_051986465.1 Rugosimonospora sp.
GCTGCGCGGGTCGCCCAGGTACGGCGACGTCAGCGGCTTCTTGTACGGCGGGATGCCCTCGATGATGCCCTTGATGTCGATCACGTTGCGGTGGGCCAGCCGCAGCGTACTGGTCTCCAGGATGCCGAACCGGCGGATGTAGAACTCCGCGGGGAAGTTCTTGCCGGCGACGATCTGCTTGACGTGGCCCGTGTTCGGCAGGTACGGGTTGGACAGCACCTGAAGGCGGTCCTCCAGCACGTAGCTGTAGCCCTTGATGCCGACCTCGGGCGCGCTGATCAGCTCAAGGTCGAAGGACGCCTTGCCGTCCTCGTCGACGCGGTGGTTGAAGCCCGGCATCGGCCACTTGTTCAGCTGCACGAACCCCGAGAGGCTGATCGTCTCGCGACGACCACTGTAGAAGTCGTCACCGTAGACGACCGTCGCAGCCGCGAGAATGTGCGGTCGCAGCGGCTTCGCCTCGATGTTCAACGACTCGTAGGTCTCCCTTGGCATGAGTCACCTCACCCGAATCGCGACCTCCCCGGCCGGGCCGCCCGGTTGGCGAACCGTCACGCCCGGGGGTCTTCGCGAGGTTAACATTTATATAGTGAACGACTCAACACATCGATCACGGCCGAAGGCAAAATCTTACTGCTAAGGGAACGGGTCAACCCTTGTCGTAGCAGATGGCAGAAATTTGTATAGCTACGAGGTCGCGGTTATGCGGTGACGGTGGCCCGCGGCGCCGCGAAGACGGCCTTCGTCACGACCGGCTTGGCCACCGCCTGGAAGTCGACGTCGGGGTCGAGATCGCGGACGGTGCCCTCGATGACGAGCAGTGCCAGGAGCGGGAAGACCAGCTCGGGCGCGGCCGCGATGCCATGGCGGCGCTGTAGCAGGAACATCTCCGTGGCGAAGGACATCAGGCTGAAGTCCTTGGCCGGCGCCCGGTAGTTGCGCTCGACCAGTTCGGCCATGGCAGTGAGGAAGCCGGCGACGTCCGCGCCGTCGCGTACCCCCTCGGCGCTTTCGACGACCAGCTCGGCGCAGCGGTGCCCGCGCCCGATCGACATGTTGAGGAAGAAGTCGGCGAACAACCGCCGCATCCTGTCGGACAGCAGCGCGCTGAAGCCGGCGTCGAGCACGATGACCTGCCCGGTGGGCAGATAGTAGAGGTTGCCCGGGTGCAGGTCGCAGTGCACGAAGCCGTCGAGGAACAGCATCTGGTACATGAGATTGAGCGTCGACCCGGCGAACGCCCGGCGCAGTACCGGCGAGCAGTCGCGACTCGTCCGGGTGTCGAGCCCGTCGACGAAGTCCATCACGATGCAGGTCGGCCGGGTCTGCTCCGCCCGCACCCGGGGTACCCGCACGCGTGGCTGGGTTGCGAGGTTGCGCCGCATGCGCTCCAGGCTCGCCGCCTCGGCCACGAAGTCGAGCTGGCCCAGGACGGCCGTGGCGAGGCTGTCGAGGATGTCGAGCACCGGCATGCCGCGGAAGGCGGGCAGCCGGGCGACCAGGGCGCCACCGCGACGCATCAGCTCGAGATCGGCCCGCATCGTCGCCTCGATGCCCGGGCGGCGCAGCTTCAGCGCCACGACGGATCCATTGTGGAGGGTAGCCCGGTAGACGCACGCCACGCTGCCGCCCGCGACGGCGCGGTAGTCGACGTCGGCGAAGCAGGTCGCGAGCTCCTCGCCGTACACTGCCGCGAGCGCCGTACGGCTGTCCTGCGGGTCGAGTGGCGGTACGTCGTCGCGCAGCGCGGACAGCTCGTCGCAGAGCACCGCGGGCAGTACGTCGCGGCGGGTACCGAGGATCTGTCCCGCCTTGATGTACGTGGGCCCGAGCCGTACCACGGTGGCTGTCGCGCGGCGCGCCAGGTACCGGCGGGCGGCTGGCCTTCCCCGGCGCAGCGCGACGACGGCGGCGCCGGCCAGCGCCCCACACGTGGCGACGAGCACCCGCGTACCGATACTGAGCATCCGCGGGAGGAGGCCGGTGCGCCGGATACGATCGCCGGCCATGTCCTACTCCGCGATCGGTGCCGGCGGCACAACGCCGGGCACGTCGATCGCGCGCAGCCGGCTCGCCGAGCTGTCGCCGTACCAGATGCGGGCGCCGTCCCAACTCAACCCGGTCGGGCTGCCGTGCACGTTGACCGGCAGTGCCACCTGCTGCATCGTCGAGTCGACGAGTGTGATGAGTTCGGCTTGCCGGTCGGCGTATATGACGTACCGGTCGGTGGCGGTGATCCCGCTGATCCGCCCGTTCACCACGAAGGTGGTCATGGCCGAGAAGTCGCGTTGGTTGCGCAGGTCGAGCAGGTCGCCGTAGCCGAGCCACAGGCCATGCCGACCGCCTTCCATACCGGTGACCGCCATGCCCGGACGAGGGTTGCGCACCTGCGCGACGAGCTCGCCGGTGGCCGGGTCGACGATGTGCAGGCGATGGTCGAGTCCGGCGGTGTAGACCAGGTTCCCGCCGACGGTGGCCAGCCCGCACCGCAGGCCCGGGCAGGCGACCGAGGCGACCTCGGCGCCACCCGAGTGCGGCGCCACGGCGACGATGCGTTCGCGCCCCGCATCGGCGAACCACAGCAGGTCGCCCGACCACGCGAGTCCACACAGGACATCGGCGTCGACGGACACGTCATACACCGAACCGGCCGCGTAGAGCATGACTACCTCCCGTTTCTCGAGAGCTGGCACGCGAGCTGCCAGTCGCTGACCTGTCGCCGGTCGTCGGGCAACCGGACCTGCGAGCGGACCACGTCGCCGGGCGCCACCGGAGTGTGTCGCAGTGGCCAGACCCACACCGCCCAGTTGCAGCCGGGATAGGACGGGAAGTTGGCGATCGAGACGCCGGGTACGAGGGTGGCGTCGAAGAACCCCACCACCGCCTGCAGGCAGCCGGCCCGGTCGACCGGCAACCGGACCGGGCGTTGGATCCCGGTCAGCCGGGGATCGACGGTGGAGTCGACGAGGGTCACGGGCTCGCCCAGAACCACCGGCGGTCGGGTGAAGACATGCAGTTGCGCGCCCGGCGCCACGTGCTCCTGCACGACGTCGAGGCGCATGTTCAGGAAGCCCTCGTGCCATACGCCCCAGCCCTCGTCGTCGAACTGGATCGGGGCGAGGTACGTCACCATGCGCTCGGGCACGACCCGGCCGCCAGGGCGTAGCCACTGCCGGGTGAACAGCCGCAGCAGGCGCGCCATGTCCTCTTCCGGTCCGAGGTTGCCCATCAGCTCGGTCACGACGACGTCGACCTTCTGCGGCAGCCGGACGAGCCCGGCGTCGCCGGCGAGGACGTCGACCCGCTCGCGCCAGCCATTGGCTTCGACGAGGCGCTGGGCGAGCGCGGCGACCTCCGGATCGGCCTCGATGGCGTAGACGTGCGCCGCACCGTGCTTGAGAGCCAGCGCGGTCAGCGGCAGCAGGCCCGCGCCGATGTCGGCGACCACCGCGCCGGGCGTGACCGCCTCAGCGAGCGCCTTGTCGTAGGAGTCCAGCCGCACCCGGTCGCTGAGCATGACCTGGTGCATCAACAGACTCCTATGGTTCATATCCAAATGCTATGTGTAATTCCAGTGGACTACAAGCGCGTCGTGGTGGTGGACGGGCGTGATCCCCTGAGAGGATGAGTTCCAACGGCGGAACCCGCGAAGGAGATCACTTCAATGACTCAAGCGCTACCCACCGGCATACTGCCCCTGTGGCCGGACCACGCCACGCCCGAGTACGTGGCCGCACGCATCGAGCTGGCGCACGCCGAACGCGAACTGCGCGACCGCACCGAGCAGGTCGCCGCGCTACGGCGCAAGCTTCCCGCCGGTACGCTCGTGGACGACTACGTGCTCAGCGAGGGGCCGGCCGATCTCGCCGCCGAGGCACCAGTGGTGGGTACCCGGCTCAGCGAGCTCTTCGGCGTACACGACACGCTCTTCGTCTACCACTTGATGTTCCACCCGGACGACGACGAGGCCTGCCCCATGTGCTCGATGTGGGTGGACGGCCTGCACGGCGTGGCCCACCACCTCTCCCAGCGGACCGCCTTCGCGGTGATCGCCAAGGCGCCACTGCCCAAGCTGCGGGCGTGGGCCCGCCGCCGTGGCTGGGACGGCCTGCGCGTCCTCTCCGCCTTCGACACCACATTCGCGGCGGACCTGCACACCGAGCACGCCAGCGGTGACCAGCGACCGGCCGTCAGCGTGTTCGTACGCGACGGCGACCGGGTCCGCCACTTCTACACGCAGGCGGCCAGCATGATCGACGGTGGCGACCGCGGCATCGACCCGATCTGTGCGGTGTGGAACGTGTGGGACCTGCTGCCGGCCGGGCGTGAGGAGTGGTATCCCGACAACGACTATGCCGGCAGGGAACGCGGCTGATCCGCCCCGCCCGGCTCGGGCGCGATGCCCGCACCGAGTATGTCGGCCAGGTTGAGCGCCTTGAAGCGCCGGGCCTGGAAGTCGTTGTACCAGACGTGTTCGCCGTCCCACGTCATGCCCACCGGGTGCCCTTCGACCGGCGTCTGCGCGATGATGGCGCCGGTCGAGGTGTCCACCGCCCTGAGCAGTCCGGTGTCGAACTCGGTATAGAGCACAACAGTGTCCACATAGGTCAGTCCGGAGGGCGAACCGGCGACCGGAATCTCCCGCTGCACGGTCATGGTGGCGAACTCGCGCAACTGCACCACGGCCGGCGCGCGCAGGCACATCCACATGCCTTCGGGCCCGTTCTCGATACCGCAGAGCCGGCCGTTCGAGGGGCGTACCGCCTTGCGGCCAACCACATCGCCGGTATCCCGGTCGATGAGCAGGATGCGCTTGGGTCTGCCGCCGACCTGGCACAACCGTCCACGGCGGAACGCGAGATCGGCCCGTACGTCGGGACAGTCGAACTCACGCACGACCGTCTCGGTGGCCAGATCGATCGCGAAGATCTTTCCGGCGCCTTGGTCGGAGTGCCACAACAGCTCGCCATCCCACGTCAGACCACACATGTACTGGCGTGGTGCCGGGAACGATCGCACCACGGGCACGGTGCCTGGCATGGTCAGAAACTACCACATAAAATTAAAGCGACCTAGCGGATGTCGTCGAGGGCTCCCAGCGGTAGATCCATTCCATGCGGTCGTGGGCTGACGCGCCATTGCCTTGCCCCGTTCACGGCGAGGCCCCGGTGCGCTCAGCCTCGCCGTGTCCGAGCTCGGACGCTACTGCCTGGTCACCAGTAGAACTGTTCCCACGCCCCCGCTGAGGTTGCCCGGGCCCGCAGCATGCCCTTACTGGATCCGGAGTAGTCGATCTCCGTTGAGACGAAACGGTTGTCGGCCTTGCTGATGATGGTTGTCCCACAGACGCCACACGGAGCGCTGCTCGTCAGGAACTCCTCCCACGGGCCCGTTGTGCTGGCGCGAGCGCGCAGCATGGCATAGTTCGAACCGGTGTAGCTCAGCTCCGCGGATACCGCTCGTCCGAAATACGGCATACCGATGGCGTTGGACATCAGGATTGTCCGGCGGGTGGCCGCGTCCCGACATACATACCAGGACTCCCACAACCCTGGAACGGACGACCGGGCACGCAGCATCCCGTACGTGCCGTCCAGCGTGCTGCCGCCGAACTCCGCGGCGACCGCCAAGCCGTTGGCGCCGGACCAGATCGCCACAACGTTGAAGCACGTAGTGACGGCGGGTGAAGCTCCGGTACCAATCAGGTACTCGGCCGCCTTCGCCGCCATCACTCGGCCCGGCGACAGGGACCTGGGATTGGTCCGCCACTGCTGGATCAGCCCGACGGCCGGCATGGCAGTGAACATGACGGGCGAACCATTTCCGTCTATTGCGACACGACGGAACTCGGCAGCGGCCGGCGTCGCCCGCTCGGCCGCGGCGGGTCCGGCCAGGGCCACTGCGCTGAGGGCAGCTATGGCCAGTGTCCCCAGCATTAGCCTGATCACGGTAGCGGTCCGGGTGATCGCCGTACGCTTGGTGTTGCCTTGTCTCATGTTCGAGCCTCGGTATCTCGTAGTGGCCCTGGAGGATTCCTGAGCTCTACAAGCAGCCTGCTGGATAGGCCCGAGCAGGTCATCGACCCGGCGCGCCACAGCGTCGTCATTGCGTGCCACGCTGGCATCGCCATAACGGGGCTCGGCCTTCGCCAGTGGCGGCGTGTCGATTCACTGTCGATATTCTGCTTCCACGTCCAACTCGGTCAGGTTAGCGTCATCGGCAACATGGGGGGCGCGATGGATGTGATGGTCAACGTCGCCGACGACAAGGGTGACAGCGGGCTAACGCAACTGCGAGAGGCCACACTGATGGCACCGGCACCGTTCCATTTGTCGATCCATCACCCAGGGCGCGGTCGGGTGCGACTGCAGATGGACATGGTGAGCGACTGTTCCGTGGGGGCAATAGAGGCCACCGGTCCGACCGGGTTTCGCGCGTTGCGGACGCCGGCGCTGATCCACCGGTCAGATCCCGAGCTCGTCTACCTGGCGATGTCGAAGGCCGGACTCGTCGGGATAGGCCAGGACCGGACAGACGTTCTGCTGCGACCGGGGCAGTTGACTATTTACGACACTTCACGACCGTATGACGGTGAGTGCCGACCGTCGGGAACCAGCAGCACGTGGGGAATCTTCGTCGGTGTCGCCCGTGACCGGTTGCCGGTGCGCGCGCAGAGACTTCGCGGACTGACCGCCAGTGTGCTGCGCGTACCGGATCCGCTGTCCCGACTGGTTACCACCTGCGTGCACCAGATCGCGGCGGACGCCTCGGGCTATTCACCGGCGGTGGCGGCGAACGTTGCCAGCGTCGTCGTGGATCTGATTGCGACGCTGCTGGCCGCGGTGGGTGGCAGTGCACCACCGCTGGACACTGAGGGCCAGCGGCGCATGCTGCTGATGCAGGCGAAGGTTCACATCGATCAGCACCTGCCTGACCCTGACCTGTCACCGGCGACGGTCGCCGCGGCCCTGCACGTCTCGCTGCGCACTCTGTACCGGGCGTTCGACGAGCAGCACCAGGCGGCGGCGACCTGGATCCGCCGCCGCCGCTTGGAACGCTGCCGCCGCGATCTGATCGACCCTGCTCAGATGGCGGTTCCGGTGCATGCGCTGGCTACCAAGTGGGGGTTTACCCACGCCAGTCAGTTCGGGCGCGCCTTTCGCCAGGCGTACGGCATGTCGCCGGACGCCTACCGGCGTGCTCGGCCACCCCTGACCTGACGTGCCGGGTTCGGTGGGCTGGTAGGCGGTGTCGATGTCCTGGCATGTCCAACCCACGACCGACACTGCGAACCGCCCAGGTTTGCTAATCCCGTGGCGCTGGCGTGGTTGTACCGCCATCGCGGCGCAGTTGACGGTAGACGCCGGGGATTGCCGTAGGCGGCGCGGAACGCGCGGTCCAAACTGGCCGGCGTCGGGAAATCCAGTCGGTCGCGCTTCGAGCAGAAGCGTGGCACGCGTTGCGGATGCCGTGGCACGCGTTGTCAATGACTGATCCGGGTGTGGAGCACACAGTCGGTAGCAACAACGCCGACGGTGGAAGTGTGGATGCCCGCATGCTCACTGTTAGGAGGGTAGGGATGAGTGGTATCGCCCGCGGCTGGGCGCTGATTGGGGCGACTGCGGGTACCGTCGCAGTCCTCGCGGCGGCACCGGCCAGCGCGACCGAGGCCGCACCGGGCGCGCCCGGGCTCGGCGACCGCATATTTCCCACCCTCGGCAACGGTGGGTACGACGTCCAGCACTACGACGTCGCATTCACCTGGTCAGCGGCGACCCGCTCCTACCGGGCCGGCACGACGGTGACCGCGCTCGCGACGCAGGCACTGTCCCGGTTCGACCTCGACTTCGCCGGCAACACGGTGCGGCGGGTGAGCGTGGACGGGCGCCCGGCCCGGTACGCCCGCGACGGTGAGGAGCTGGTGGTCACCCCGCCGGCGGACATCCCACGCGGCCGGCGCTTTCGGGTGCGGGTCGACTACACCGGCACACCAACCCCGTACCAGGGCGCGGATCCCTTCGGTACCAAGGGATTCTTCCCCACCATGGACGGCTTCTTCGTCGCGCCGCAGCCACAGGCCGCGCACAGCGTGTTCCCGTGCAATGACCACCCCTCCGACAAGGCCACCGTCACGTATCGGCTGACCGTGCCGGCCGGGCTGACCGGCGC
>JBPYFB010000285.1:0-6085 GCA_051986465.1 Rugosimonospora sp.
GCCAGTCACCCCGCTCAGGGCGATGCCCACGCCGCTGAGCAGCGTGCTGAGCGGCAGCAGCCACGGTGTCGCCCAGCGGTCGGTCAGCGCACCGAACACCGGCTGTGCCACCGAGGACAGCAGGGACGCAGCGAGCACAATGCCGGAGACGGCGGCGTAGCTGTACGCCCGCTCGGCGACGAAGAACGGTACGAGCGCCGCCACGGCGCCCTGGTAGACGTCGACGCAGGCGTGCCCGACGGCCAGCAGCGTGATCGATGAATTCCTTCGCATTCCACCATGGTCGGAGCCCGGCACCGTGTCGCACTTCCGATAAACTGACGAGTGATGACGCAAATCCGCCACGAGCCGGTCGCCCCGACCCGCACCCAGCGGCTGACCGCCGGCAACCCGATCGGCGCCCATCGACACGACGACCACCAGATCGCGTACGCCGGCCGGGGCGTGCTGACCGTCATCACGAGCGCCGGTTCCTGGGTCGCCCCGGGTACCCGAGCCGTCTGGATACCGGCCGGCACGGTGCATGCCCACGAAGCCCACGGCACGCTCGAACTGCACCTGCTCGGGCTGGCCGCGACCGACAACCCGCTCGGCCTGGACACGCCGACGGTACTCGCGGTCGGCCCGCTGCTGCGTGAACTGATCGTCGCCTATACCGATACACCAAAGGACGACAGCCCCGAACGGACCCGGCTGCGCGCGGTCCTGCTCGACCAGTTGCGGGCGTCGCCGCTGCAGCCGCTGCACCTGCCCGCGCCGGCCACGCCGCTGCTGCGGACCGTATGCGACATGCTGCGCGCCGACCCGGCCGATCCCCGTACCCTCGCCCAACTCGGCCGGGCGGTAGGTGCGAGCGATCGGACCCTGTCCCGGCTGTTCCGCAGCGACCTCGGCATGACGTTTCCGCAGTGGCGCACCCAACTGCGGCTGCACAACGCGTTGGTCCTACTGGCGGAGAAGGCACCGGTGACCACCGTGGCGCACCGCTGCGGTTGGTCCTCGGCCAGCGCGTTCATCGACGTCTTCCGGCGCACCTTCGGCCACACACCGGGCGCCCATCCCGCCGACTGAAGGGCGCGGCGCCCGACCGCTGGGGTCAGGCGCCGCGCGCGTCAGGCGCGTCAGTGCGCGGTACCCGGTACCGCTCCGGCCGCTCCGCCCACTGTGGACGGTGTGGCGAGCGGGCGGGCCGCGGTGACGGTACCGCCGGTGACGGGTAGACCGCCGGTGGGTGCGTACATGGCGAGGTCGAAGGTGGAGCCGGTGGGTGCGTTGGCGACCGGTACGACCGGGTAGGCGTTGCCGCCGGCCAGCACCGAGGTGGAGATGTAGTCGCCGAACATCCGGCCCTGTGACGTATTGGGTATCCAGGAGAGGTTCATCGCGCCGGCGACCTGGGTGGCGGCGCTCCAGCTGGTACCGCCGTTGACCGAGGAGATAAACCCGACGTCGAGCTGGCAGGTGGACGCGGAGCATGACCTGTTCGGGTAGAAGTAGTACGTTAGCCCGATCCGCGCCGAGGAACCGGACGTGGACTTGTCCACCCCGATGCCGGGAGTGAAGTGGTCCACTGTGGACGTTGTCGCGTCGATCGGTACCCGTACCGGCGCCGCCCAGGTGGTTTCGCTCGTGGACTTGGCGATGACGATGTCGTTGTTCGCGCCGCCGGAGCGGAACCGGCTGTCCGCCCACGCGACGTAGACGGTGCCTGCCGCGTCCACCTCGGCCGAGGGCAGCGCCTCCTCGCGTAGCCCACCCGCCACCGTGTGGTGGCTGATCGACGCGACGAGCACCGAGGAGTTCCAGGACGTACCGCCGTTGGTGGAGCGGAACGAACGGATCGTGTTCGACAGCGACAGGTACGGCACGATCACGTCGCCGTTGGGCAGCACCAGGGGCTGGCCGCCCAGGCCGGTGTGCGAGCCGCCGGGCGCGAGCGCCGCACCCCAGGAGGCGCCGCCGTTGGTGGAGGTGCGCATCCGGATCGAGTCGCCCGCGCTGGTGATGTCGTACTCGGTGTAGCAGTTGCCGTAGTGCGGGCTGGTCGCGGTGTTGTCGCACACGATCCAGTTCTTGTCGTTGGAGCCGGTCGCGGTGGTGACCGGGTTGCCCCACGTCAGGCCGCCGTCGGTGGAGCGGCTGGTGAGCACGACCACGGAGGAGCCGCTGATGCCGATCGAGGAGATCAGCCATACGTTGTGCCTGGCGTCGTACGCCACGGACGCGTCGCTGACCTGCCCGAAGGTACCGCCGCCATTGGCGGTGATGCCGGGCAGGTATCCGTGCGTCCAGGTGGCGCCGCCATTGGTCGAGGTGGCCCAACCGACGTTCGATGCGCCGCCGCCGAAAACCCGGCCGACCTGGAACGCGGACACGATCGTGGTGCCGAAGGCGAAGGTGTCCGGTTCGACCTCGGTGTTGTGTTGTGCCTGCGCGTCTGTGTAGATGTCGTGGCTGACCTGGGTCAGCGCCACGTTGGCGTACGCGGCCTGCGCGGTGAACAGCAACGCGGCGGCGGCGGGTGCGGCCAGGGCGGCGACGCGCAGGCTTCTCCGGCGTGCGGCTCGGCTGGGTGGGCGCATGGGTACCACCTTTCCGGGAGGGGCAGCACATCGAGCTCCGTGATTGGAGTCGGTGCCCATGAGAGCGCAGTGTAAGCGCTCAGCCACAAGATCCCCGCAACTTCATTGAAGTTGCGGGGTTGGGCGAGCCGGGATGCCGCTACTTCAATGAAATTGCGGCGAGGAGGGCAAGATCAGGGTGAGGCGGCGCGGCGGCGCGGGGCGAGATCAGGGTGAGAAAAGGCGCCGGCCGCCGAACCCAACGGATTCGGCGGCCGGCTAGGGGCCTACCTGGCTCAGGGAGCCGAGATCGTCCAGATGCCGCGGCCGTGCGTCGCGGCGACCAGGGTTCCGTTCGGGTCGACGCTCAACTGTCCAACCGCCACATTCGGGAGGTTGGTGCCGACGCGGCTCCAGGTGGCGCCGTTGTCGGACGACACGAACGCGCCGATGTCGGTACCGACGATCAGCTTGCCGTTGTTCTGCACGATCGTGCTCGCCGGCAGGTCGGGCAGGTTGCCAGACACGTCCGTCCAGGCGCTGCCGCCGTTCGTGGTCTGGTAGACGTGGCCGACGCCCGGATCGTTCGGACCGATGATCCAGTGCCGGCTGTACCCGGAGATTGACAGGTACGCGTGGCTCGGGTTGGCCGTGTCGATCGTGACACCGGTGATGTACCGGTTCGGCAGCCCACTGGCCGGGCAGGCCGGACCACTGGTGCACTCCTGCGCGGTGACGTGCCAACTGCCGCCACTGTTGCTGAGCATCACGAAGCCCGCCTTGAAGCCGGTACCCGTCGTGAAGCTCGGGTTGCACGGGCCGCACCAACCGGCGGCCACGTACTGCGTGCCGCCAACGGTGACCGCGTTGAGCGACGTGACCTCGGCCGCGGCGCTGGCGCCCAGGGCGGTACGCACATCGAAGATGTTCTGCCAGTCCGTCGCCGCACCGGTGCCGGCGGTGGTGCCACCGACGCCCGCCTCCGAGTTCCACACGATCGCGCCACCCGCCACCAGGTGGTTCGGGTTGGTGCGGTCCATGTTGATCGGTGAGATGAACAGCGGGTCAGGGTCGGGCGGTGCGATGAACTGCCAGTTGGCGCCGCCGTCCGTCGACTTCAACGACGTCAACCCGGTGTATTCGGTGATGACGTTGTTGGAGTTCTTCGGGTCGACGAGTGTGTAGCCGCCGTCGCCGCCGAACACCTGCACGGAGCTGACCTTGATCGGCTTGTTGTTGTCGTCGAGCACGGTGCCCGTCGTCGGGAACACCTTGTTGCTGCCGTTGTCCTGCAGACCGCCGTAGATCGTGGAGTCACCACTGCTCATCGCGCTGTAGTACTGCAGCGCGTTCAGGTGCGCGTTGAGGTTCGTCCAGTCGCCGGTCGCGTGGTTGGTCAGCGCGCGGGCGTACACGCCACCGTCGTTGCCGATGTACAGCTTGCCGCCGGCGATGACCGCGGCGTGCTGGTCGGAGTGCGCCTGGTTGTGGTCGCACGTCCCCTCGAACGGCGTGTACGAGAAGCACTTGAACCCGAAGTTCCAGTACGGCGCGATGGTGTTCCAGCCGGCGCCCTCGTTCTGCGACTCGTAGACCTCTTCGAGGCCGAGGTACACGTGGTCGCTGTTGGCGGGGTCGACCGCGAGGAACTGGTTGTACCAGGCCTGGATGCCCGGGCCGTAGCCCTTGCCGATACGCGAGATCTTCTGCGCCGAGCCGCTCTGCTGCAGCTTGCTGGAGTCGGCGACCTTCGTCCACGGGCCGGCCGGGTCGCCGTTCTTCGACTCGTACACGCCCTGCAGCAGGGTCTTGCCGTTGGTGCCGACGTTGAGCAGTTGCGGGCTCTGCACGATCGCGTAGGCCCGGTCGCCGGTCGCCGAGTAGGCGAGCGTGGTGCGGCCCTCGGCCTTGGCCGGAACCCAGCCCTGCGGGTTGGCGAGGTAGCTGAAGTGCGCGCCGCCGTCGCTCGACAGGTACAGGCCGTTGGTCGAGGCGCCGCCCCGGAAGCCGGCCACCGCGACAACCTGCTGGCCGTTGGTACCCGGCCGGACCGCGACATCGCTGATCATGTTGCCCACGACGAGGTTGAAGTTCTTGCCGTCGCTGGGCGGACCGGCCGGCTGCAGCACCGGCGACCACGTGGTGCTGGACGCGGTGTCGAAGCTGTACAGGCCGTGCGAGGTGGCGGCGAGCAGCTTGCTGCCGTTCTGCGCCAGGCGGAATATCAACGCGCCGTTGAGTTCGGCCCCGCCGACCCGGTGCCACGAGGCGCCAGCATCGGTGGATGCGAGTACGCCGACGCCCGCGTAGCTGTCCTGGCTCGTGTTCGCCTCACCGGTACCGGCGTAGACGGTGTAGCTGCTGCCCGAACCGGTGACGAGCAGGGCGCCGATGGACAGCGTGGCCTGCGTGTCGGTCGTCGCCGACCAGTGCTGGCCACCGTCGCTGGACTTCCATACGCCACCGTCAGCGGCGCCCGCGAACAGCGTCCCGTTCGGCGCGACGGCCAGCGCCGTCATCCGGCCGGCCACCCAGCGGTCACCGGAGCCCGAGTTGCTGAAGTTGCTTGTCGGGTCGATGTACTGGGGCGGATCGGAGAAGTCGTTGCCGTCCGTACCCGGCTGGCCGGTGCGCTCGGTCCACGCGCCACCGACGCTCGGCAACGCCGCGGCCTGTGCGGCACCGGCCGCGTAGGCGTTGGGGTCCACGGCACCGTTCGGGGCCAGCCGCTGCCCCATGTACCACTCGGTGGCCTGGGTGAGCGCCTCGCTCTCCTCACCCGCGTTCTTGTCCGGTGGATTGGCCGTGGCCATTCCGGGGGCCACCGTGAAAGCGGTAGCCACCAGTAACGCGGAGAACAACGCGAATCGGCGCATCTTCATTAAAAATCCTCCTCGGAGGTAGCCGAGCGGACAGAGCAGGACCACGCCGTTAAGCGCGATCCCAACTCGCGATTCTTGGCATGGCGTACATGACCTTGTCAAGCGAAGGGCACGCCTGGTCGACATCGGACTGTGCGGGTATGTCCAACTTGGTCCACCACGGCGCGGGGGTCTACGAGGGCTCCTCGCGGTCGGCTTCCTGAGCGCCGGATCAGTTGGCGGTCACCGGCCCGCTGGTGGTCACCGATCCCCTCGCTGGAGCCCATTCCACCGGCGCCGAGGTGTAGTGCTGCAGGAGCTGCACCAGCTCCACGAACGGCATCGTGCGCTTTGGCGTGGCGACGATGGCGACGGGCGAGCCGTACTTCTTGATGCTCGCCTGGAGAAGCTTGCGACGCAGCGTGCTCAGGTGCGCGACGCACTGTTCGGGGTCATCGACGATCAGCGTGACCACCCGGACCGCGGCGAGTTGCGGCGAACCGGCCGACACACCGCCGGTCGACAGCGGGCGTACCCGGATCGCGCGGACCTGCGCCCACGCTCCGCTCATCCGCTGCGCGGGCAGCTCCCAGCCGTCGGGGGTGAAGCGCGCGGTGACCGGCCGGCGGACGGCGGGCACCGCCACGTACAGGAAAAGGGCGA
>JBPYFB010000286.1:0-5825 GCA_051986465.1 Rugosimonospora sp.
CTTTCACCGTCGCCTCTCTCATCGGCGGTGTCAGCGGATTCCTCTACATGGCGGTCGTCCAGTTCACCTCGCCGGAGACCATGAGTTTCGGCCACTCCATCACCCTGCTCGCGTCGATGGTGATCGGCGGGCCGACAAGCATCGTCGGTTCGCTGCTCGGCGGCGCCTACTACGTACTCGCTCCCCAGTTCGCGAACCACATCAACCCCAACCTGACTGATCTGCTCCAGGGTGCCCTCCTCTTGCTGGTGTTGTTCCTTCTCCCGGGCGGCCTGGTGTCGTTGCCGCGAGTGATCACCCGAAAGCTGCGCCGCAACCGCCCGACGGACCCGGCGCAGCGCCAACAGTCCCCGGTCGCGCGGCCGGCGCCCGGGCCCAAGGCAGCGAAAGAAACCCCGACGATCAGTGGAATTCCAACAGAGAGGCCAGAATAGGCATGAATATTAAGAACTACCAGCGGTTCACGGGGGTAGTCGCCCTCATCTCGGCTGTCGCCGCGATGTCGCTCGCCGGTTGTTCGCGTGGCGTTCGCACGGGCGGGTCCAACAGTGCAAGCGTCGGCATCACGGACTCGGCCATCACCCTCGGCATCACGACTCCCCTCAGTGGCCCGACCGCCGGTCCCGGTACGTGTACGGTCGCGGGCATCAAGGCCTACTTCGGTGCTGCGAACGCCGCTGGTGGGGTGAAGTTCGGTGACGGCAAGACCCGCAAGGTCGACATCAAGTCGCTGGACGACGCGTACGACCCGCAGAAGGCGAAGGCCAACTACGACCAGCTGAAGGGCTCCGTTTTCGCGATGACGGCGGGGCTCGGTACGCCGACCAACCGCGCGTTCCGCGAGGCGGCCATCGCGGACAAGGTACCGCAGGTTCTCGTCATGACCGGCGACCCGACCTTCAACGACACCAGCCAGAGCCCCTACCAGTTGAGCCTCGTACCGGCGTATCCGAACGAAGGCGAGGCGTTCGGCAAACTGCTCGCCGCATCCGGAGGCGCGCACAAGGTTGCCGTCCTGTCCCAGAACGACGACTACGGACAGGGTTACGTCCAGGGCTTCAAGAAGGCTGTCGAAGGCGCGAGCAATATCAAGATCGTCAAGGAGCTCACCTACGAGGCCACGGACACCTCGGTCGACGCGCAGATCACGCAGCTCGCGGGGACCGGCGCCGATGTCATGTTCAACGCGATGTCCATCACCCCACTCGCCATCGCGAGCCTCCAGAAGGCACAGCAGCTCAACTGGAAGCCGAGCTGGTTCCTTCCCTCGAACACGTCCAGCCCGGGCGCCATCCTCAAGCCAGGCAAGGCATCCGCGTACCCGGGCGTCTACTCGGTCTCGTTCGCCAAGGCTCCGGCGAGCCCGGCCTTCGCGGGTGACGAGGACGTCAAGAAGTTCCTCTCGGCCCTGAAGCAGTACGCGAACTACAACGAGACCCCGGCCTTCCCGCACTGCATGTGGAGCTACATGGCCGGCGCCATCCTCGAGCAGGCGTTCACGAAGATGACCGCGCCAACGCGCGACAACTTCATGAAGGTGCTGCGCGGCATCTCGGACTTCAAGGCGCCGCTGATGCTCGAAGGGACTTCGGTGAACACCTCGGTCGACAAGCAGCCTGCCGTCTCGACGGTCGTGGTGCAGAAGTACAACGGAACCGGGTACGCCACAGTCAATAACTTCGGCTGATCCGACAACCGGCACGGGCCGGGCGAGCGCGTATCGCCCGGCCCCTTTTACGCGGCCCTGGGCGGGGCAAGCGGAGACTCACCATCCCAGCCAACACCGGAAGGACGGGGCTGTAATGACGACACCCGCCGCAGCCGAACCTGACGGCAGCGTCGGCCGGAACGTGCCCCGCGCAAAGGACACATATGTGTTCGACATCGCTGAGGGTCGTCGCGGAGCCGCCATCAACCGCCTCTGTGCATCGTTCAAAGACGAGCGGAACCGGCGGGACTTCCGCTCTGATGAGGAGGCGTACTGCGGCCGCTTTGACCTGACCGACGAACAGCGACGCGCGATCCTCGATCGGGACTGGGTCGGAATGCTTGATCTGGGCGCCTCCATCTTCTACACGTACAAGCTCGCCCAGGTCGACAAGCGGTCGATGCAGTACCTGGGCGGGGTGTTCAGTGGCATGACGGAGGAAGAGTTCAGGAGCCTGATGGCCTCGGGAGGGCGGGACTTTGGCTGAGATCATCTGGGGCCTGGCGACCTCGCACGTCCCATCCATCGGTGCTGCCATGGACCATGGGAAGACCGAAGACGCCTACTGGAAGCCGCTCTTCGAGGGGTACGCGCCGGCTCGCGAGTGGATGGCGCGCCACAAACCAGACGTCGCGGTCATCATCTACAACGATCACGCGAACGCCATCGACATGGACGTGATCCCGACCTTCGCGATCGGAACGGGTGAGCGGTTCAAGGTTGCGGACGAGGGCTGGGGGCCGCGAAACGTACCCCCGGTGATCGGCCATCCGGCGCTCAGCGAACACCTGATCACTCGCCTGGTCGACGACGAGTTCGACATCACCATGCTGCACGACCTGGACGTCGACCACGGGCTCACCGTGCCGCTGTCGGTCTACTGCCCACAGCCTGGCGAATCGTGGCCCTGCCGGGTCGTCCCCTTGCTGGTCAACGTCATCCAGTACCCGCAGCCAACGGCCGCCCGGTGCCTGAAGCTCGGCGAGGCCCTGGGCCGCGCCATCCGCAGCTTTCCGCAGGACATCAAGGTGGCCGTCTTCGGCACCGGGGGGATGTCGCACCAGCTCGCCGGCGCACGCGCTGGCCTGATCAACGCCCGCTTCGATCGGATGTTCCTCGAAAAGATCGAGACCGATCCGGAGAGTCTGGCCGCCCTCTCCCGGGATCAGTATGTGGAGGAGGCCGGCTCGGAGGGTATCGAGCTCATCATGTGGCTGATCATGCGCGGCGCGCTCGGCCACGGCCTGACCCGAATCCACGACACCTACCATGTGCCGGCCTCGAACACGGCCGCCGCCCTGGCCCTGTTCGCAGCAACGGACGTGGCCGGATAGACACCACACCCAACCAACCAACCGAGGAGTAACGTTCCCATGGTGACGATCTCACCCCCGTTTCGTGCTGACATCGTCGGAAGTTTTCTGCGCCCTGACAGCGTCCACCGAGCCCGTGCCGAGCACGAGGCCGGCGCCCTGGACGATGCCGGCCTGAAGTCGGTCGAAGACGCGGCCGTCCGTGACGTCATCGCGCGGCAGGCCGAGGCCGGACTGCGGCTGGCCACCGACGGCGAGATGCGCCGGGCGTGGTGGCACTACGACTTCTTCGGCATGCTCGGCGGAGTACAGGTCGTCGACTCCGACCACGGCATTCAGTTCCAGGGCGTCGCGACCAAGAGCCAGGTGCTGCGGGTCGACGACAAGATCAGCTTCCCGGCCGATCATCCGATGCTCGACCACTTCCGCTTCCTGCGCGACAACGTCTCCGGCGGCGTCCTCCCGAAGACCTCGATTCCGTCGCCGACGGTCCTCCACTTCCGTCTCGACGCGGACGCGGTGACCACCAGCCTGTACGGCGACGATCATGAGGCGCTCTTCGACGACCTCAGTGCCGCCTACCGCGCGGCCGTCAAGGCGTACTACGACGCGGGCTGCCGATACCTGCAGTTCGACGACACGGCTTGGGCTTACCTGTGCTCCCCCGTCGAGCTGGAGAAGGCGGCCGCCCGCGGAATTCGCACCGAGGGCATCGCCGAGCGCTACGCCGCGCTCATCAATGCGTCACTCGCCGACAAGCCCGAGGACATGGTGATCACAACCCATGTCTGCCGCGGCAACTTCCGATCCACGTGGATCGCCTCCGGCGGCTACGAACCGGTCGCGGAGGCGCTGCTGGCGGGTACCGGTTACGACGGCTACTTCCTGGAGTACGACACCGAGCGGGCCGGCGGTTTCGAGCCGCTGCGCCATCTGCCCGCGGGAGACAAGACGGTCGTGCTCGGTCTGTTGACCTCGAAGGACGGCGCCCTGGAGGACCCAGACGCGGTGAAGCGGCGGATCGACCAAGCCACCGCGTACGCCCCGATCGAGCAGCTGGCGCTCAGCACGCAGTGCGGCTTCGCCTCGACCGAGGAAGGCAACATCCTCACCGAGGAGCAGCAGTGGGCGAAGGTCCGCGCCGTCGTCGAGATCGCCGGCCAGGTCTGGGCCTGACGGGGCGGCGTTGCCGGCGACGGGTGTGGCTGGCGCATCAGGGACCGCGCCTGGAACGATGATCGCCGAGGACGACCGCGATGGCTGGCCGACATCATCGGCAGTTGTCGCGGAAGAGCGGATCGCTGCGACTCAGCTCAGGCCGATCCCGGCGAGACTGGACAGCGCATCGATCACGCTGGCGATGTGCTGGCGCATCGCCGCCTCGGCGCCGTCGGGGTCGCGGGCCCGGATCGCTTCGATGATGCGTTCGTGCTGCGGCAGAGAGGTGGCGGGCCGGCCGGGCAGCATGGACACCGCGAACTGATGGCGGACCAACTGCCCGCGCAGCCTGGCGAGGATGTTTTCGGCGGTCTCGTGGCTGCCGATAGCCCGGACCAGGTTGTGCAGCCGCTGGTTGAGGTCGCTGTACCGGCGGAACTCACCGGCGCCGACCGCGTGCCGCATGAGTACGCGGATCTCGTCCAGTTCTGCTGCCTGCTCGTCGGTGACCCGCTTGGCCGCCTCGGCGGCGACCAGCCCTTCGAGCACCATGCGGACCTGCGTAATCTCGACCGCCTCGGCCAGCGATACCTTCCGGACGTGGGCGCCCTTGTTGCGCGGGACCTCGACGAGCCCTTCGGAGGCGAGGTCCTGCAGGGCCGCACGGACCAGGAACCGGCTCAGTGAGAACCGTTCGGAGAGCGACGCTGCGACCAAGCGCTCACCTGGCGAGTACTCGCCGTTGAGGATCGCGGAACGCAGAGCCGCCGTCGCCGAGAGCGAACTGTCGTCCGCGCTCGGCGCCGGATGGGGTGCCACCCGGCTGCCCCGCTTCTGCGCACCGGAGCGCGGTGCGCCGGCGTTCTGCTGTTGGGCCGGCATGGTCCCTCTCGGCGGAGCTGCGGGTACGCGGACAACTTACCCCACCATTTGCCAGCACGATTGTCAACAGTCGTCTCGGCCATGAAGAGCTCCTCGGCCGGGCCTGCTGACGGGAAGTGTTGGCATGACTGTTGGCAATCATGTCGCGGCCATTTGCGCGGTCAGCCGAGCAGGGCGCGCACCAGCCGGCCCTGCACCCAGGTGAACCCCCGAACGATCCAAGGCATCACCAACAGAACCCCCAGACCACCGAAGACCGCGTGAAACGCCCAGACACCGGCCGGGCTCGGGCCGCCCCACGCGTTCGGACCACCTACCGGCAGCCCGACCAGCGCCCGGGCCGGGTAAGCCAGGTTGAACAGGACAATCGACCAGCCGTACCCGGTGATCACCGCCGCCAGGAGGTTGACCGGGACGGTCAGCACCGCGTGGACCAGGCCCCGCATTCCGGTGCGAGCCGGCTCATCCACCTCCAAGCCCAGCAACGCACGGGCAACCCGCCGCTGCACCCGGCCCGCCGACCCGCCGATCAACGCCAACGGCACACACAGCACGCCCAACGGCAACGCGACCAACGCGTACGCGGCTCGCCGCCAGGTATCCGCGGTGAACGGTGCACGCAGGAGCGCGGCGGCGAAGTGGCGGGCTGGCGATCGGTGCAGGGAGACAGGAGCGGCAACCATGACAGAGAACCCTTTCGGTACAAGCAATTCGTTGCTGCCTCTATGCTCGTCGGGCGAGATCCACGAGCCAATCGTGGCAAC
>JBPYFB010000287.1:0-5807 GCA_051986465.1 Rugosimonospora sp.
CGTCGGGCCGTTCGGCGTCGCGGCCATCGCGCTCACGCTGCTGCTGCAGGCGGCAGCGGTGGCCGGCCTCGCGGCGCGCGCCGGTGGATTCGCGCTGCTGTGCGCCGTGGTCGCGGCGACCGCGACGGGCCGGCTCGCGGTCGCCGTCTCCTGCCGCGAAGGCGTACCGGCGGCCCGGCCGGAGGGGCTCGGCGCGCTCGTCGCGGGCACGCTCGCCTGGCCGGTCCTGGCGCCCGGAGCCGTAGCGGTGGCCGCGGTCTCGCTCGCCGCCGTACCGGGCCGGCCGTGGCAGGGGCCGGTGGCGGCGGGATTCGCACTGCTGTGTGCGGTCGCGCTAGAACGGCACGCGGTGCGGCGCCTGGGCGGGATCACGGGTGACGTACTGGGCGCGGTGCTGGAGGTCGCCGTGACGACCGGGTACCTGGTGCTCGTGCTGGGCTGACCGTCCGCTGTGGAGGGTCAGCGCACCGAGGTCTGTACGAACGGCGGCTTGACCACCGCCATCCGCGACCGGCGGCCACGCACGTCCACCTCCACCTCGTCGCCCTCCTTCGGGCCGCCCGCCGCGTCGAGCAGCGCGAGCCCGATACCGGCGCGCCGGGTCGGCGAGAAGGTACCGCTGGTCACCTCGCCCACCCGCTCGTCGCCCACCAGTACCGGCATGTGCGGGCGGGGGATGCCCCGGTCGAGCGCCGCGAGGCCCCACAGCAGCCGGCGCGGCCCCGCCTCCCGCTCGGCCAGCAGCGCCTCCCGGCCCCAGAACGCCGGCTTCCGCCAGCCGACCGCCCACCCCAGCCGGGCCTGTACCGGCGTGATGGACGGCGACAGGTCCTGCCCGTGCAGCGGGTACCCCATCTCGGTCCGCAACGTGTCCCGGGCACCGAGCCCGGCCGGGCGGGCGCCCTGGGCGAGGATCGCGTCCCACACCGGCCCCGCCTCGTCCCACCCGACCACGAGCTCGTACCCGTGCTCCCCGGTGTATCCGGTCCGGCACACGGTCAGCTCGGTACCGCCGAACAGGCCCCGCTCGAAGCTCATGTACCCGTGCGAGCTGGGCAGCCCGAGCGCGTCGAGTACCTCAGCCGATCGGGGACCCTGCACCGCGAGGATCGCGTACTCGAAATGCCGGTCGACCACCTCGACGCCGGGCGGCGCCACCGCGGACAGGCGCGCGACCACCTCGGCGGTGTTTGCCGCGTTCGGGATCAGGAAGACGTGCTCGGGCCCGTGCAGGTACGCGATGAGATCGTCCACCACGCCGCCGGTGCGCTCGTCGCAGCACAGCGTGTACTGGGCCCGGCCCGGCTCGATCCGGCCCAGGTCATTGCTGAGGCAGGCGTTGACGAACTCGGCTGCCCCGGGCCCGGTGACGGTCGCCTTGCCCAGGTGCGAAACGTCGAAGACGCCCACGTCCTCGCGTACCGCGGCGTGCTCGCGCAGTACGCCGCCGTCCTTGTACTCCAGCGGCATGTCCCACCCGCTGAAGGCCGCGAACTTGGCGCCGAGGGCGGCGTGCCGGTCGTTTAATGGGGATCGGCGCGGGTGCTCATCCATGGGTGGCAACTTAGCTCGGCTTCAGTCAATCGTTAGCATCGGCAGGAACTACAGGAACTACAAGCCAACAGTACGGAGACCGCCGGTGACCCCGACTCTTCCCGCGCTTACCCTCGCCGACACCGACCCGGCCGAACTGGCTGTGGACGCGATCGTCATCGGCGTCTACAGCCAGCCCGCCGACGCACCCGCGCCGCTGCTGCTCGCCGCCGGTGCGGAGAGCATCGCGGCGGCGTTCGAGGGGCGCCTCGTCGAGACGCTGGCGCTGCTCGGCGCGAGTGGCGCAGCCGGGGAGATCACGAAGCTCGCCACCCTGGGCACGGTCACCCCGCGGC
Source organism: Rugosimonospora sp. (assembly GCA_051986465.1). GTDB lineage: Bacteria > Actinomycetota > Actinomycetes > Mycobacteriales > Micromonosporaceae > DATEJJ01. The sequence goes on from JBPYFB010000287.1 coordinate 1,890, forward strand.
TCGTGGTCGCGGTGGGTCTGGGCGGTGAGCCGGCCGGCGCGCTGCCGGCCACCGAGACGCTGCGCCGGGCGGCCGGTACCGCGGTACGGGCGCTCGCGGGTACCGGACGGGTCGCGCTCGCGCTGCCGGTCGCCGAGGACGACGAGGCCGCGACGCTGCGCGCGCTCGCGGAGGGTGCGCTGCTGGGCGGGTACCAGTTCGCCGGGTACAAGTCGAAGCGCGGGACGCCGCGGCGGGACCCGGTACGCGACGTGGTGCTGCACCTGCCGGACGCGGCGGCGAAGTGGGCGAAGGCCGAGGTCAAGCGCTCCGCGGTGGTGGGCCGGGCGATCGCGCAGACCCGGGACTGGGTCAACATGCCGCCCAACGAGCTGCGCCCGCCGGCGTTCGCGGACGAGGTCGCCGGGGCCGCCACCGCCGCCGGCCTGGAGGTGCGGGTACTCGACGAGAAGCAGCTGCGCCGGGACGGGTACGGCGGGATCACCGCGGTGGGCCAGGGCTCCGAGGCACCGCCCCGCCTGGTCCGGCTCGCGTACCGGCCGGCCGGCGCGAAGAAGCACGTGGCGCTGGTCGGAAAGGGCATCACGTTCGATACCGGCGGACTGTCGATCAAGCCGGCCCAGGGCATGTGGGAGATGAAATCGGATATGGCGGGCGCGGCGGCGGTTGCCGCGGTGGCGCTGGCGGTCGCCCGGCTCAAGCCGAAGGTCGCGGTCACCGCGTACCTGCCGATCGCCGAGAACATGCCCTCGGGCTCGGCGTACCGGCCCGGCGACGTGGTGACCATGTACAACGGCAAAAAGGTGGAGGTGCTCAACACCGACGCCGAGGGGCGCATGGTGCTCGGCGACGCGATGGCGCGCGCCTGCGAGGACGGCCCCGACTACCTGCTGGAGACCTCGACGCTCACCGGCGGGCAGGTGATCGCGCTGGGCAAGCGGGTCGCGGGCGTGATGGGCGACCCGGAGCTGTGCGAGCGGGTACGGGAGGCGGGCGACGCGGTCGGCGAGCCCGCCTGGCCGATGCCGCTGCCCGACGACGTACGCAAGGGCATGGACTCCGAGGTCGCCGACATTTCGCAGGTCAACGCCTCGATGGACCGAGCCGGCCACATGCTCCAGGGCGGGGTGTTCCTGTCGGAGTTCGTGACCGAGGGGCTGCCCTGGGCGCACATCGACATCGCCGGGCCGTCGTACCACGCCGGCGAGCCGACCGGGTACTGGTCCAAGGGGGGTACCGGGGTGCCGGTCCGTACCCTCCTCGCGATGATCGAGGCGGTCGCGGCCGAGTGACTCACGCCCCGGCCCGCTTGCGCCTCTCGTTGAACTCGCGCATGCGCTTCGGGTACCCGACGAGGTGGACGTCGTAGAGCGGGATGGCCAGCCGATGCGCCAACTGCCGGGCGGCGGGCGGGTCGGCGACCCGCCGCCGGGTCCACTCGCCGTCGTGCGCGATCAGCATGACCGTGGTCTCGGTGACCGTGGTGCGGGGCTCCAGGTAGGCCTCGACCCCGTGGCGGGACGCGGCGAACTGCTCCAGGTGCTCCATGTCCTCCCGGTAGCGCAAATGCTCGCCCGGGGACACGCCCGTACCGCGGCGCCGGCGAAACAGGCCCACCGACGTCTCCTCCCCTCCATTACGCCGTGGGCAAAAGGGTACGCCGGACACACGTGTCGTTGGGCACCTCGCTTCGCAGCGCGCGTCCACAGGTGACAAGATGGCCCAGGCGGCGTACCCGTCCCCTGAGCGGTACCGCCGACCACCCCTGCACGGAATGTACCTACCTGGGAGAGCTACGTGAGCGACCCGAACTCCACCTTCGACGTCGTGGTGCTCGGCGGTGGTAGCGGTGGCTACGCCGCGGCGTTCCGCGCCAGCGAACTCGGCCTGTCGGTCGCGCTGATCGAGAAAGACAAGGTCGGCGGCACCTGCCTGCACCGCGGCTGCATCCCGACCAAGGCGCTGCTGCACGCCGGCGAGGTGGCCGACACCGCCCGGGAGAGCGAGCAGTTCGGCGTCCAGGTCGCCTTCAACGGCATCGATATGAAGGCGGTCAACTCGTACAAGGACGGCGTCGTCTCGCGCCTGTACAAGGGCCTGCAGGGGCTGGTCAAGGCGAACAAGGTCAATTACGTCGAGGGTACGGGCCGGCTGGTCGCGCCGAACACCGTACAGGTGGGCGACCGGCGAATCGTCGGGCGTAACGTGATCTTGGCGACCGGCTCGTACTCCAAGAGCCTGCCGGGCCTGGAGATCGACGGCGAACGGGTGATCACCTCCGAGCACGCGCTCACGCTCGACCACGTACCCGCCTCCGTGGTGATCCTCGGCGGCGGCGTGATCGGCTGCGAGTTCGCCAGCGTCTGGCGCTCCTTCGGCGCCGACGTGACGATCGTGGAGGCCCTGCCCCGGCTGCTACCGCCCGAGGACGAGCAGAGCTCGAAGGCGCTGGAGCGGGCGTTCCGCAAGCGGAGCATCACATTCAAGACCGGCAAGCCGTTCGAGACGGTGGAGCGCACCGCCGCCGGGATCAAGCTGACCATCCAGGGCGGTGAGGCCTTCGAGGCCGAGCTGCTGCTGGTCGCCGTCGGGCGCGGTCCGGTGACGAGCGACATCGGGTACGAGGAGCAGGGGCTGCGGATGGAGCGCGGCTTCGTGCTGACCGACGAGCGGCTGCGTACCAACCTGCCCAACGTGTACGCCGTCGGCGACATCGTGCCCGGCCTGCAGCTCGCCCACCGCGGCTTCCAGCAGGGCATCTTCGTCGCCGAGGAGATCGCCGGGCGCAACCCGGCGGTGATCGACGAAAACGGGATCCCGCGCATCACGTACAGCTCGCCCGAGGTCGCCTCCGTCGGGCTGACCGAGGCCAAGGCGCGCGAGCAGTACGGTGACAAGGTCAAGGCGCTGACGTACGACCTGGCCGGCAACGGCAAGAGCCAGATCCTCAAGACGGCCGGCTTCGTGAAGCTGGTCAGCGTGGCGGACGGCCCCGTGGTCGGGCTGCACCTGGTCGGCGACCGGGTCAGCGAACTGGTCGCCGAAGCTCAGCTGATCTTCAACTGGGAGGCCTTCCCGGCGGACGTCGCCCAGCTCATCCACCCGCACCCCACCCAGACTGAGGCGATCGGCGAGGCCCACCTGGCGCTCGCCGGCAAGCCTCTCCACGTCCACGGCTAGACAACCCAGTAGCGGTTCGTTCACAAGAGGAGTCGTACGACATGCCGGTATCGGTCACCATGCCCCGGCTCGGTGAGAGTGTGACAGAGGGCACCGTCACCCGGTGGCTGAAGCAGGAGGGCGAGCGGGTCGAGGCGGACGAGCCCCTGCTCGAAGTCTCCACGGACAAGGTCGATACGGAGATCCCCGCGCCGGCCAGCGGAGTGCTCAACCGGATCGTCGTACACGAGGACGAGACCGCCGAGGTCGGCAGCGAGCTGGCGGTCATCTCCGGGGACGACGAAGGCGGCGCGGCACCCGCGCCCGCCCAGCCGGCGCAGGCCACGGCCGAGGACAAGCGGCCCGAGCCCGCCGTCGACGAGCCGTCCACGGACAAGCCGGTGGACGCCGAGGCGCCCGCCGCGCAACAGGCCCCAGAGCAGGAGCAGGCTCCGGAGCAGCAGCAGGCTCCGGCGCCGGTCGCGGAGGCGCCCGGTCCCAACGGCGCCGGCCAGGCCAGCGTGGTGACGATGCCGGCGCTGGGCGAGTCGGTGACCGAGGGCACCGTGACGCGCTGGCTCAAGCAGGTGGGCGAACAGGTCAGCGCGGACGAGCCGCTGCTGGAGGTATCGACGGACAAGGTGGACACGGAGATCCCCGCGCCTGCCGCCGGTACCCTCCTTGAAATCGTCGTCCACGAGGACGAGATGGCCGCGGTGGGCGCACGCCTGGCCGTGATCGGCGCGCAGGGCGCCGCGG
>JBPYFB010000288.1:0-6133 GCA_051986465.1 Rugosimonospora sp.
ATCGGGCATGACGGAGAATCTGCGTACCACGATGTCGTGCTGGCCGTCGATCGTCAGCCCGCCATTGGCACCCGTGAGGAACACGAGCGACGGCGCGTCCAGCGTGATGGGCTGACTTGGCGTCCCCGATCTCGCGATCGTCACGTGCTCCGCGTAGTTGGCGGCCAGCACGGAAACCGTCTCACCCGGCGTCACGGCCCCGACCGCCGCCGAGATCGTGCAGTACGGCTGCGTCTGCGTGCCGGTGCCGGCGTCGGAACAGTTCGCGGCGGGCCTGTTGTCTACGTAGAGCGTGGTCGGCGCAGCGGCGTGCGCCGAACCGGTGACGACGAACGTGGCCGCAAGCACGAGCGCGGCGGCGGCCAGGTCTGCGAGACGACGGGAGCGCACGTGGCTTTCCGTTCCTTGGCGTAAGGTCAACTCAAGCGCAGGCTACGCGGTCCAGCAGACATCGTGTGCCCCGTCAACTCCACGCGGAGAACGGCCAGCGGTTCCACCAGTGGCTGGCCAACGGGAGGCCGCCCGAGCCGGCGACAGCCGGCAAGCGGGCCAACCGCCCGAGGCGTTGACTGAGTTGGTCGACCTATCGGACTCGCGATCCAGCAATACGGCAGCGTTAGGCACGGCCAAGTGGTTGTCCCGTTCGATGTGACGCTGCGGCGGCTCTGCGTGCCTAGTGGGCACGACCTGCGGCCAAAGAGTGCAGCCGACTTGCCGCCCTCTGCGGAGTGGGGAAGCGCGGTCATGGATGTTCCTGCTGGTGATAACGGACACAGTCGACGTAACACCTGGTTAACACATGAGCAATGGCCGGGAAACTACCCGTCGACAGGCTGCCAGTTGTCGCCGCTTGCGTGCCAATGGCTGCCGCGCCGCGCAATCCAGCACCACCCAAAAGGATGTGGATCGTGAGCTTCAAGGCTGAGTACATCTGGATCGACGGCACCGAGCCAACGGCCAAGCTCCGGTCCAAGACGAAGATCCTAGAGGACCACGCGAAGGGCACCGAGTTGCCGATCTGGGGCTTCGACGGGTCCTCCACCAACCAGGCCAAGGGCCACTCTTCCGACCGCGTACTCAAGCCCGTGTTCACTTGCCCCGACCCGATCCGCGGCGGTGAGCACATCCTCGTGCTGTGCGAGGTCCTCAACATCGACATGACGCCGCACGAGTCCAACACCCGCGCCGCCCTGGCCGAAGTCGCGGAAAGGTTCGCCGCGCAGGAGCCGATCTTCGGCATCGAGCAGGAGTACACCTTCTTCGACGGCACCCGCCCGCTTGGCTTCCCCGCGAACGGTTTCCCGGCTCCGCAGGGTGGTTACTACTGCGGCGTCGGCGCCGACGAAATCTTCGGCCGCGACATCGTCGAGGCGCACTTGGACAACTGCCTCAGCGCGGGCTTGGGCATCTCGGGCATCAACGCCGAGGTCATGCCGGGCCAGTGGGAATTCCAGGTCGGCCCGCTCGCCCCGCTGGAGGTTGCCGATCAGCTGTGGGTGGCCCGCTGGCTGCTCTACCGCACGGCCGAGGACTTCAAGGTGTCCGCCACCCTCAACCCGAAGCCGGTGAAGGGTGACTGGAACGGTGCCGGCGCGCACACCAACTTCTCCACCAAGGCGATGCGCGCGGGCTATGACGCGATCATCACCGCGTGCGAGGCGCTCGGCGAGGATTCCAAGCCGATGGACCACGTCAAGAACTACGGCGCCGGCATCGACGAGCGGCTGACCGGCCTGCACGAGACCGCCCCGTGGGACAAGTACTCCTACGGCGTCTCCGACCGCGGCGCCTCGGTACGCATCCCATGGCAGGTCGCGAAGGAGGGCAAGGGCTACATCGAGGACCGTCGCCCGAACGCCAACGTCGACCCGTACGTCGTGACGCGGCTGCTCACCGAGACCTGCTGTACCGCGCTGGAAAAGGCCGGCCAAGTCTGATCGTCGCCACCGGGGCTCCCGGGCGCTTTCCGCGCCCCGGGAGCCAGCAAGTCCCGGGATGGCATACCGGTCGGTGTACAACGCAGGGATGGATGCTGTCGCCCTCCGGCGCGCCCTTGACGACGTCTTCGACCAGGCCATCGTGTACCACGCGTTCACGGATTACCTGCGCGACTACGAGATGATCGTGCACGTCACCGCCGCCCCAAGCACCGGTGTCCGGCCGCAGTATCTGCGATACCTGTTCCGGTACTGCGTCGAGGTCGACGTGCGCAGTGCCGTCAGTCCTGAGGTGTGGAAGCACTCGCTCGACGATCGACTCATCGACTACGACACCGGAAAGGACCTCGACGGCTACGTCTGGGGCGTCAAGTGGCAGGCCCTGTACCCCGGCGCCACCGTCGTCGACGACTCCCCGCGAGCCAGAGCCTGGTCCGATGCCATCGGGATCGAGTTTCACGAGGTCCGCCTCGACACCAACGGCCACAACCTGAGCCTCGTGTTCGGCAACCTCACCGTCGAGTCCCTACCCGACGAATACCGGCCACCCTCGACGAGACACTGAGGCTCGTCCAGAGCGCCGCCGTCGGATACTCGATCACGGCGCCTGGCGCAAAAGATCAGCCATCTCCGATGCCGGCACGCCCACCGGGTGGAAATCCCCTGGGTCCCCCTTCTGAGGGAGGGCGGCGCGCTTGCGGCTACGGCTCCCCGTCGCGCCGAGTCCTCGGTATTGCGAATTCGGTTATGGGTGAGGAGGCCGGACGAAGCGGCGCTCCCCGACCGACGGTGGGTTCAACGGCGCGTCCTGGAGGGAGAAAATGATGATGTATCGATGGAGCGTACGCACAAGCGTGCGCGGATTGGCGGTGTTGGGTGTTCTTGCCGCCGTTGCGGCCGGCACCGGCACGGCGCTGGCAAGAGAGCAACCGACGACCCGGTTCACTGAGGTCGATCTGATATCGGACCAGCACGGCAAGGCGAGACTGACCGACCCCCTGCTGGTCAACCCGTGGGGGCTGGCGGAAGGTCCGGCCACCCCGCTCTGGGTTGCGAACAACGGCTTAGCGCCCGGCCATAGCAAGCACACCGCGACGATCTACAGCGGCGGCGGCGGCGTGGCCCCCATCGCCAACACCGGCAAGGTGATCACCCTGCCCGGCGACGAGGGGCCGACCGGGGAGATATTCAACCCGGTGTCTGTCACGGACCCTACCCAGTTCGTCGTCACCAACACCACGACCCATACTCACGGCCCAGCCATTTTCCTGTGGGTCACCGAGGGTGGAGACCTGCTGGCGTGGAACCCGATGGCGGATCCGAACAAGGCCATCAAGGTCGGCCACAGTGACAGCGCCGTGTACAAGGGTCTGGCGCTATGGCAGACCCCGCTGGGCAACTTCTTACTGGCCACAGACTTCCACAATGCCCGTATCGATGTGTACGACTCGTCGTTCCGGCATTTGACCTCGCTGCCGCGCAACTTCTTCCATGACCGGCACCTGCCGCCCGGGTACGCGCCGTTCAACGTGAAGACCATCGGGCAGGCCGTTTACGTGACTTACGCCAAACAGGACGCGGCACGAGTGGACGACGCACCCGGTCCCGGCTTCGGCTTCGTGGACAGGTACACCAACTTCGGGCAGGACGTCGACCGGGTCGCCAGCCGCGGCGCGCTCAATGCCCCGTGGGGCCTGGCGATCGCCCCGCCCGGCTTCGGCAGGTTGGCGGGTGCTCTCCTCGTGGGCAACTTCGGTGACGGCCACATCAACGTCTTCCGCGGCCACGACTTCCTCGGCCAACTGCAAGGCGACAGGCACAAGCCGATCGTGATCGATGGGCTATGGGCGCTGCTGCCCGGAACCCGTACCAGCGGCGGAGTCAACAACGTCTGGTTCTCCGCGGGGCCCGACGACGAGACACACGGCCTCGTCGGACTGATCAAACCCAGGACCAGCTGAACCCATATCCAGTACCGCGATACCGGCCTGTTGCCGCGCCTCGGCAACAGGCCGGTATCGGCCGCAGACAATCTCTCGCGCCGGTAGCAGCGGCTCAGCCTGAACGTCGGGTTGGCCCGGCGGTGGTCGCAGTGACCGCGGCGACGAACGCTGCGGGGTCGGTACAGGCAGCACGTACCGTCGCGTCATGCGCGGCCCGCTCGACGACCGCGACAGGCGCCTCGTCCCATGCTCGGCCACGGACGAGTTGGGTATAGCGGATGCCGTTCCAAAACGCCGGTTCGTGCAGGACCACGTGGCCGTGGCGACGCAAGACCAGAACCTGCCCCAGATAGTTGTGCCCGGAGGCGTCCCGGCCGGCGACGACCAGGATCCGAGGGCCGGACTGGTCGGCAATGGCGGGAAGAGCGATGTCGCACACGATCGAAGGCGGCGACAGCGGCGCTGACGTCGGGTCGGCGCGGTACGCGCTGGACATCCCGTCGCAGCTATCGGCCAGGGTGTCGCACAACAGCTCAGCAGAGGCGGGCGTGCGTTCGGCGGCAAGGGTCGCGGTTTGGCGCAGGGCCGCCGAAGCGTCTACCGCGTTGACCGGCGCCTCAGCGGATCGGGACGGCGCCGTTGCGGTACACGCCACCACCAGCGGCAACGACGCGGCCACAAGCAACACCCGATGCACACCGAGAGGCTACCCGGTGCACGCTCGCCGGCTGGTGCTCCCTCGCGGCAACGCGCAGGAAGGGTACCGCGGGCCGGGTGCAGACCGGATAGCCTGCTCGGATGCCGGACATCCAATTGACGATTGTTCTTCGCGGGTACAACCCAGCCGAAGTCGACGAGTTGATCGAGCAGGCCAACCGGGCGTTGGCGTCAACGGATCCCGCCACTCGGTCCGAGGTAGAACGCAAGTTGCGGAATCCGGAGCTTCGGACGCAGCTGCGCGGCTACAACCGTTCGCAGGTCCAGGAGGTGCTGGCGGTCCTGGCCGATGAGCTCGCCGCCCGCTGAATCCTCGCTGGCTTATTCACGGGCCGGCCGCGAAGGCGCGAGTCGCTGCCGCGCTCGGCTCATTGGTCGATGCTGAACATGCTCTCGGGTACCCCGGCGATCTGTACGTGGCGCCAGATCGAGCGCCACTGCGGGAGTTCGTGGTACCGGCGCAGCGCGGCAAGGCCGCCCAGCCAGCCAGCCCAGCCCGGGTACGGCGGGTTGGCGGGGTCGAACCCGCTCTGCGTCACGGTGAGCCGGGTCTTGCCGTCCGAGCCTTCCAGTTCCCAGCTGTCGATCATGCCATCCGCGTACCGTAGCGTCGCCTTGCGGCCCGGCTCGAACTCGACAAACTTGGCCCCTGCGGGGTCCATCTCGAACCCACCCATCGCGAAGCGGCCGCCCACATGGGGTTCGATGGCCATGTTGGCGCCGAACCACCGGCGGAAGTGTGCCGGCTGCGTCATCGAGTCGAACACCTCGTCCGGTACCGCATCGATCACCACAGAGGCATGTAACTCGTTCGACGTGAAGTCGCACCTGGGGGTCAAGTCACGGCCCGCCAGGTAGTCCGCCAGGTTGGCGATCGCCAGCGACCAGAACGTCTGCTGCGCGCCACGGGCACCGGCCCGGCCGGCCAGCACGTCCGCGAAACTCGGCAGGTCGCTTTGGCTCAGCGTCACCAGCGTGCCGTGTTCGTCCTCGGCCACCTCGAACTCCACTGTGGACTCGACTCCGTCGACGGTCCAGGCGAACCGGATGGTGCGCTCGTCCACATGCAGCACCCGCTGGTGCGGCTCGGCACCGTCCGGCGTGAAGCGGCCCCAGAACTCGTACCGGCTGGGCAGGTCGACCTCGGCGTACTCGGTCAGCCACACGCGCAGCGCGGCCGGGTCGGTCAGCGCCTCGTACACGACCTTCGGTGATGCCGGAACGACTGCACACAGCCGCAGGTCAGGCTCGGTCATCGGGATCTCCCTTCGGATAGCAGGCGACGGCCAGGCGGAACGCGTCGCCCTCGGCACCGCCGTACCGGGTGAACAGGTCCTGCAGCGTCTGCTGCAGCTCGTCGAGGAACGCCTTGCGTTGCTCCGGGCGTACCCGGATGTCTCCGGACACGCCAATCGAAGGCAGGTCCGGCCGGGTGAGGTCGAGCGCGGCGACGTCCGCCTGGACGTCCTCCATCAGGTCGACCAGGTAGCCCAGGCTGAGCCGGTCGCGGGTCTGGCGCAGCCCGATCCGGCCCAC
>JBPYFB010000289.1:0-11143 GCA_051986465.1 Rugosimonospora sp.
CTCGCTCCGCCCGCCGACCGCCCAGGAGATGGCCATCATGCGGCAGTTCTCGCAGTGCATGCGCCGCCACGGCTTCCACGACTTCCCCGACCCGAGAGCCGACGGTACGTTCCCGATCCTGAACGGGCCGTACGCCTCGCTGCACGACCAGTTCGCCAATGTCCCGCGGGCTCTCGACGACGCGTACCTGGCCTGCCAGCAGCGCTGGATGCCGATGAACGCGTCATGACCGGAGCACTCCGGCCGTTCGCCGCACGCTTCGACATCCAGCCCGACGGAAGGATCAGGGCCTCATGAAGAAGGTACGAAGCCTGGCGGTAGGCGCCGGTGTGGCGGCGCTCGCGGCGGCCGGGTGGCTCGCGGTCAACTCCCGCAGCCAGCCCGCGGCGCGCGCCACACCGGCCGTCTCCACCACCACCGCACCGGTCACCCGGGGCGACGTGAGCAGCCGGGTGGAGATCACCGGAAGCCTCGGTTACGACGGCAGCTTCCAGGCGCGCAACCAGCTCCCGGGCGGCATCCTCACCGGGGTCGCGGCGCCGGGTTCGGTGGTATCCCGCGGCGGCGTCCTGTTCGCCGTCTCGGGTACCGCCGCCCGGCTGCTCTACGGCACCCTGCCCGCCTACCGCGACTTCGGTACGGGCATGACCGACGGCCCCGATGTCCAGGAGCTGGAGCAGAACCTCAAGGCGCTCGGCTGCCGACCGGGCACAGTGGACAGTCACTTCAGCGCGGCGACGGCCAGCGCGATCCGGCGCTGGCAGCAGGCGCAACGGCTCCCCGCGGCGGCGCGCACCGGGCGGCTGCGCCTGGGCGAGGCGGTCTTCCTCGCCGGCGCGGTACGGGTCGGCCAGGACGCGGCCGGCGCGGGCGACCCGGTCGGCCCGGGCGCACCGGTGCTCTCCGGTACCTCCACGACGCAGGTGGTTACCGCGTCGCTCAACGCGGACCAGCGGTACCTGGTGCATGTCGGCGACACGGTACAGGTGTCGCTGCCCACCGGCGTGCCGGTACCGGGTGCCATCCTGCGCATCGGCCGGGTGGCGGTACCGCCGGAGGGCGCAAACGGCCCGCCGACCGTACCGCTGACCATCTCGCTGCGACTGCCGCGCGACGCCGGGGAGCTGGACCAGGCGCCGGTACAGGTATCGGTCACCGTCGAGGTGCACCGCGATGTGTTGCGGGTACCGGTAACCGCGCTGCTGGCCAAGGTCGGCGGCGGCTACCAGGTCCGGGTGCTCACCGGCGGCACCGGGTCTGGCGGGCCGCCGCGCCTGGTCGACGTCGCACCCGGACTCTACGACGACGCGAGCGGGACGGTCGAGGTCAGCGGGTCCGGACTGACCGAGGGCATGACAGTGGAGGTACCGGCGACATGACCCCCGTCCTGGAGTTGGCGCAGGCGACCAAGACCTACCCGGGCACCCCGCCGGTACCGTCGCTGCGCGGCGTCGACCTGACCATCCACAGTGGAGAGATCACCGCTGTGGTCGGCCCGTCCGGCTCGGGCAAGACCACGCTGCTCAACCTCGCCGCCGGGCTGGACCGGCCCAACTCGGGCAGCGTACGCATCGCCGGCTACCCGATCGAGAAGCTCTCCGACCGCCGGCTCGCCGGGCTGCGCGCCCATCACCTGGGCGTGATCTTCCAGCAGTTCTTCCTGCTCGACCATTTGTCCACAGTAGACAACGTTGGCACCGCCCTGCTGTACCGTGGGGTCCCGGCCGCGCGCCGCCGGCAGGCCGCAGTCGCCGTACTGGAGCGGGTCGGGCTCGGCCATCGGCTGGCGCACAAGGCGGGCAAGCTCTCCGGCGGAGAACGGCAGCGGGTCGCGATCGCGCGGGCACTGGTCGGCCGGCCGGCGGTGGTACTCGCCGACGAGCCGACCGGCAATCTCGACAGCGCCACCGGCGAGGAGATCCTGGCGCTGTTGCGCGACCTTAACGCCGAGGGCACCACGCTGGTGGTGGTCACCCACGACGCACAGGTCGCCGCCGCGACGCGACGCCGGATCGAACTGCGCGACGGGCAGGTGGTCAGCGACACTCCGGGTGGTACCCCCATGAGTAGGCCGCGGCCTACCCCGGTCAGCGCCCCGCCGCGGTCCCGGCTGCGCGCCAGCGACCTGCTGCCGTTGGCCACCGTGGGGTTGCGCAGCAGGCGGCTGCGGGCCGCACTGTCCATAGTGGGCATCGCGATCGGCATCGCGGCGATCGTCGCGGTGCTCGGAGTTACCCGGTCCAGCCAGTCCGACCTGCTGGCCCGCATCGACCGGCTGGGTACCAATTTGCTCACCGTGGCGCAGGGCCAGTCCCCGACCGGCGAACCGGTCGAGCTCCCGCCGGCCGGCGCGGCCACCATCGCCCGTACTCCCGGCGTACTGCACACGGCGGCGACCGCGACACTGGGCGGCGTCCAGCCCTACCGCACCGACCAGATCCCGGTGTACCGCACCAGCGGCCTGGGCGTGCTGGCCTGCGACGCGAACCTGCTATCCACAATGGACGCTCGATTGGCGAGCGGCACCTTCCTCACCGGGGCCACCGCGCGGTACCCCACCGCGGTGCTGGGCAGCGACGCCGCGCAGCAGCTCGGCATGCCCCGCCCCGGCAACCGGATCTGGCTCGGCCGCCACTGGTTCCTGGTCGTCGGCGTGCTGCAACCGATCGACCTGGCGCCGGAGATCAACGAGGCGGCGCTGATCGGCTTCCCGGTCGCCAGCCAACTCTTCCGGTACGACGGCCACCCGACCCGCGTCTACGTGCGTACCGATACCGACCGGACGGCCACCGTCGCGGCGCTGCTGGCGCCGGCGACCAACCCGGTGCACCCGGAGACGGTCGCGGTCAGCCGACCGTCGGACGCGCTGACCGCCCGGCTCGCCGTGGCGAGCTCCACCACCACCCTGCTGCTCGGCCTCGGCGCGGTCGCGCTGCTGGTGGGCGGAATCGGGATCGGCAACGTGATGGTCATCTCGGTGCTGGAACGGCGTGGCGAGATCGGGCTGCGCCGGGCGCTGGGGGCCAGTCGGCGGCATGTGGCGGCACAGTTCCTCATCGAGTCACTGGTCCTCGCGGTGGCCGGTGGCGCGCTCGGGGTGCTGCTCGGCGCCGCCATCACGTACGAGCTGGCCTGGTCGCGCCACTGGCAGCCGCTGGTACCCGGTACCGCGGTGGGTGCGGCGATGGCCGCCGCGGTGCTCATCGGTGCCACGGCCGGTCTCTACCCGGCGAGCCGGGCGGCCCGGTTGTCCCCCACCGAAGCGCTGCGCACCCTCTGACGACGCGCCGTGCCGTACGGGACTGACCAATCATCGACAGTCGTGAGCCGCCGAAGCGGTACGTCCGTCATTGTCAGTAGGTACCGGACGACGACGTCCGGTGTCGACGTTGAGAGAGCGGCTCGTTGTCGGGGGGCGACGCGGGCCGCTCGTCGTTTCCCCACCACCCATGAACGGTGTGCCGCCCTAGGCGTGCGCCTCGGCGAGGAGCGTCGTACCCAACGGGGTCAGCGTGTGCAGGACGGCCGGGCCGGTGCGGCGGGTGGCGATGAGTCCGGCCGAACGCAGCACCGCGGCGTGCTGGCTCGCGGACGCGAGCGAGACACCGGCTCGCCGGGCGAGTTGGGTGGTTGTCGCGCCATCGGCGATGTGGCTGAGAATCGCGGCCCGGGTGCGTCCGATGAGCGCGACGAGGGGCTCGCCAGGTGGCGGCGCGGGGTCGCGCGGGACCACCGGGTACGTGAGGACCGGGGCCTGGTCCTCGGGGACGAGCAGCGTGGGTTCGTGGGTGAACAGGGACGGTTGCAGGACGATACCGCGGCCGTTGAACGCGATCTCCGTGGCGCTGCTGTACGCGCACGTGTACGACAACGTCGGCGTATCCCAGCGGATGCGGGGATCGAGCGTATCGAGCACCCGCTGCATGCCTCCGGTGGCGAGCGCCTGGCCACGCGCGGCGCGGTCCGCGTCCACCGCTGCGATGACGCTGGGCCACAACGGTTCGACGAAGGCGGCATGGTATTCGCGGAACGCCTGGGCCAGTCGGCGCCACGCCCCAGGATCGCCGTCGTACAGCGGGCGTACCCGCTCCGGGACGAGCCCGGCCTCGATCATCGGCAGCAGTTCGGCGCGTACCCGTGCGCGCGGCGTGGACAGTACGGCGTCGATGCCGGCCTCCACCCCGGCGCCGGTGCCGATCGGCGTGAGGAAGTCGGGTACCGCGCTGCCGACGGCGGGCACCACGTCCAGCAGGGGAGCCATCGTGGGGCGCAGCCGGGACCGGGCCATCCGCCGCCAGTCGGGCAGCCGCGGCGCGGGTCCCCGATGCCGCAGCAGCCGTACGCTGGACACGATCTCCAACAGTGGCGGCGGCGCTGCCGCGATCGTGGTGTGCAGCAGATCCTCGCCGGACAGGTGGATTCGCACCCGTCCATGATGGCCGATCGCCGCTGTTCAGCCACGGCTGAAAGGCGTGGCCGTTCGGGTACCGGCGGCGTCACCCTGCTCCACATGAGACTCCGACGATTCCTGGCGGCGCTGGCGGGCGCGGCGCTCGTGCTCGCCAGCAGCCCGGCCGCCCACGCGCACGCCCTGCCGACCACCTATGTGGTGTCGACCGGATCGGGCATCGTGCCCGAGGGCATCGCGGTCACGGCAACCGGCACCATCTACGTGACGAGCAACGGCACCGGTGCGGTGTACCGGGGCGACGTGCACCAGGCGCGGCTGCGCCCGTTCCTGCCGGCCGGTGGCGACGGGCGCACCCAGGCGGCCGGCATCCACCTCGACCGGTACGGCCGCATCTTCGTCGCCGGCTACGGCACCGGCACGCTGTTCGTGTACCGCGAGGACGGGACCCTGCTGGCCGCGCGCCCGGCACCGGTCGCCGGCGCTGCCCTCAACGACCTCGCGTTCACCGCGGACGCCGTCTACGTCACCGACTCGGCCACCGGCATCCTCTGGCGCGCCGCACTCACCGCCACCACGGTCGGCCCGTTGACCGCCTGGCTCGACCCGTCCGCCTTCCCTTCGGCGCCAGGCTTCCTCAACGGCATAGTGACCACTGTGGACGGTCGCCTGGCGCTCGTCGCCGACCAGGGCACCAACGTACTGTTCCGGGTCGACCTCGCCACGCGTAGCGCGACCGAGGTGGCGCTCGCCGGCGGCACGATGGGCGCGGACGGGCTGCTCCTGGAAGGCTCAAGGCTCTACGGCACAGTCAACTTCCCCGACCCCGCTGGCGGCGATGACTTCGTCGTACGCCTCGCCGTGCTCAACCCCGCCTACACCGCGGGTACCGTGACCGCACAGTCCGGCGCGGAGGGGGACGCGCAGACACCCACGACTCTCGCCCGAGACCACGGCCGGCTGCTGTGGGTCAACAGCCAGATCGCCTCGCCAACTCCTGGTCCACCATGGACAGTCACCGAGGTACCGGGCCTCCGCTGACCCTCGCCTGCCCCCACGTACAAGCCGGCGAGGGCGGCTTGTACGTGGTTCAGGCGAACGCTATCGCGAAGTCCCGGTCCGGGAAGGTCTCCCCCGGTTCCGGGGGCCGGAAGGTGATACGCACGCCGAGGTCTGCGGGCCAGAGAGTGAGGCGGCTCGGGTCCATGCCGTTGTCCGCCGCCCAGTCTTCGAGGGCCGCGGACGCCAACGGCATGGACGCCGCGTCGTTGGCCAGGTCCCGAGGGAGCGCGACGAACGCCTCCTGGTGAGCGGGCTCGGTACGCAGCGCCAAATCCGGATTCTGCGCGGCGAGCATGTCGGCCTGCGCATCCGGAACCGGCCGGCACCACTCGACCGGGCCGTCGCTGTCGGCGCTCACCTCGCCCCAGAAGATGCAGTACGTCGCGCCCTCCGGGCCGGTGAGCCTGGGCAGTTGCCGATCCCGCAGAATCGCTATGAACTCTTTACCGAAGGCCCAGGCCGCTTCTTCGTCGACGTTGCGCTTGAGGCACAGCAGGCTGCGCGCGGGGATGTCCCGGGTGGCCACCTCGTACATGATCGTTGTCCTGTTCCCGCTGAAACGGTTGACGAGGTAGTGGGCGAGGTCACGTTGCATGCGGTGGGCGGCCTCAGTCTTGGCCCAATACGTGGCCAGGCGGCCGGCGGCGTCCGCCGCGTCGCACGCGAGTAGGTCTTTGACGGCCGTCAGCGGCATGTCGAGCTGGCGCAGCATGGCGATCAGGCGAGCCTGTTCGAGTTGGGCCAGGTCGTAGTACCGGTAACCGGACGCGCCGTCGACCCGGGCCGGAACCAGCACACCGAGCTCGTCGTAGAGGCGCAGCGCCTTCACCGACAGGCGCGCGCGCCGGGCGAACTCGCCGATGCCGAACTCCGCCATGCCCAGTCTCCTCATCGTCGAGCCGGTCGGCCCGACCAACCGAGCATCGGGTCTCCCCAAAGGTAAGAGTCAAGACCGCTGGCGGTCCCACCGCACATCCGTCGTGTGGCAGGGTGATCGAATGATCGACAGCGGCGCGGCCTTGGCGACCGTGATCCGGCATGCGGTGGAGCTTGAGGACGACTACGACGACATCGAGCCCGTGGTGGCGGCGTTGACGGCGTGCGGCGACGTCGCCCTGGTACCCCGGCTGCATGAGGCGCTCGACCAGTTCCTCGACCAGGGGAACTTCTACGGCCGGGACCTGATCGCCGGCATCCTCGCCGGAATCCAGGGACCGGCGGCGCTTGCGGTGTTGCTGCGCGCCTCGGCCCGCGATCTCGGCGACGACCAGGACAGCTTGCAAACGGAGATCATTGAGCTGCTGCGCGCCGACCCGGTCACCGGCCGGCGCACGGCGTTCGAGTTCGTCAACGGTGATACGCCGCAGCTGCGCCTGGCCGGGTTGTGGGCGCTCGGGTTCGTGGTCGACGCCCGAGATGTCGAGCTGCTCGCCGCGGCCGCGACCGATGCCGACGCGACGGTCAGATCCACCGCGATCGACTCGATCCCCGATCCCGCCGGCAACGACCAGGCATTCCGGGTACTCGTTCGCGCGCTGACCGACCTGAACGAACAGGTCCGGGTATCGGCGGTCAACCGGCTCGGCTACACCGGCCGCGCTGACGCCGTCGCACCACTGATCGCCCTCGCCACCGACCGGGCGCCACGGGTCCGGTACATGCTCGCGTACGCGCTTGGGCGACTGCGCAGCCCCGAGGCGACCCCGGCGCTGCTGCGGCTGCTGCACGACCCCGACCGGCAGGTACGCGAGCACGCCGCGGGCGCCCTCGGCTCGGTCGGCGCTCCCGCCGCCGTCGACGCGCTACTGGAACTCGCCGCCGATCAGGACCCGCAGCAACGCATCCAGGCCGCCAAAGCCCTCGCGAAGGCGGTCGACGCCGACCCCCGCGTAACAGCCCACATCACCACGCTGGCCCACGACACCGAGCCAGCCGTACGGGCGGCCACCCTCAGCGGACTCGCCAGCACCGGCCGCCCGGCATCAGGCTGGGCGCCGCTGGTAGTCGAGCTGGCAAACGATCCGGACCCGTCGGTCCGTCAACGGATCGCGGTCGTGGCCCGGCATCTCGCACCCGACGCCGCCGCCGGCATCCTCCAGCGCTACACCAGCGACCAGGACCAAACCCTGCGCCGGCTCGCCGCCACCGAACTCGCCCGGCTGACCAACACCGCCAACGGCTAACCCACAACCACCCCGGCCAAGTGGCGGGACGCACCATCTCGTTGATCCACCGGTTGCACGCACGCTGGAGTTGATACCGTCTGGGCCCATGATGCGTGTGTGGGGTCCGCCGGTGCTGCTTGTGCTCAGCGGCTCGATCGTGGCCGCATGGCTGATCCTCGCAGGTCACCCGGGCCCTGCCGGGGTGCTCCTGGCGGTGTACCTGCCGCTTGCCGCCGTTGTCTCGCCGCTGGTCTTTCCGCGGTCGGTCGGCAACGCTGAGGCCCAACGTCGTGGCGCGCTCGACGGCCGACCAGTCGTCTTCTGGCGGCCTGGCTGCGTCTACTGCCTGCGGCTGCGGGTTCGTCTGGGGCGGGACGCCCGCCTCGCGCACTGGGTGAACATCTGGCGCGACCCGGCCGCAGCGGCGGCGGTGCGGGCGGTCAACGACGGCAACGAGACCGTACCGACCGTTGTCGTAGCGGACCAGCCGTACACCAACCCCGACCCGGCCTGGGTGCGCGAACGGCTCCGCTCCCTCGCCTGATCCGGAAGGCGCTCGGCGGGGCTAGCGATCGGTCTGGTGAACGGGATCCATGAGCGCTCGAAGGGCCGCGCAGTGTGTCGCGTACGCCTTGCGCCCGGCGCGGGCCATCGAGAAAGTCGTACTGGCACCGCGCCCGTGACCGTCCTTTGTGGACTTGACGTACCCGCCGCTTCCAGCGCTGACATCTGCTTGGACAGGTCGGAGTCGGCCAGTTGCAGTTGTTCCTTGAGGAAACGGAACGACACCGATGGCGCGTTGGCCCGTACCTGCGCACGTAGACAGCGATACCCCGCGGTGACAAGCACGAAGGTGACCGCCGCTGCCACCGGTACGCCACCGAGCCACCGTGCCAGCGCGACGAGTACCGCGATAGCGAGTACTTTCTGCTTTGGAAAGTGGAAAGTTTCGTGCCGGACACCGGTGAGCCGGCGTTTGTGTGCGCAAGGCCTCGGCGGCGAGCGAAGGAGCCCGGTCCTTGACCATAGCTTGATCACTTATATATGGTGTCGCCTGTGGCGACCATGCGCGAACCAACGTTCCTTATCCTGACCGCGCTAGCCGACGGGCCTCGGCATGGGTACGGCATCGTGCAGGAGGTCCGAGTGCTGTCCGGTGGGCGGGTCAGCCTGCTGACTGGCACGCTCTACACGGCAGTGGACCGGCTCACCGCCGAAGGGCTCGTCGCGCACGACCACGACGAGGCTGTCGACGGGCGGGTGCGGCGGTACTACCGGCTTACCGCCGAAGGGCTCGCGGCGCTCACCGCCGAGACCGCCCGGCTGCGCCAGCTCACCACGGCGGCCGAGGCGCGACTCCGAGCTGCCCGCCTGCGGGCCGTGTGATGACCGGTCTGCTCGCTCGCCGGTACCGCGTGCTGCTGTTCGCCTATCCCCGCGCCTACCGCCGCCTGCGCGGTGCGGAACTGCTCGGCACGCTGCTCGACGCGGCCCCGCCCGGGCGGACCCGACCGACCGCGCGTGAGGCCGCCAACCTGATCCGGCACGGGCTGCGGGCGCGGCTGGGCAGGCCGGCCAGCCGTACCGTCGTCGCCTGGGCTGTACTCACCGTCGTCATCAGCGGCGTGTTCAGCGCCGCGTTCGCGACCCGCGTCGGGTGGGAGACCGCCCGGCCGCTGCCGCGCACCGCCGAAGCGCGGGCCATGCTCGCGGAGATCCTGCCCGGACAGGAGTTCACTGGCCTCCAGGACGCACCCGCCATGTTCGTCATCTACGGGCAGCCGTTGAGCTGGAACGCGGCGCACGATCTGCTGTTCGGCGACGGGGCCGAGTACACCCAGTCCGGGATTGCCGGCGGGGTCAACGCTCCGACCCTGCCACCACAGGAGACTGTCGATCTGGTTCAGCAGAACCTGCGCACCCATGGCTGGACGGTCTACTCGCTCATGGTGCGCGACATGTACACCTGCAGCACGCCCTGCGACCCGGCCGGGCAGTACACCACCATCGTGGCGCGGCGCGGCGACACGGTGTTCACGATGAAGGTGTACCCCCCAGAGATCCCGATATCGCCGCCCATCAGCGCGGGATTCGTACGAGCGACACCGTTCGCCGTGTACCCGTTCGGCCTCACCGGCGGCATCCTCGGCGCCGCAGTCGCGTTCCTCATCTTCGGCTGGGCCAGCCGCCGGACCGAGGGACGCCACCTCGCACGCGCCGTCGTGAAGATGTTGTTGGGCGTCACGCTGTTCTTCTGGTGGGCGCCGACGCTGTTCTCGGTCCTGTGGATGGCCCGGCACTATCAAGACGAGCCGAGCCCGTCGTGGCCCCCGATGTGGGAGTGGCTCGGCCAGCCGACATTCTCGCTACTGTTCCTCATCGGCTGTGGATCGGCTCTGCTCAGCCTCGCGCTGGCCACCATCCCCCGCCGCGAGAGCGACCCGCTGAACACCCTCGCCGCCGCCTGAAGCCGCCGACACCGGCTGTCTGTCCACTGTGGTCGGTGTACACCATAGTGGACAGAGATATGTCGCCGATCTACTTGTGGAATCGGGTCAGGCGCTCGCTCAGGACCCGGTCGAGCGCCGCCCGTCCCGCCGGACCCCACGCCGGCTTGCCGCCGGGCAGCCCGCGGTCCCCGTTCTGGCCCATCAGCATCAGGAAGAGGCTCTTCAACGCGGCCAGCCCGCGGGCGCGCCGGACCATCGCCTCGTCAGCCTCGGCGTACGCGGCGAAGAAGCGCGCGGCCGCGCCCGCCGGCAGCAGCACCCAGGCGGCCGCCAGGTCCACCGCCGGGTCGCCGGCGAACAGGTCGCCGAAGTCGACAACGCCCGCCAGCGTCCCGTCCGCGACGACGACGTTCGCGGGATGCAGGTCGCCGTGCACCCACACCGGTGGCCCCTCCCATGCGGGAGCCGCGACGGCGTCGTCCCAGACGGCCCGGACGTCGGCGGCGTCGGAGCCGATCGCGTCGGTGTCGACGGAGTCGAAGAACTGGTCGAAGCCGTACGTGCTGTCCTTGGGGTGCGCCCCGCGGCCCGTATCAACCGGTGCGTCGGCGGGCGCTGCCACGTGCAGCGCCCGGAGGAACGCCGCCAGAGTGTCGGCCGCGTGCTCGCCGCGGGTGATCGACCCGCGGTCCAGCGGCAGGCCCGGCACCCACGTCATGACCGTCCAAATCTTGGGGAAACGCTCGGAGGGCGCACCACTGCGCACCGGGACCGGGATGGGCAGCGGCAGGCGCGGGGCGAGCAGCGGCAGCCACCGGCGCTCCTTGAGCTGGTGATCGGGGCCGGTGTCCATGCGCTGGATCCGTACGGCCAGATCGTCCCCGAGGCGCCACATCTGGTTGCCCCAGCCGCCCTCCACCTCGCGCAGCGGCAGCTCGGCCAGGTCCGGATGCTGATCCCGCAGCAGGTCGCGGATGAGACCCGCGGTGATCTCGGCCTCGATCTCCGTCATGCGGAGCAACCATACTGGGTTCGCCGGTCCACGCGTGACGGCCGGA
>JBPYFB010000290.1:0-7893 GCA_051986465.1 Rugosimonospora sp.
AAAACAATCAACTCTCCCCGACGGGGGGAATCAAAAAATTGGCACTGGCTTTTACAGCACCCTGTTGAGTTCTCAAAGAACAAACACACACCATCACACAACCACAAAGGCCACGATCCGGGGCAACCTGTATAACTTATCCGACCAGTTTCGCGTCGTCAAATCCGGTGAACCAGATTTGCGAGCACCGCTCGATCCCACGAAAATCGACCGGTGTTTGCCGGTTGAATGATCGGGGCTGGCAGGCCGGCCGCTCAGCGCTTCCGCGTCCTCGTCGCCCGTTTCCCTGCCGACCGTCCACTATACGCCTCGCGGCGCGCGACACCAAATCCGTACCGGGCGGAGCTTCCACCGCAGGTCAGCAGGGCTGTCAGCCGATGACCTCCACCCCCGCAACGCTCCGCTTGCCCCGCCGCAGCACGAGGTACCGGCCGTGCAGGAGCTTGTCCGCCGGTACCGGCGCCTCCGCGTCAGATACCCGCTCGTTGTTTACGTATGCGCCGCCCTCGGCGGCCGTACGTCGCGCCTCGTTGAGGCTGCTCACCAGGCCCGCCTCCTTGAACAGCGCGGCAGCCGACGGCAACGCCCCCCGTACCTGGACCATTCCGGCCTCCGAGAGCGCAGCGTGCAGCGTCTCGGGCTTCAGGTCGGCGAGCGAACCCCGCCCGAACAGTGCCTTGGACGCCTCGATCACCTGCTCGGTCTCGGCGTCGCCGTGCAGCAGCCGGGTGATCTCCTCCGCGAGGCGCCGCTGGCCGGCGCGTGCCGCCGGACGCTCGGCGGTCTCCTTCTCCAGCGCCGTGATCTCCTCACGATCGAGGAAGGTGAGCATCCGCAGCAGCGTCGGTACGACCGCGTCCTCGAGGTTGATGAAGTACTGGTAGAAGGCGTACGGGCTGGTCATCTGCGGGTCGAGCCAGATGCCGCCGCCGCCGGTGGACTTGCCGATCTTCTCGCCGGCGGAGTCCGTGATCAGCGGCGTGGCGAGCAGGTGTACCGACTCCCCCGTCACCCGGTGGATCAGGTCGGTACCGGCGGTGAGGTTGCCCCACTGGTCGGAGCCGCCGGTCTGCAGCCGGCAGTCGTACCGGCGCAGCAGCTCCAGGTAGTCCGTTGCCTGCAGCAGCTGGTAGCTGAACTCGGTGTAGCTGATCCCGGCGTCGGAGTTCAGCCGCGCGCTGACCGCCTCCTTGCTCAGCATCTTGTTGACCCGGAAGTGCTTGCCGATGTCGCGCAGGAAGTCCAGTGCGGACAGTTCCTCCGTCCAGTCCAGGTTGTTGACCATGCGGGCGCCGTACGCGCCGGAGAAGTCGAGCAGCGGCTCGATCTGCGCCCGGATCCGCTCCACCCAGCCGGCGATCACGTCGCGGGACAGCAGCACCCGCTCGGCCGTGGGTCGCGGGTCGCCGATCAGCCCGGTGGCGCCGCCGACGAGGGCCAGCGGCTTGTTTCCAGCCAGCTGGAAGCGGCGCAGGGTCAGCACCTGGAGCAGGTGGCCGAAGTGCAGGCTGGGCGCGGTGGGATCGAAGCCGGAGTACAGCGTCAGCGGTCCCTTGGCCAGGTCGGCGCCGAGCGCGTCCAAGTCTGTCGATAGGGCGATCAGGCCGCGCCAGCGAAGATCGTCGAGTAGTTCAGCCACGCCACCATTGTTCCGCACCGCGCCAGTGACTTAGGTGCGGGGCCGCACGCGGGGAATGTGGCGGCGGTACGCGCTGACGGTCGGATCGCCGTCGAGCCAGAACCGCCATGGCGTGTCGTGCCCGCCGGCCACGCCGACCCGCGGGCCGCGGCTGATCGAGCCCGGATCGACGGGACTCGTCGGCGGCGACAGCGTCACCGGTCCGCAACCGTCGAGCAGCGGGGTGGTGTTCGCCGAGCCGTCGATGGCCAGCGCCGTGGCCAGCCGCGCGGGGCCGCGCGCCAGGTCGCGCTCGCGGTGGGCGGCCGGGCGCCGAGCCTGCGCGACCGCCCGGCCGTCGATCACCTCGCCCGAGCGCAGCAGCACCGCCGAGGCGGTGCCGGCGGGGCCGCAGACCACGTTGAGGCACCAGTGCATGCCGTAGGTGAAGTAGACGTACAGGTGGCCCGGCGGCCCGAACATGACGGCGTTTCTGGGGGTACGCCCGCGGTGCGCGTGCGAGGCCGGGTCGGTACCCACATCGCCGTACGCCTCGACCTCGGTCAGCCGTACCGCCACCTGGCCGGCTCGTACCACGCAGCCGAGCAGCCCGACGGCGGCGACGTCGGCGGGGCCGGCCAGCAGCTCCGCGAGCGGGTTCAGCGCGGTACCACCCGCTCGGCGGCCCAGGTCCGCCAGCGGTCCAGCCGGTCCTCGGCCATCGCGAGCTGGTCCGATACCGCCGAGGGTCCGGTGGAGCCGGGGGTGTGGCGGGCGGCGAGCGCACCGCGTACCGACATGACCTCCCGCACCTCCGGCGTCAGCGTCGGCGATACCGCCGCCAGGTCCTCGTCGCTCACCTCGTCCAGCGCGCACTCGCGCGCCACGCACAGCGCGACCAGCTTGCCGGTGGTCTCGTGCGCCTCGCGGAACGGTACGCCCCGGCGCACCAACCAGTCCGCGACCTCGGTCGCGAGCGTGTACCCGAGCGGCGCGGCCGCGGCGAGGCGGTCGACCCGTACCTGCATCGTGGAGATCATCCCGGCCAGCGCGGGCAGTACGAGCGCCAGCGTGTCCACCGCGTCGAAGGCCGGCTCCTTGTCCTCCTGCATGTCCCGGTCGTACGCGAGCGGCAGCCCCTTGAGCATCGTGAGCACGGCGGTCAGCGCGCCGATGAGCCGGCCGCTCTTGCCGCGGGCGAGCTCGGCGATGTCCGGGTTCTTCTTCTGCGGCATGATCGACGAGCCGGTCGCGAACGCGTCGTCCAGCTCAACCCAGCCGAACTCGGTCGTCGTCCACAGCACGACCTCCTCGCCCAGCCGGGACAGGTGCACCCCGATCAGGGCCGCGACAAACAGGAACTCGGCCACGAAGTCGCGGTCGGCCACGGCGTCGATCGAGTTGGCGGCCGGCATGTCGAAGCCGAGCTCCTTGGCGACCTGCGCCGGGTCCAGCGGCAGCGAGGAGCCGGCGAGCGCCCCGGCTCCCAGCGGCGAGGTCGCGGTGCGCCGGTCCCAGTCGCGCAGCCGGTCCAGGTCGCGCAGCAGCGCCTGGACGTGGGCGAGCAACTGGTGGCCGAAGGTCACCGGCTGGGCGTGCTGCAGGTGCGTCATGCCGGGCACCGGCGTATCCACGTGCCGGCCGGCCTGCTCGGTGAGCGCGTCGGCGAGCTCGACCACCCCGGACGCCAGCCCTCGCACGTGGTCGCGCAGGTACAGCCGCAGGTCGGTGGCGACCTGGTCGTTGCGGGAACGCCCGGCGCGCAGCTTGCCGCCGAGCGTACCGAGGCGTTCCAGCAGGCCCCGCTCGAGTGCGGTGTGCACGTCCTCGTCCTCGACGGTCGGCCGGAACTCACCGGAGGCGCAGGCCGCCTCGAGATCGTCCAGGGCGGCGAGCATCCGGCCCAGTTCCTCGGCGGAGAGCAGGCCGGCGCGGGCCAGCACCCGGGCGTGCGCCCGCGAGGCGGCCAGGTCGTAGGGTGCCAGGCGCCAGTCGAACTGGACGCTCACCGACAGCCGGGCCAGTGCCTCGGCCGGACTGCCCCGGAACCGGCCACCCCACAGCCGGGTCTTGCCTTCCGTCAACGTCTGGTCGTTCACAAGTGCAATTGTCTCGCGTTGCGACATCAGGAGCCCAGCCGGGCGTCCCGGGCCGCCGCGAGCCTGCTGGGCAGACCCCACAGCTGCACGAAGCCCTTCGCCAGCGACTGGTCGAACATGTCGCCCGAGTCGTAGGTGGCGAGGCTGAAGTCGTACAGGCTGGCCTCGGAGCGGCGCCCGGTAACGACCGCGCGCCCGCCGTGCAGCGTCATGCGGATCTCGCCGCAGACCTGCTTCTGCGTCTCGTCGATGAACGCGTCCAGTGCCGTCTTGAGCGGCGAGAACCACAGGCCGTCGTAGACCAGCTCGCTCCAGCGCTGGTCGACGCCCTTCTTGAAGCGGGCCAGGTCGCGCTCCACGGTCACGTTCTCCAGCTCCTGGTGGGCGGTGATCAGGGCGATCGCGCCGGGCGCCTCGTACACCTCGCGGCTCTTGATGCCGACCAGCCGGTCCTCGACGATGTCGAGCCGGCCGACGCCCTGGGCGCCCGCCCGCCGGTTCAGCTCCGTGATGGCCTGGTACGGGGTGACCGTCTCGCCGTCGATCGCGACCGGGCGGCCGCCATCGAACGTGATGACCACCTCGTCCGGGTCGCGCGGCGTCGCCGGGTTGTCGGTATAGCTGTACACGTCCTCGATCGGCCCGTTCCAGATGTTCTCGAGGAAGCCGGTCTCCACGGCGCGGCCCCAGACGTTCTGGTCGATCGAGTACGGGGACTTGTGCGTGACATCGATCGGCAGGCGCCGCTCGTCCGCGTACGCGATGGCCTTGTCCCTCGTCCACGCGTAGTCCCGGGCCGGCGCGATCACCTTGAGGTCCGGCGCGAGCGCGCCGATGCCCACCTCGAACCGGACCTGGTCGTTGCCCTTGCCCGTGCAGCCGTGCGCCACGATGGTGCCGCCGTGCTTGCGCGCCGCCGCGACCAGGTGCTTGACGATCACCGGCCGGGACAGCGCGGACACCAGCGGGTACCGGTCCATGTAGAGCGCGTTCGCGCGCAGGGCGGGCAGGCAGAAGTCGGCCGCGAACTCCTCGCGGGCGTCCACCAGCTCGGACTCGACCGCGCCACACGCCAGCGCACGCGCCCGGATCGCGGCCATGTCCTCGCCGCCCTGGCCGACGTCGATGGCGACCGCGATCACCTCGGCGCCGGTCTTCTCGGCGAGGTACGGAATCGCGACCGAGGTGTCCAGGCCACCGGAATAGGCGAGTACGACACGGTCTGTCATGGTTCCTCGATCCTTTCATCCCGCCCGGCCCACGCGGCGAACTTCGCCGCAAGTTGCCGGCCGCTGCTTGTCGTTGCGCCCGGCGTCTCGCGCGCCACCACGAGAATCGTGTCGTCGCCGGCGATCGTCCCGACCACATCGGGCAGGCCGGAGCGGTCCAGCGCGCTCGCCAGGAACTGCGCGGCCCCTGGCGGGGTACGCAGGACCGCCAGGTTGCCGCTGGCGTCGGTACCGGTCAGCAGCTCGCGCAGCAGGCGGACCAGGCGCGCCGGCGCCTGTTCGGCGGGGCGCAGCGGCGGGCCACCCTCCTCGGGAATCATGTACGCGGCCGGGCTGCCGTCGGTGCCCCGCACCTTCACCGCGCCCAGCTCCTCCAGGTCGCGGGAGAGCGTGGCCTGGGTGACGTGCACGCCCTCGGCGGCGAGCAGCTCGGCGAGTTCGGTCTGCGACCGCACGGCGCGCTGCCGGATCAGCGAGGTGATCCAGTGGTGCCGCGCGGTTCGCGTGATCGGCCCGGCAGTCACGAGCTCACGAGCCAGGACAGGAGCGCCTTCTGCGCGTGCAGGCGGTTCTCGGCCTGGTCGAAGACGGCGCTGTGCGGGCCGTCCAGCACGTCGTCGGTGATCTCCTCGCCGCGGTGGGCGGGCAGGCAGTGCAGCACGATGGCGTGCGGCGCGGCCGCGCCGAGCAGCTTGTCGTTGATCTGGTACGGGAGGAACGGCGTGATCCGATCGCGCCCGTCCCCCTCCTGCCCCATCGACGTCCACGTATCGGTCGTGAGCACGTCCGCACCGTCCGCCGCCTCGTACGGGTCGCGCAGCACGTCCACCGAGCCGCCCGTCCACGCCGCGACCTCGGCGGCCCGGGACAGGATCGCCGGGTCCGGGTTGTACCCGGCCGGGCCGGCGACCCGTACCCGCATGCCGGCCGTCGCCCCGGCCAGCAGGTACGAGTGGGCCATATTGTTCGCGGCGTCGCCCACGTACGCGAGCGTCCGGCCGGCCGTGCTGCCGAGGTGCTCACGGATCGTCAGCAGGTCGGCGAGGAGCTGGCACGGGTGGAAGCCGTCGGTAAGCGCGTTGACGACCGGTACCCGGCTGCCCGCGGCCAGCTCCGCCAGGCGCTCGTCGGCGAAGGTACGGATGACGATCGCCGCGACGTACCGGGACAGTACCCGCGCCGCGTCGCCGATCGTCTCGCCGCGACCGAAGTGGGTGGCGCGCGCGTCGATGATCATCGGGTGGCCGCCCAGCTCCGCGATGCCCACCTCGAACGAGGTCCGGGTACGCAGCGACGGCTTCTCGAAGATCACGGCGACCGACCGGGGTCCGGCGAGCGGCCGGTGCCCGAAGCGCTCGGCCTTCATCGCCTCGGCCAGGTCGAGCACCTCGGTCTGCTCGATCGGGCTGAGGTCGTCGTCCCGCAGGAGGTGCCGTGTCATTGAGGAACCTCCACAGTGGACAGCGCGGCGACGAACGCGTCGGCCTGGTCGGCGGTGAGGATGAGCGGTGGGGCGAGCCGGATCACGCCGGGCTGTACCGGGTTGACGAGGAAGCCGGCGTCGCGCAAGGCAAGCGAGATGGCGGCGCTGGCCGGGGCGGTGAGCTCGATGCCGAGCAGCAGCCCGGCACCGCGTACCCCCTTGACGAGCGGATGGCCGAGCGCCTCGATACCGCGCCGCAGCCGCTCCCCGACTCGCTTCACGTGGTCGAGCAGCCCCTCCGAGGAGATGGTGCCGAGCACGGCGAGCGCGGCGGCGCAGCTGACCGGGTTGCCGCCGAAGGTACTGCCGTGGCTGCCCGGGCCTAACAGGTCCGCCGCGGCACCGAACGCGATGCAGGCGCCGATCGGCAGCCCGCCGCCGAGCCCCTTGGCGAGCGTCACCACGTCCGGCTCCACGCCGTCGGCCTGGTGTGCGAACCAGTGCCCGGTGCGCCCCACGCCCGCCTGCACCTCGTCGAGGACGAGCAGGGCGCCGTGCCGGGTGGCGATCTCCCGCGCCGCCGCCAGGTACCCCGATGGCGGTACCACCACGCCGTTCTCGCCCTGGATCGGCTCCAGGATGACCATCGCGGTCGCGTCGCTCACGGCCGCCGAAAGCGCCGCGACCGAACCGTACGGCACGTGCGTCACGTCTCCGGGCAGCGGCCGGAACGCATCCACTTTGGACGGCTGGCCGGTGAGCGCAAGCGCGCCCATGGTACGGCCGTGGAAGCCGCCCTCGGCCGCGACGACGTGGGTACGCCCGGTGCGCCGGGACAGCTTGAATGCCGCCTCCGCCGCCTCGGCGCCAGAGTTGGCGAAGAACACCCGGCCCGGCCGTCCGGCGAGCGCCAGCAACAGCTCGGCGAGGGCCACCGGCGGCTCGGCGACGAACAGGTTGGACACGTGCCCGAGCGTGTTGATCTGCCGGGTGACGGCCGCGACCACGGCCGGGTGTGCGTGGCCGAGTGCGTTGACCGCGATGCCGCCCAGCAGGTCCACATAGGACTTTCCGCTCTCGTCCCAGACCTGGCAGCCCTCACCGCGCACGAGTGCCAGGGGTGGCGTGCCGTAGTTGTCCATCATGGACTGCTGCCATCGGTCGATGAGGGTCATGACTGTGTCTCCTGGCTCGTTCGAGGCGCTCGCTCGCGGGTCACCATCGTTCCGAAGCCTTCGGTCGTGAAGACTTCCAACAGAGTGGAGTGCGCGACCCGGCCGTCGACGACGTGCGCGGCGGGTACCCCACCACGTACCGCCCGCAGGCACGCCTCCATCTTCGGTACCATCCCGGCCGACAGCGACGGCAGCAGGTCGGCCAGCTCGTCGACGGTGATGCCGGAGACCAGGCTGCTCTCGTCGGGCCACGCGGTGTACAGGCCCGGCACGTCGGTCAGCACCACCAACTTGCGCGCGTTCAGCGCCACGGCGAGCGCCGCGGCCGCGGTGTCCGCGTTGAGGTTGT
>JBPYFB010000291.1:0-5769 GCA_051986465.1 Rugosimonospora sp.
CGGTGAGGCGGCTGGTGAGCAGGGTGTGGGTGCCGGCCGCTGACGAGCTGAGCGTGACCGGGTCGAGCTTCTGGCTGGTTGCCGCACCGTTGAGGGTGTAGCTGAGGGTCGGCTGGATGCCGCGGGAGCGGCTGCCGTCGAAGAACTCGGTGAAGCCGGTGGACAGGGTGTAGGTGCCCGGGGCGAGGGCGAGGTGGTAGGCGATCGAGTTGTTGTTGGTACGCAGGCCCAGGTCGTACTTGCCGTACCCGCCGAGAGTGCCGGCGTCGCTGGGGTTGGGATCGCCGCCCACAACGGAGATCTTGAGGTTGTGGGTGCTGTCGTACGTGTAGCCCCAGTCGGCGGACCCGGGCACGTAGTGCTGGTCCGGCAGGGTGTTGTGCAGGCTGGTGCCGGCGAGGCCGGACACGGCGGTGAAGGCGTGCGAGGTTGTCTGGATGTTCGAGTACGACAGGTTCTGCGAGTCGCCGTTGTGCCCGGAGTCCACGAAGTACACGAGCGGGTTCGCGGCCGGAGGGACGACTTCGACCTCGGCGCTGGCGCTCTGGCCGCCGGCCGTGCCGTGGATCTCGGCGGTGCCGTACGGGAGGGCGAACGAGTCGGCGTCGAACGCCCACGTCACCGGTGTCCCGTCCGACAGGACGTCCGGCAGCGAGGTCCCGCTCAGTTCGTCGGCGCCGAGATAGGCGGCGGCATAGACAGTCGGCAGTGGCGTCGCCGCCGCCGCGGGGGTGGCGAGGGTCAGTTGCGAGGGCGCGATCACTCCGCAGACGAGCAGGGCGGAGGCCGCCGCGGTCCAAGCACGCCTGGTTCTCATCGGGGTTCCTTCCCCTGGCATCGATGCGCACGAGGTTGACGAGGTGCTGACCGTGGGGAGTGCTACGGCTAAGTAAATCGATCGCGAAACGCCACGTCAACAGCCAACAGCACAGACCCGATCAGGAAACAGCGAGATCGCGCTTGTCGATCGAAAATCGTTTCAGCTGTACCTGATCGATCGCATCCGATCGGAAACGCTCACCAGCAACTCGCACACGGCTCGTTGACAGGGCAGATTCCCCCTGTACCCTTTATCTATGGGCATAGGTAAAGAGGTAAGCGGAGAGGGCGGGCCGGCCGCGGCAGGGTCGCCGATCGCATTCCGGCTGGATTCCGGCTCCGGTGTGCCGACCTACCTGCAGCTGGTGCAGCAGGTGGAGCACGCGCTGCGGCTGGGCTACCTCAAGCCCGGCGACCAGTTGCCCAAGGTGCGGGAGGTGGTCGCGGCGCTGGCGATCAACCCGAACACGGTGCTGAAGGCATACAAGGAGCTGGAGACCAAGGGCCTGGCGGCCGGCCGGCCCGGCCAGGGCACGTTCGTGCAGGCCACCCTGAGCCAGGTCGCGCTGCCGGAGCTGACCACGCTGCGCCGCTCCCTGTCGGGCTGGCTGAGCGCCGCGGACGGGGCCGGGCTGGACGAGGACGGGATCGTGGCGCTGTTCAGCAACGCGTTGCGGGATTTCTATGAGCGCCGCAGCGGCTCACGCACCCGCCGCGGCGTGGCGAGCGGTGAAACGGAGGACGTCGCATGAACGTCGTCGAGGCAAGCGGCCTGGGCAAGCGGTACGGCAGCACCTGGGCACTGCGCAACTGCTCGCTGGCGATCCCCGCCGGTCACGTGGTCGCGCTGGTCGGCCCGAACGGGGCCGGCAAGTCCACGCTGCTGAACCTGGTGGTCGGTCTGGCAGCGCCGTCCGAGGGCAGCGTCACCGTGCTCGGTGGCCTGCCCGCCGGGTCGCCTGCCGCGCTGGACAGCATCGCGTTCGTCGCCCAGGACACGCCGCTGTACGGGAACCTGTCGGCGGCGGACATGCTGCACCTGACCCGCAACCTGAACCGGCGCTTCGACCAGTCCTATGCGCGGGCCCGGCTGGCCGAGCTCGGCATACCGCGCAATCGCAGGGCCGGGAAGCTGTCCGGTGGGCAACAGGCGCAACTCGCGCTGACCCTGGCGCTGGCCCGCCGGCCACGGCTGCTGGTACTGGACGAGCCGGTGGCGATGCTCGATCCGATCGCCAGACACGACTTCATGGCCACGGTGCTCGGCGCGGCGGCCGAGGACGGCGTATCGGTGCTGCTGTCCTCCCACGTGCTGGCCGAACTCGAGCGGGTCGCCGACCACCTGATCCTGCTCTCGCGGGGCCGGGTGCAGGTGGCCGGCGACGTGGACGACCTGCTCGCCCGCCACCGCATGCTGACCGGCCCGGCCGCCGAAGCCGACCGGTACGCGCAGCGACCGGTCGTGCACATGCGCAGCGGTGGGGCGCAGGCCCATCTGCTGGTCCGCGCGAGCGCCGACGACCCGGTCCCGCCCGGCTGGGAGGCGCACCCGGTCGGCCTGGAGGAACTCGCCATGGCCTACCTTCGCGAGCCCGACGCCGGGGCGCTGCCCGGCCCGAACCGCGGTGGGAACACCGAACTGACGGAGGTGGCGAAATGACCACGCTGACCGTGCCCGCCAACCTGGCGGAGGACGCCGGCCGGCCGCGGGTGCCGTGGCGGCGGATGGCCTGGGTGACCTGGCGGCAGCACCGCTTCGCGCTGGTCGGCATGGCCGTGTTCCTCGGCGGGTTCGCGGCGTACCTGTGGCTGTCCGGCGTTTCGATGCACCACGCCTACGCGACCGAATGCCGCCCGGCAGGCGCGCTCGCCTGCGGGGACTTCACCGACCGGTACGGCCCGACCGGGATTATCGTCAGCATCTTCCTGCAGGCGGTGCCGGCGCTGATCGGGGCGTTCGCCGGAGCGCCGGTGCTGGCCCGGGAGATGGAGACCGGCACCTTCCGGTACGCCTGGACCCAGGGGATCGGCCGGTGGCGCTGGACCCTCGGCAGGCTTGTACCGGTGGCGGTCGTGGTGGCGGCCGCGGCCGGGGCGTTCAGCCTGGTGTTCTCCTGGTACGAACAGCCGTTCGTCGAGTCGGGCTACGCGATCCCGTTCTCCACCCGCGTGTTCGACCTGACCGGGGTCGCGTTCGCCGCCTGGACGCTGGCCGCCTTCGCGATCGGCGCGCTGGCCGGCATGCTCATCCGGCGGGTCGTCCCCGCCATCGCCGCCACCCTTCTGGTCTACGCCGGGCTGGCCCTGACGACCGGCCTGTTCCTCCGGCAGCACTACATGACACCAGTGGTCACCACCAACCCTGACCTGCCGGCTTCGGCGTGGGCCGTGAACCAGTGGTACGCCAGGGACGGCAAGTTCGCGTTTCCCGGCCGGGGCTCCCAGTTCGTCAGCGCCGTCGAGCAGCTCTGCAACGACAACCGCGGCGCCTCCGTGGCTGGCGGCCCCGGCACTTCCTCGAATGTGGTGACCTTCACGAACTCGCCCGCGCAGTGCCTGTCCCAGCACGGCTACACATCATGGACCAGCTACCAGCCAGGCAGCCGGTTCTGGCCCTTCCAATGGATCGAGGCCGGATGGCTGCTCGCACTGTCCGTACTCCTGATCGCCGTGACCGTACGGGTGGTCCGCCGCCGCGCCGCGTAGGCGGTGTTTCCACGGAAACGCACCCGTCGGTCACCGCTCGGCGGCCGAGGTGGTCGCCTGTACGGCGAAGGCTTCGAGAAGCACCTCGCGGAACACCTCGGCGGACGCCGTAAAGGCAACCGTCGCGTTCGCCGGGCCCGGCGCCCAGGGGCGGATGTCGATGACCAGCTGTCCCAGCGTCTGTTCGCCGGTCGTCTCCACCGTCACCGGGAAGTGGCCCGAGGACGTGATGACATCGGGCCGGAGCAGGTAGGCGACGCACAATGGGTCGTGCACCGGCGCGCACGGCTCCCTCTTGTGGGTGCCCGGCGTCTGGTCCTGCTCGATGCGGTGGCGGAGGAAGGCCGCGGCCGCCGAGCCGGCAGGCGTGTGGAGCGCGTCGAACGCCTCGCAGTCCGCCAGCGTCAGCGGCGCACTGTGGGTCGCGTCCAGCGGCACCACCACGATCTCGCGAAGGCCGGCGGAGAACACGGTGCGCGCCGCCTCGGGGTCGACCCAGATGTTGAACTCGGCCGTGGCGCTCACGTTGCCGCCGACGTGCGCCCCACCCATCAGTACCAGGCGCGGAATGCGCGCGGCGAGACGCGGTTCGGCGATGAGCGCGAGGGCAACATTGGTCAGCGGGCCCGTCGCGACCAGTACCACGTCGTCGTTCGCCGGATCCATGAACGTGTCGATGAGCATGTTCACGGCCGAGACGTCCCGGACCGGCGTGACCGACGGCGGCAGGTCGAGGTACGCGACCTGGAACTCGGGGTTGTCCGCGTTCAGGATGTGCCGCGGGACAGGGAAGTCGGGTCGCATGAACGGACGTGCCGCGCCCGCAAACACCGGTACCCGCACGCCGATGTGGTCGAGCACCCGCAAGGTGTTCTCCGTCGTGTTGGCCCGGGCGACGTTGCCGTTGACCGTCGACACGGCCATGAGGTCGATGCCCGGGTGGAGCGCCGCAAGCATGATGGCAAACGCGTCGTCAGTGCCCGTGTCACAGTCGAGCACGACTCTGATCGTCATGAACGATCCACTCTCCGGACGGTCATCAGGCGGACCGACCGGCAGGCGCGGATCGACCGACCATGGACGCGAAGAGCTCGGCAAGGTGCATCGTCGGGACCTGCGCGAGATCGTCGAGCTGCACCCTGCAGGACATGCCGTCGGCGAGTACGACCGCGTCGCGGTGCTGCCGTACCGCCGGCAGCAGGTGGGTCTCCGCGATCGCGACCGAGACCTCGTAGTGGCCCTGCTCCACGCCGAAGTTGCCGGCCAGGCCGCAGCAGCCGGCGACGCGGGTGATGCTCGCGCCCGCCTGCTCGAGCAGCCGTTGGTCGGCGCCCCAGCCGAGCACGGCGCTGTGGTGGCAGTGCGGCTGGGCGACCACCTCGACGCCGGACAGGTCGGGCAGCGGCAGCGCGAGCTTCGTCACCAGTTCGGCAAAGGTCAGGACGCCGTCCGCGACCACCTTCGCCTCCGGAATGCCGGTCAGTTCCAGGGCGTCGCTGCGCAGCGTGGCCAGGCAGGACGGCTCCAGGCCGAGCACTGCGGCACCGGAGGCAACGTACGGCGCGAGGGTCCGTACGGTCCGCTCAATGATCGCCCGTGCCTGGTCGAGCTGGCCGGTCGTCACCCACGTCAGACCGCAGCAGGCGTGGTCCCGGATGACACGGACCGTCAACCCGTGCGCCTCGAGGAACTGGATCGCGGCCAGTCCGGAGCGGGGGAAGAAATGGTTGGTGAACGAGTCGGCCCAGATCCAGACGTCCGGGCGGTCGCCCGGTGTCCGGCCGGCCCCGGTTGGGCGCAGGGCTGCGGCGGGCGCCGCCCGGCGCAGCGTCCGGCGGGCAAAGGTCGGCACCGACCGCCGCTGGTCGATGCCGGCGACCCGCTTAGCCAGGGCCGCGATCGGCTTCCACCGCAGCGAGGCGTTGGCTATCGGTGCGACGGGCGCGGCCAGCCGCGCCCACTGCGGCAGCCGGCCGAGCAGGTAGTGCGAGCGCGGCCGGCGGCGGGTGGCGCCGGGGCCGTCGTAGGTCTGGTAGAGCGCTTCGGACTTGTACGTCGCCATGTCGATCCCGGTCGGGCAGTCCGAGGCGCAGCCCTTGCAGGACAGGCAGAGGTCCAGCGCCTCGGCGACCGCCTCGTCGGCCAGGCCGGCGACCAGGCTCCCGTCGAGGGCCTCCTGCAGCACCCGGGCCCGGCCACGGGTCGAGTCCTTCTCGTCGCGGGTGGCCAGATAGGACGGGCACA
>JBPYFB010000292.1:0-16571 GCA_051986465.1 Rugosimonospora sp.
TCGTGTCCAGTTGCGGAACGTCCGGACGGTCCCGCCCGACCACTCCCGCGGACGCGACGAACAGGGTCAGCTCGCCGAACATCAGCACCACCAGGAAGATCACCGGCCGCCAGCGCCGCACGATGGCCAGGGCCAGTGCCCCGGCGACCAGCCCGACCGCGAGGATCGCGTGGGTGTTACCGGCGTTGCTCCAGAAATCGCTGGCACCATTGAGTCCTGGGGTGCGGTGCGCCGCGAAGTAGTGCGGCACCGTGTGGTCGCCGAGCAGGTTGCTTCCGCCGTACGCCAGGACCAGATGCCCGATGCCGGCGACCGTGCCGAACACGAGTACCCAGGCCACAAGGGCGAGTGCGGCGGCGCGCCCGACGGCGCTCCACTGTGACGGTGGCGCGGCCGGGTCGACCGGCTTGATGTCGGGCGCCGCCTCGGGCTCCAGACCCTCCTTGAGCGGTGCGGGTACCCGGGCGCCGGCCTCGTGCCGCCACAGCTCGAAGGTGTACGCGGTCAGGCCGAGCCAGGCCACGCCGAGGCACCACGCACCGACCACATCGGACAGATAGTGGACGCCGAGCATGATGCGGGTGACGCCGATCGCGGCGATCAGGATGCCGACGGCCCACACCACCGGGCGCCGCGCGCGGTTCGGCAGCGCGGGCAGGAACACCAGCAGCAGGGCCGTGTAGCAGATGCTGGAGCCCAGCGCGTGGCCGCTCGGGAAGCTGTTGCCCGTGCCGTGCGCGATCGGGTCGGCCACCACCGGCCGTAGCCGCCCGACCGCAGCCTTCAGCACGGGGACGAGGATGGCGGCGCCGAGGCCGGCCACGGCGAGGTACCCGGCCAGCCGGTACCGGCGGCGGATCAGCAGGATCAGCGTGCCCAGTACGACGGCCCAGGTCACGATGCCGGGGTTGCCCAGCGTGGTGACCGCGCGCAGCACAGCCACCAGGATCCGGTTGTCGGCGACCACCCGGTTGAGGTCGACGGCCAGCCCGTGGTCGACCGATTGCAGCGGTGGCCACTGGAGCCGGACGAGCAGCAGCAGCACGCCGAAGACGAAGGCGCAGGCGGCCACGGCGGCGGTGGCGGCCAGCCGGCGCCGGTTGCGGTGGGCCACGGCGGGGGATGGGCCGGTGGTCGTAGAGATGGTCGTCGACATGGGCACAGAACGTACCCGCGGGACGCACCTGCCAAGCATCCCGAGCGCGCCCGAGTTTGCCGATGCAGCGCACCGGGCATTCCACGCACCATGACAGCGATGGCCCCATCCGCGCGCTCGACCGGAGAGTCTGAGCCGATGCGCAGTGCCGTGGTCGTCAATCCTTCGAAGGTCGTCGACCTCGACGGGCGGCGCGCCGAGATCTGCGCCGCGCTCGCCGCGGCGGGTTGGCCCGAGCCGCTGTGGCTGCCGACCACGCCCGAGGATCCCGGTCGCGGCCAGACCCGCCAGGCGGTACGGGACGGCGTGGACGTGGTCTTCGCGTGCGGCGGCGACGGTACCGTCATGGCCTGCGCGACGGAGCTCGCCGGTACCCGGGTGGCGCTCGCGGTGCTTCCCTCCGGTACCGGCAACCTGCTCGCCGCCAACCTCGGGTTGCCGAATGACGTGCCGGCCGCGGTAGCGGTGGCAACGGGCGGTGTGCGGCGGCGTATCGACGTCGGCTCCTGCGACGAGCACTGCTTCACCGTGATGGCCGGGATGGGCTTCGACGCGGCGATGCTCGACGCGTCCCCTGACGGGCTCAAGGCTCGGCTGGGCTGGCCGGCGTACATTCTCGGCGGCCTGCGCCGGCTGCGGGACCGTCCAATGAGGATACGGATCCGGCTGGACGGCGGCGAAGCGCTGCGCCGGCGCGCCCGGACCGTGCTCATCGCCAACGTGGGCCGGTTGCAGGGCGGCATCGAGCTCCTGCCCGGGGCGCAGCCGGACGACGGGCTGTTCGAGGTCGCCATTCTGAGCCCCCGGCACCTGCGGGACTGGCTGGCACTGGCGGTCGCGGTACTGCGCCGGCGGCCGAGGGTGCCCCGGATGGAGACCTTCCGCGCGACCCGCGTCGAGGTGCTCAGCAACAAGCCCCAACTGCGGGAGGTCGACGGCGACGTCATCGCGCCGGGGCAGCGGCTGCGCGTCGTACTGCGCCCGGCCGCGCTGACCGTGTGCGTACCCGCGCAGGACCCATCCGTCAAAGATGCGCCGGCGCCTGCCGGTCCACCTCGTCGACAAGGGTCTGCGGAAAGGCGTAGAAGCGCAGTGCGATCGGGTGGACCCGATGGGACGTCGTACGGTGACGGTGCGCGTACCGGTTGATCAGGTCGAGGTATTCGGCCTCGAACTGGGCCAGGTCCTTCTCGCTCAGGTAGACGGTGGCGCGGGATCCCTTGCCCCACGGTCCGAGCCGGTCATAGTGCGCCGCCGCGCGGGCGAAGACGCGCAGCTCCCGGTCGAGTTTGGCCGCCATGTAGCGCGCGTACCGCTGCTGTCCGGCGGCGTCGAAGTCGGCCGACTTCGGGCGGCGCAGGTCGATGGCGCACGATCGCCAACGGCCGCCGAGCGAGCGGTCGAGGTATCCGCCGTTGCGTAGCCGGTGCAGTGCCGTCTCGACCTCGGATCGGGGGAGTCCGGTCGCCGCGGCCAGCGTTTCCGCGTCGGCACCGCGATCCTCGTGCACGGCGCGCAGGACCCGCTGCACGGTCGCGTCGGTATGCAGGTCGACGTCGGTGAGGGTCAGCCGCCGGATCACGGTGCCACCGACCAGCAGATGCCGTGCCCGGGTCAGCAACAGCGCGGCCCCCGGCAGCTCGACCGCGACCGCCAGCGCGAGACTGCCTGCCCAGTCGGCGGTGCGCCAGCCCAGCATCACGTCGAACCACGCGTCGCAGCACATCATCGCGGCGATGGCGGCGAGGACCGGTACCGTCGCGGGGTGCCGGCGCCAACCCAGCCAGCCGGCCGCGCCCCACAGGCACAGCAACCCGATGTCGAACCCCACCCACGCCAGCCGCCATTGCCCGGTGTCGAACCGGTCCGGCAACGAGCCGGCGAGGTACCCGACCCACGGCACGAGGCTCACCACTCCACCGGCGAGGATCAGGAGGGTGAAGCTGCGGGCATGGCCTGCGCGCGCCGTGCGGTCGTAGACGTTCGTCACGCGTCCAGCCTCGCCGCACCGGATCTTGCTGACCATCGGTGTCCACCCTGAGCCGACCCTGAAAATACATTCCACCTCGATTGGGTCTGGTGAATGACACTCGTACCGAGCGGGCTCGCCCCTCCCGCTTACGCTTTCGCCGTGGATCGAGGGAAGCTTCGCGAGCCGCGAATCAGGGCACGCCGGCTCGCGCTCGCGCCGCGGCGGCGGCAACTGTGGCTCGCCTCCTCGGTCGCGGTGGCAAGCCTGCTGCTCGGGTTGGTCGAGATCGGCATTTACGTCCGCCATGGGCCACCGCGCCGGGAGACGCTGTTCGCCACGATGGAGTTGTGCCAGTACGTGCTGCAAGGTTCGGCGCTTGCCGTCGCGGGCCTGGTGTTGCTGGCGCGCCGCTCCGCCCCGGCACTGGGTCGCATCCTGCTGTGTGGCGCGTTCCCCTTCATGGCCGCGGCCTGCCTGTCGACCTGGCTGCGGTACACCACGCAGATCACTCCCGCGACGCGGGTGGCGGTGTACGCGGAGGCCGCCCTGTGGGAGGTGCCCCGCATACTGTTCGCACTGCTCGCGTTGTACTTCCCCAACGGCCGGCTGCCCGGGCGGTGGGCCCGCCCCCTCGCGGCCGGACTGGTCGCCGCGATCCTGCTCAACGAGGTCCGGACCACCATCGGACTGCGCGAGTGGCGGCCCGGCGGCACGCCCATGGCCAATGCCCTGTACTGGCCGGGCTCGCTGGGCATCGGTGGCCGTATCGGCCCGCCGCTGCAACTGCTCATCCTCCTCGGCGTGGCGGCGGCCGCGCTCAGCCCGCTGGCCCGCTGGCCGGCGGCGGATCGGGTCATGCGTCGCCAGATCGCCATCGCCCTGCCCGGGTTCCTGCTGTTCCTCGTCGAAGAGCTGCTGCGCGGGGGATTCTCGGCGGCGACCTGGGCATCGGCCGCCGGCATCGCGCTCGCGGTGCCATGGCCGGCGGCGATCGGATACGTCATCGTGCGGGACCGGCTGTACGAGCTCGACCTCGCGGCCCGCCGGATCGTCGCGGGTGCGGTACCGGTGGTGCTGCTGGCCGGCGTGTACGCCGGTGCCGCGATTGGCTTGTCCGCCGTGCTGCCGCACGTCGGTGCGGTGCTCGCCGCGTTCGCGGTCCTGCTGGCGGCCCTCGTCGGCCTGGTGCTGCGGCCGGTCAGCGGCTGGGTTTCGGCCCGGTTGGAGCGGCTGATGTACGGCGACCGGGCAGAGCCTTACCAGATCGCCCGGCAACTGGCCGCCCGGTTGCGGGACAGCGTCGGGGACAGCGAGGTGCCGGAGACGGTCTGCCAGATCGTGGTGGGTGCGCTGAGACTGCCAGCCGCCGCCCTTGAGGCCACGCTCGGCGGCGAACGGCGGCTGCTGGCCGAGGTGGGTCAGGCGTTGCCCGCCGCCGTCCTTGAACCGTTCGCCCTGCGCTACCGCGGCCAGAGCGTGGGGCAGCTCCTGGTGGCGCCGCGGGCTCACCAGGATCGGCTGGACGAGCTGGATCGCTCGGCGCTGCAGTCGCTCGCGGATCTGGCCGCGCCGGCGGTATCCGCGCTGGCCCTGCACGAGGAGTTGGAGCAGAGCAGGGTGTTGATGCTGGGGGCGCGCGACGCGGAACGCCGGCGCATCCGCCGTGACGTGCACGACACGCTGGGACCCATGCTCGCCGCGATCCGGCTGCGCACGGACACGGCCGCCGCGCTGCTGCCCGCCGGCTCACCCGCCGCTCCGCTGCTCGCCGACGCCTCGGCGCATCTGCAGCGGGTCGCGGTGCAGGCGCGGTTCATCACGGAGAACCAGCCGCCAGCCGCGGTCGCCAACAGCGGCCTGGCGGTGGCCTTCGCCGAACTCGCCGACCGCCTCTCCGGTCCGGCACTCGCGGTCGAGCTGGCGCTGCCCGGCCGGCTGCCACCCGTACCGTCCACAGTGGAGGAACAGGTGTACCTCATCGCGTCCGAGGCGCTGACGAACGTCGTGCGGCACGCGGCGGCGACCCAGGCGACGGTACGGCTGGCGGTGGCCGCCGGTACGCTCACGCTCACCGTGTCCGACAACGGTACCGGCATCCCGCCGTACCAGGCGGGTACCGGCGGCATCGGGCTGGGTTCCAT
Source organism: Rugosimonospora sp. (assembly GCA_051986465.1). Classification (GTDB taxonomy): domain Bacteria; phylum Actinomycetota; class Actinomycetes; order Mycobacteriales; family Micromonosporaceae; genus DATEJJ01. The sequence goes on from JBPYFB010000292.1 coordinate 5,270, forward strand.
GGCGGAGCGGGCACGGGAGCTGGGCGGCTCCTGCGAGGTCCACAGTGGACAATCGGGTACCACGGTCACCGCCCGGCTGCCGCTACCGGCTGCCTTTGTGGACAGTCATGCCGCTGGCGGTATCCGATGAGGTTCCGGATCCTCGGACCGGTGAGTGCCGAACGCAACGGGCGGCCGATCGGGCTGGGCTCACCGCAGCAGCGCTTCATCTTCGCGGTGCTGGCGCTTGAGGTCAACCGGTTGGTGACGCTGGACCGGCTGGTCGAGCTGACCTGGCCGGAGCCACCACGAACGGCCACGCACGCCGTACAGGTCTGCGTCTCCCGGCTGCGTTCGCTGCTGGCCGCCGCGACCCGCCACGACACCGAGCCCGTACGGCTGGTCTGGGCCACGTCCGGGTACACGCTTCGCGCCGATCCGCAGTCCATCGACGTACATCAGTTCCGGGCAGGGCTGGTACGGGCGCGGGCGACGGCGGACGACAGCGACCGGATACGCCTGCTCGACGCGGCGCTCGGTCTGTGGCGGGGACCGGCGCTCGCCGGTACCGGCTCACCCGAGGGCGGCGCGTTGCTCTGCGCCGGGCTGGAGGAGGCGAGGCTGGTCGCGGCCGAGGACCGGATCGACGCCCTGCTGCGGCTGGGGCGGCACCGGGAGGTCATCGACGACCTGCTGGATCTGGTCGCGGCCCAGCCGGCCCGCGAGCGTCTGGTGGGCCAGCTCATGCTCGCGCTGTACCGCTGCGGCCGGACCGGGGACGCACTGGCGGCGTACCGCGAGGCCCGGCGCCGGCTCGCCGACGAGCTCGGCCTCGAACCCGGAGCCGACCTGCGCAGCCTCGAGGTCGCCGTGCTGCGCGGCGATCCTCGGCTGGCCGCGCCCGTACGCGACGGCGCTGCTCTGGCGCCGGCCGACGCGCCACTTTCCAGCGTGGTACACCAGACCTCGCACACCCGCCCGATCCGCGTCGTGCTCGTCGACGACCATCCCATTTTCCGCTCGGGCATGCGGACCGCGCTGGAGACGGGTACCGAGGTCACCGTGGTAGCCGAGGCGGGTGGCGTCGCCGATGCGGTGGCGGCGGTATCCGATACCGCACCCGACGTGGTCGTCATGGACCTGTGCCTGCCGGACGGGTCGGGAGCCGACGCCACGAAGAGGATCCTTGGCGGCCACCCGGCCTGCGCGGTGCTCGTGATGAGCATGTCGGACACGGACGAGGCGATCGTCTCGGCCCTACGCAGCGGTGCCCGGGGTTACCTGCTCAAGTACGCCAGCCGGGACGAGACGCTGGCCGCCGTGCGTACCGTCGCGGGTGGTGGTTCGGTCTTCAGCCCTCAGGTCGCCGCGCGCCTGGCGGCCATGACACCAGCCTGACACCCGGCCCCGACTCCGGTCGCGTGATGAGCCGACGATGAGCGGCTCCCGCCATGATGCGCGGATACCAGCTCGACGGTGTGTTCCACCGGGCCGGCCCGCCCGGGAACCGGCCTGACGGCCGCCGTCTGCTCTGCGGGGAGGAGAAGGTCGATGGCGTCCGCCAACACACCGAACAGCGTGAACCTCACCAACTCGGTGCGCAAAGTCAACAAGGCGACGTACGTGCCGGCGCTGATACCGGCCGAAACGCCCCGCCCGGGCCAGGTCCTGGAGAAGGGAGCGTTCGTCCGCCGGCTGGCGATGACCGGTGCCGAGTACGATGCGCTGCGCGCGGCGGTGGCCGGCGGCTCCGTACCGCACCTGCCGGCCGATGTCCTGGAGTTGGCGCATCAGGTCTCCCGGTATCCGTGGCCGGACGGCCTGCGCCGGTACGGCCGGCGGCTCGCCGCAGCCACCCACCAGCAGCTCGCCGACCTGGGACACGCGCTTGCCAACGTGCGTCGCTCGACGGGTTCTACAGTGGACCCCGCTGAGCAGACGCTGGCGCTGGCCCGGGCGTTCCGGTTCCAGACGCCGATCCAGCCGATCGGCGCCCTGTACCTGGAGCGGATGGAGATGACACCGGTCGGTGTCGAACACGGGGAGCTCGTGCATTCGGTACCGCTGACACCCCACGAGACCGTGAACATCGCGCACAAGGAGTGGACGGTCACCACGCAGACCTTCGAGTCCATCGTCACCGACGCCTTCGAGGGGTTCAGTGAGACCGGTGTCACGGACAAGACCGACCTGTCGCAGGCGACCGAGAACGAGACGAAGCACAGCACATCGCTTGACGTCAACGGTTCCGTCACCGCCACGTACAACGGTGGCGCGTACTCGGTCACCGCGGCCGCCGCCACCGACTACAGCGACAAGACCGAGGCCCGGAACTCGATCAAGGAGAGCATCGCCCACTCGCTGGCGGTGACTCAACACGCGTCGGCCCGTACCCGCAAGGAACACAAGACGAGCTTCACCGTGTCGTCGGTCGCCGGCGCGGAGGATCTGGCGGTACGCACCCTGACGAACCCCACCGACTCGGCGATCCGCGTGGACTACTTCCAGCTCATTCGCAAGTGGAGGGTCGACCTCATCCGGTACGGGCTGCGCCTGACCTACGATCTGGTCATCCCCGACCCCGCACTGGACATGCTCGGCCGGGTCAAGGAGTTGCAGGAACTGGAGGAGTGGCTGTCCACCACCACGTTCACCTTCGACCTTTCGCTCGCGTCGATCCAGGCGACCACTGCGTCCTGGTTGGAGCTACAGACGACGTACGGTGTCGCCCTCGACCCGCCGCCCGACCAGTACACCAACGCGATATCGGTCAACGTCCTGCTGGAGAAGCAGGGCAACGACCTTCGCGAGGCGAACTTCCCGCTCGACGTACCGGACGGTTACGCGTTCGACTCCGGCGCGCTGGTCGGCGTCATCCACCAGTCGCACGGCGGGGACAACCCGCAACTCAACCTGCTCGGCGAGGTGTCGCACGACCCGGGTGACCCCGCCAGCAGCACCCAGCCCGACCAGACCACCGGAAGCATCGACCTGCGTACCCCGCCGCACGACCTCGGCGGCCGGTGGGATTCGATCGTCATCCCGTACAGCTACCAGAACTGCGTATCCGGACAGATCTCCGGAGTGTTCCAGGGCAAGGTGCGGGACGCCACCGTCGAGGCGTGGCGGCTGAAGACGTGGATGGCGCTGCGCGACGCCGCCCAGGAACGCTTCAACAACGCGGTCGGCCGGGCCAAGGACCGCCAGGCGTACCTGCAGGATCTGATCTCGCGCTTCGACGCGCTGACGCTGCGCAAGATGGAGCACGAGGAAGTCATGAAATGGGTTCTCGACTGGCTGCTCGGTGGCTTCCCGCCGCCGGCCGGCCCGCACACGGTGTTCGGTGTGGACGCGCAGCCGTGGAACTACCCGGAACCGGGTGCGGTACCGGACGGAATCCCGGTTCCCGCACAGTCCGTGGAGGGTGTCGACGCGTCCACTTTGGACCCTGATGCGTTCGAGCAAGTGGTCCAGTACGGCGAGTACGTCAAGTTCGTCCAGGAGGCGGTCGAGTGGGAGAACATGCTGTTCTTCGTGTACCCGTACTTCTGGGACAGCGTCGAGAACTGGGCGTTCAAGCGGTTCCTGGTGCATCCGGACCCGGTGCACCGGGAGTTCCTGCGCGGTGGGGCGGCGCGTGTCGTGCTGACCGTACGGCCCGGATTCGAGGACGCCTTCACCCGGTTCGTGCTCACCGGCGACCCGAACACGCAGGACGGTCAGGTACCGCCGGAAGCGGTGCCGTACCTCACGATCGGCCAGGAGATCCGCAGCGAAGCGTTCACCAACTACGAGAACATCCCGCCCGCCAACCCGGACCAGACCGCCCGACCGCTGCTGTACGCGCTGCAACAGCAGGCCTGGAGCGACATGCAGGCCATCATGGCGGCGCTGGAGGAGTTCAAGAACGTGAACAAGCACTACCCGCCCGGTCCCGAGAAGGGACTGCCGCACGTGCTGAAGACGTTTCTGCTCAGCCGGCCGCAGACCGGCCTTGACGGTACGCCGAGCTGGGCGGCGCGCCTGTGGCAGAACCTCCAGGCGGTCACCACCGCGCCGAACTTCGACAACCCGCACGCGACCTTCACCGACCCGTGGGGCAATCCGTACCACTACCGGACGCCGAGCGCCACGACGCTCGTGCTGCACGGCGACTACGAGCTGGTCAGTTGCGGCAGCGACAACGCACCGGGGGAGACCCCGGACGATCCGCTGAGTACCGACATCACCAGTTGGGCCGAGGGCCTACTGATCGCGCAGTGGTTCGAGTACACGCCGACCAGCGGCCTGGACGTGTCGGTGGGCAGCAGCCTGTCGATCGGCGGTCCGCCGATCGCCGGCTGACGCGGGCGGGCCAGGTGCACGACACGGAGGGCGCGACAAATGTTGCTGGTGGGTAGGGATCCGCTTGAGCCGGTGGCGAAACTCTTCGGTTCGCCGGCGGATCCCGGGAAGTTCCTGGAGAGCTTCCTCGCAGCGAACCCCGGACTGCTGTCACCGATCTACGTGTATCCCGGGCAGAAGCCGGACATCGTGCTGGTGGTGGCCGGCGTGCACCCGTCGGAGTGCAGCGGAACGGAGATTGCCAACTGGCTGCGGGTGAAGATGGACGCTGGGCGCGGGGGCACTCCGTACTACACCACCGTCATCGTGCCGGAGCTCTTTACGACCGAGGGGGACGCGGCGCGCAAGAAGGCCCTCCCCAACACGTCACCGGAGACCGGGTCGAACAAGTACCGCGAAATTGAGCGGTTTGGTCAGCACAACTCCCCGTCGCGGGAGTTTCCCCGGCCGGGCACCCCTGTCTCCGAGATCCTGCGAAAGGGATCCCTGGCGAAGGGCTTCTCCGCCCTGGACGACGGCAACGACCCGCAACCGTTCACCATCCGGTGGAAAGAGAAGGACGTCGTCAAGACCGGGATTTCCCGAGCGCTGCCCGAGATCCTGGCTCTTACCTTTCTCGTCGAGGCGCTGCGCCCCATCCGCATCGTGAGCGTGCACGGCAAACGGCTGCTCGCGCCGGCGGTCCAGACGATGCGGAAGGCCAGCACTGAGCTTGACAGGCTTGACAAGGTTGACAAGTCGCGGGAAGCCGACGAGCTCGCGAAGACAGAGGCCGCGCTGACCAGCTTCTACGAGGCGAAGCACAAGAACTCACCGGGCATCTACGTCGACCCGCGGTACACGTTCTCGCTGCTGGCCGAGCGCACGGCTCCCAACCGGACGATCGACCCGCAGAAGTTCAATGCCGCGTTGGATCCGGCGTACCCAAACAAGAAACCGCCCAAGGGCGCCGAGAAGACCACGTTCTCGTCGACCAACCGGACGGACGGCGTCGAGGACGACGACCTGGCCCTGCAACTGGCGCTGGCGGTGGACGCGATGGCGAGCGCGATCCCGCTCCGGCTACCAGCCGGAGCAGTGAACTGGCGCTCGTTCACCCGGTTCCTGGTGGTGGGCAACCGGTTGCACGGCAAGGCGGTCAGGAGTGTCCACTATGCACAGGAGTCCTCTGAGTTCCCCGGATTCGCCGGCTTCTCGCTGGGCGACTGGGGGCCGGTGGCCGTCGCGTCGGACAGGGGCGGCTTCGGACTCAACGGGGTGCGGGGCGGCGCGCCGGTGTACACCGTCGAGACCTTCGGCTACCAGCACAGCGGTGCGTTCGATCGATCGGGAAACGAGTTCACCCAACTGGTGACCGAGGACGGGAAGCCGACCGGAAAGGCCCTGCCGAAGGTGTTCGACGCGGTACGCAGCGCGCAACTCCAGGCGTACGCCGAGGCCATACTCGCGGTTGCGCTCGACAAGTACACGCCATCGCCGTACCGGGTCGACAGCAAGTCTAAGCCAGCCTGAGGTCGGCACAGCACGAGCCGCGTCACACCGGCGCACACCGGCCGGGCGGGTACCGGCGACGGCTGCGATCCTGACGTACATGGTGCGATCCGGTCAGGCGGGCAGGCTCCATTCCCCGGTGCCGGTGGCGCGGGCGCCATGGCGCTCCGGTGCCGCGCGGTTCCTGCTCGACCTGTGCGCCATCGCGCGCCCGTGGTTCTGGCCGGTGTCGCTGCTTCCCCTGTACGTGGGTTACGTGTTGGCCAGCCGTCGGCTGTGGCCGGCGGTCGGGCAGGTGCCGCGGCTGCTGGCCGCCGCGCTCGTCGTTGAGCCGCTGGTCTGGTTGGCGGTGCTCGCCATCAACGACGCCAACGACCTGCCCGGCGACCTGCGCAACCCGCGTAAGGCCGGTGGACCGTTGACCAGTGGCCGGTTGACGCCGCGCCGGGTACGCCGCATTGCGTTCGCCGCGGCGGGAGTCGCGCTGGCGGCCAGCCTGCCGATCGGGGCGGAGTTTGCGGCGGGCGCGCTGCTCTCACTGGTGCTGGGCTGGCTCTACAGCGTGCCGCCGGTACGGCTGAAGGCGAGGCCCGGCGCGGATGTCGCGGTGAACGCGCTCGCGCTCGGTGCGCTCGGGCCGCTGGCCGGGTGGACAGCCGTACACGCGCTCGCGGGCTTCCCGTGGCTCATCTCGGTGCAGGGGGTACTGGTCGGTGCCGCGCTGTACGTGCCGACCACGCTCGCCGACCATCAGGCGGACGCGGCGAGCGGGTACCGCACGGTGGCCGTACGGCTGGGTCCGCGCCGCGCGTACCTGCTCGGCTTCGCGGCGTGGACGGCGGCCGCCACCCTGTCGGTCGTGCTCGCCGCCACCGGTAGCGTGATTCCACGCCGGATGCTGCCATTCGAGGCGGTCACCGTACCGGGGCTGATCCTGGCGTACCACCTCCTGCTGCGCGCGCACCGTTCGATCCCGCGCATCGCGGCGGTGAGCCTGCTGTTCCTGGTACCCAGCGGCATCTTCGCGCTGACCTATACCGGCGTTCTCTGAACGGTGGTCAGAGGAGCCGCACGCGGGTCGCTTCCTGCTTGCCCTGGGCGAAACCGGCACGGGCGGACGGGGCGCGGGTCGCCGGGTCCATCTGGTTGATGCCCATTGCGGCTCGCGATTCGGCGTCCGGTGTGATCACCTCGACGTGGCTGCCCTGCGCGCGCAGGGCCTCGACCTGGCTTGCCAGGTCCGTGCCCGGAAATCTGCGCAGACCTTCGAACTGGCCTTCCGGTAGTGGCCCGCTGCGTTCGCTGAACGGCGAGAGCACCACGACGTTCGGGTAGCCCGAGGCGAGGTCGGCGTTGTCGGCGGAGCGCACGCCGCCGTTGATGTAGTGGGTGCCGTTGATGCGGTGCGTGGGTGCCCCGCCGGGCAGCGCGGTGGCCGCCGTGACCGCGTCCACCAGGTCGACGCCGGAGTTGCGGTCGAGGGCGGCCAACTCGCCGGTATGCGCGTTGAGGGCAACCACAATCATCGGCCGGTCCGGCCATTCATGGCGGGGCAACCGGGCGGCGACTGTTGCCCGCCGCGCTTGCGCCGCCGCGGGTCCGAGTGCGGCGTCGCTCGCCAACCCGAACGCGCCCATCGCACGCTGGAGGTCGGCTGCCGAGGTGGCGGCGGCGCCGATGGCCCGCATCCGCTCGAACAACGTGGCCATCGCCGGGGGCGGCGACTGTTCCCGGCTCTGCCCGGCCGGTCGAACCGGCGCGGACAGCACCGAAGCCAGCAGTTCGGCCGGTGGTATGCCGCTGCGCACCCAGGCTGCCGTGGTGGAACCGGACGAGGTGCCGACCACCAGATCGGCTGCCTCGGTCAGGTCGAGGCCAGCTTCGGCCAGACCCGCGACGAGGCCGATCTGCCATGCTTGTCCGGCTGCCCCACCGCCACCGAGAACCAGAGCAACATTGTGAACCATAGGTTTCGCCTTCCAGGAGTGCCTTGTTATCGAGGCGCCCCGGCGATACCTACGTCAATCGCCCGACCGTGACGGCGAGGGGGAGCACCCACATCGATACAGCATTCACGGGTCTCACCTCCTCGGACGGGTCATGGTCGGCCTCAACCTACCAGCCCGATGCGATCCCCGCCCATACCTTTCCCGCCGAGCTTTGTTGACATCTCTGGCTACGCCGCCGTCGCCCATATCCCCTGAACCATCCGCAAGCCGCCGACACTTCGGTGATCGTCAGGTTACTGCGCGAGAGCAGGGGTCGCTGCGACCGCTAGTCGCGCGGAGTCCAATCATCCACAGTGGACGGTACGTGCTTTCGGCGTCTTCGGTGGTGGTCGAGCGGACTGAGTTCCCACAGTGGCCTAGATCACAGTGGCGAATGCCCTTGTCCCGCAGGTGCTGCGTGCCGATCAGGCCGGCTTCCGGCCGCAAGCCCTTTGCTTAGCTAATTAGCCTATGAAACGATACTCGTGATGAGTCGTCGTGGAACAATGCGGATGTTGAGTCCCGTGTTGGGACGAAACCGGCGCCTGATCCAGATCGCCATCGCGTTGGCGGTGGTGGCACAGGCCACCTTGGCGACCATTCCGCTGATCCAGCGCGTGATCCTGGACGACACGATCCTGTCCAAGCGGCGATCGCTGGGACTGTGGGTCGGCGTGCTCCTCGCGGCCGGTGCGGTGAGCTTCGTCGGCAACTGGCTGCGCCGTAGCGTCGGCGGCAGGGCCGCGGCGCGCAGTCAACGAGACCTGCAAATGGCCGTGCACCACCACATGCAGTACCTGGACGCGACGCGACGCGACGAGTTCCGCTCAGGCGACATCATGTCGCGGGCCACGTCGGACCTGACCGTCATCCAGATGTACCTGCAGCAGCTCGGTGTCGCTTACGGCAACCTGACGCTTCTGCTGGTGGCCCTTGTCGGGATGCTCCTGCTTTCGCCGCTGCTGACGCTGGTGATGGCCGTATCCGTTCCGGTGTTCTTCCTCATCGCGCTGCGCTTCCGGAACCGTTCCTTCCCGGCGAGCTGGACCGATCAGCTCTACAAGGGCACGGTCGCCGGCGTGGTCGAGGAGGCGGTCACCGGCGTACGGGTAGTCAAGGCGTTCGGCCAGGAGGCGCAGGAACAGGAGACGCTGAACGTCGAGGCCCGCCGACTGTTCCAGTCCCGCTTGCGTAGCGCGCGCATCACCGCGGTCTTCGGCGCGTCCCTGGACGTCGTACCCGGCCTGACCCAGCTCGCGGTCCTCGCCTTCGGTGGCTGGTTGGTCATGCGCGGTCAGGTCACGCTGGGCGTGTTCCTCGCGTTCTCCAGCTATGTGCTGCAACTGGTGACCCCGGTACGTTTCCTGTCGAGCATCCTCGCCACCAGCCAGCAGGCGCGGGCGGGCGCCACCCGGATCGTCGAACTGCTCTCCGCGCAGCCGCTCGTACGTGAGCGGCCGGATGCGGTACGGCTGACCGAACCGACCGGCCTGATCGAGCTCGACCATGTGGACTTCGCCCACCCCGGCGGGGAACCGGTGCTGCGCGACATCTGCCTGCGCATCGAGCCCGGTGAGCGGGTCGCCATCGTCGGTGCCTCCGGCTCGGGCAAGTCCACCCTGGCGCTACTGCTTGCCCGCTTTCACGATCCGACCCGCGGTACCGTGCGCGTCGATGGACGGGACGTCCGCGAGTACACCCTGCCGTCGCTGCGTTCGGCGGTCGGCATCGTGTTCGAGGAGGGCTTCCTGTTCTCAACCACGATCCGCGACAACATCGCGTTCGGCCGGCCCGCCGCCACCGACGACGAGGTCGAGCGGGCCGCCGTCGCGGCGCACGCGTACGGCTTCATCGCCGGTCTCCCGGAGGGCTTTGCGACGGTCGTCGGCGAACGCGGCTACACGCTGTCCGGCGGGCAACGGCAACGCATCGCCTTGGCCCGCGCGGCGCTGACCAACCCGCGGGTACTGGTGCTGGACGACGCGACCTCGGCGATCGACGCCCGTACCGAGCAGGCGATCCACCGCGAAATGGCGGAGGTCCTGGCGCGCCGGACCACCATCCTGGTGGCCAAGCGGTACTCCACGTTGCAGTTGGCCGACCGGGTCATCGTGCTCGAGGGCGGCCGCATTGTCGACCGTGGTACGCCCGACGAACTGCTCGACGGCTCGGAACTCTTCCGCGAGCTGCTGACCGGTCCGGACCCGGAGGATCTGGCGAGCACCGCCGAACCGGTCGCGACCGTCGATCGGTTGGCCTGGCCGGCGGACGTGTCGCGGCTGGGTGCGCCCAAGGTCAGCAGCCTCGGCGCCGACGCGGCGATCCGGTCGATCGGACCGGGCGGTCCGATGGGCGACATGGCGCGGCTGGCGGGGCTCAGCAACGGGAGTGCCGAACTGTTCGCCGCGGTCGAGAAGCTGCCACCGCTTGCCGGCGAACCCGACATCGATCTCGCCGACGCCATGCGGCCGCACGCCGACTTCACCATGCGCCAGGTCTTCCGACCCTTCAGCAGGCCGCTGCTGCTGGCGACCGGCCTCGTCGTGGTCGACGCGGTCACCAGCCTGGCCACTCCCACGCTGATCCGGTTCGGCGTCGACCACGGTGTACTACGGCAATCGCAGCGCATACTCGCCGCCGTCTGCCTCGTCCTGCTCCTGGCGCAGGCGCTCGCCTGGGCGAACGGGCGGTTGATGCGGTTCTACACCCAGCGCACCGCGGAGCGGATGCTGTTCGGCCTGCGGGTGCGGACCTTCGCCCACCTGATGCGACTGTCGCTGAACTACTACGAGCAGTACCAGGCCGGAAAGATAATGACCCGGATGACCTCGGACATCGAGGCCTTCGCGCAACTGCTGCAGCAGGGACTGCTCACCGCCATGGTCAGCCTGCTGACCTGTGTCGGGATCGCGGTCACCCTCGCCGTGTTCAGCCCCGCGCTGGCCCTGGCGGTCTGCGGCCTGCTCGTCCCGCTGGTACTGACGACCTGGGTGTTCCGGCGGGCATCGGCCAAGACGTACCGGTTAGCCAGGCTACGGATATCGGTGCTCTACGCCAACATGCAGGAGAGCCTGGCCGGCGTGGCCGTCAGCCAGGCGTACAGCCAGCAACCGGCCAACGAGGCCAGGTTCGGCGCCCTGGCCGACGCCTACTGCCAAGCGCGATCGCGCTCCTTCGAACTGCAGGCCCGCTTCTTTCCCTTCCTGCAACTCCTCAGCACCGTGGCGAAGGCCATCGCGCTGGCCGTAGGGGCACAACGGATCGCGGACGGCCAGCTCACCGCTGGCGTACTGATCGCGTTCCTGCTCTACCTCGACCAGTTCTTCACCCCGATCCAGCAGCTGTCCACGGTCTTCGACCAGTGGCTGCAAGCCACCGTCGCCTCCACGCAGCTCCGCGAACTGCTGCAGACGCCGACCGCGACACCCGACGCGGCGCGGCCGGTGGTACCGGGACGGCTGCGCGGCGGGATCACCCTCGACCGGGTGAGCTTCGCTTAC
>JBPYFB010000293.1:0-5976 GCA_051986465.1 Rugosimonospora sp.
GCTGGGGGAACGCGCCGTCCTCCACGTGCAGGAAGAACGCGTCTGCCGCCGGTACCCGATGCCCCGGCTTCCGGCGCGTCAGCCGCAACAGGCCGAAGCACAGCCCCACCAGCAACGCCCCGCCAACGGCGTCGAGCAGGTAGTGGTTGGCGGTGGCCATGATGACGACGGCGGTGACCATCACGTGCACCCCGCTGAGCCACTGGACGCTGCGCCTGCTCGAGATCGCCGCCAGGACCACGCTGACCCAGAACGCCCAGGCGATGTGCAGCGACGGCATCGCCGCCAGCTGGTTGGCGTGCGCGACCAGGGGCGAGCCCCAGGAGCCCCAGGTGTGGCCGAGCCGGACCGTGTCGACGAAGCCGAACTCGGGCAGCAGGCGGGGCGGCGCGACCGGGTACAGCGCGAAGCAGGCCACGCCGGCGACATTGAGAAGGACGAAAGAGTTACGGGCCCAACGGTACGTCTCGGGGCGGCGCAGGTACAGCCACACGATCAGGACCAGCGCGCTGATGATGTACGTGCTCGCGTACTCGTAGTTGGCGATGACCCGCAGTACGGGGTGCGGCGCCAGCCAGCGGTTCATCGCCAGCTCGATGTCGATGTGCAGCCAGCGTTCCAGCGCGAACAGCGACCGGCCGTGCCGGTCCGCCGCGGCCGCCTTGTCGCCCCAGTCCACGTCGGCGACGAGGCTGTACAAGCCGAACAGCAGCAACCCGCCGAGGATCTGCGACCAGAATCGGGGACGACTGGTCGCTGGCGAGGTCACATATGTTCTTGTAGCACGACTTTGCGTGACGTTCGCGGTCAGGCCTGGATCGGCTGTGCCCGCAGACACAGCCGCACGCCCGGGATGCGGCGCAGGCAGCGCCAGCCCCAGGCGGCGCAGACCAGCACCGTGACCGAGGTGAGCAGGCCGCTGAACAGCCCACGCCCGAGCAGTCCGGCGTCGATCCCCCAGTGCAGCAGCCCCAGCGTCATGCCCGCGTCCAGCAGGCGTGAGCCTCCCCACAAGAAGGCCACCTGGGTGAAGACGCGGCGCACCCCGCGGCGGTGGAACAGGTGGGCGGGGAGCGCGACGAAGTCGCGGGCGAGCCGGATGGTGATCGGGCGGCCGACCGCGGCGCTACCCACGAACAGCAGTGCCATCACGACCGAGCCGACCACCGGCTGCAGCAGGTAGACCAGGGCGCTGGAGAGGACGAGCGCGAGTGCGGCCCGGGCACAGAGCATGCCCACGCACAGCAGCAGGGTGCCCGGCATGTGCCGGCCGGAGATCCACCGTACGGCCACCGTCAGCACGCACCACGCCAGCACGCCGCACAAACCGACGACCAGTCCCTCGGTGTGCAGCAGTAGGAACAGCAACCCCGTGGGTACCGCGACGGTCTCGAGGAACATCCGGGCCGCCCGCAGCAGCGCGGGGCGCAGGTGCCCGAGTTCGATGACGACCTCGTCGTCGTGGGCGGGCGTGCGTTGGGCGTGCGCGCTGTGCAACGAGGCCATCAGGGTCCTTGAGGGGAGGCGGCTATGACGATGGCGACCGGGCCGGTCCTTTGTCTGTACCCACGCCGGTCGGCGTTACCCCCGCGGCTCCGAAGCGGGTTGCGCCCTCGGATCCCACGGTTGTGTCCGGGTGCACGCTCGGCGAGTGCGCCAGCGTCACGACCCCGATAATGAGCAGGGCTCCCGATCCCGCCAGAGCTGCCAGCGCTCCCGGGCTGGTCGGCGGGACGACGTGGAACGCTAGCACCCCGACCGCGTAGCTAGCCAGGGGGTTGGTGATCGTCATCGCGGCGACCGCCGCCGAGAGCGAGCCGGCGGCGAAGGCGCCCTGCTCCAGGAGCAGCCCCGATAGGGTGGACACGGCCAGAGCGTACCCCGGCCAGTCGACCGCGGTAGCTGGCACACCACGCTGTAATAGATCTTCAGCGGTGAGCTTGATCAGCACTGCGGACATCGCGAAACACAGCCCCGCGGCCACCGCGATCAGCGTCGCGTGGACCATCGGCGGCCGGCCCGCGGAGGCGATCACCAGCAGCCCGACGAGGACCGCGACGGCCAGGCCGGAGAGGACCACCCGGGGCCGGTCGGGCTCCTCCGAAAGGGGCGCGACACCCCGTACGGCGAGGAACACGACAACACCGGCGCAGATGGCGATACCGCCCAGCCAGTCGCGCAGCGCCGGCCACCGCCGCCCCCACGCCGACGCGAGCGGCAGCGCGAACAGCAACTGGGTCACCAGCAAGGGCTGCACCAGGGCCACCGAGCCGTAGTGCAGGGCCACCGCCTGGACCAGGAAGCCGACGAGGTTGGTCACCCACCCGAACAACCACAAGGGGGTACGCACCAGCCCGCGCACCAGCCGCAGCAGCGGTCGCAGCACGGCCAGCAGTGGGCGTATGACGTGACGGCCCCGCCGCGACTGCGCCACCGCGGCTCCCGGCTCGGGCCCGGTGGCGCTGCGCTGTGCGGCGTGCTGTTGCAGCGATGCCGAGGCCGCGAAGAGGAATGCGGCCAGGAGTCCGAACAGGACAGGCAGCACGGTGTTCCCGGATGCTAGGCGACAAGACGATTGATCCTCGCACAAGCGTCATCGCTGGTGCGTCACTGCCGGCGCTTCATTGCTGGTGCGTCACTGCCGGTCGCGTCATTGCCGGCCGTTTCATTGCCGGCCACTTCACTGCCGGCCGCCGAAGCGGGTGGCGAGGCGCCGGTACGCGCCGGGCGCCGCGCCCCGTACCGCCACGGGTAGCCGCAGCCACCGGGGTGCGTACCGGTCGGCGGTACCCGCGCGGATCGACCGTACCAGCGCGTCAGCGACGGTACCGGCGGGCAGCGGACGGGGCCGGCGACGCTCGTACGGCTGGCCGCGCCGCTCGAAGAAGGCGGTATCCACCACGCCGGGTATCAGTACCCCGACGGCGACGCCCGTACCGTGCACCTCGAAGCGCAGGCTCTCCGCGAACGTGTCCAGCCCGGCCTTGGTCGCGGCGTACACGGCCTCCTCCGCGACGCCCATCCGGCCGGCGATCGACCCCACGAACATCAGGTGCCCCTCGCGCCGCGCCAGCATCGCCGGCAACAGGGCGCGGGTCAGCTCGATCGGCGCGACCAGGTTCACCGCCACGAGCCGGGGCACGTCCTCGTCACCCATCCCGGTGAACGGGCCGGCCCAGCCGATACCGGCGTTGTTGACGAGCACGTCGACCCGGCCGGCCGTGTCGAGGGCGGCGCGCGCGAGCCCGCGTACCGCCGAGGGGTCGGACAGGTCGGCGGGCAGCGGTACCGCGTCGATCTCCGCGGCGAGCGCGGCGAGGCGGTCCCCGGCCCGCCCGTGCGCCAGCACCCGCGCCCCCGCCCGCGCCAGCGCGACGGCACTGGCCCGGCCGATCCCCGACGACGCCCCGGTGACCAGTGCCACCTTCCCCGCAAGCCGCACCCGGCCTCCCTCCCCCTCGCTCAGCCCGGCTGGCGCAGCCGCACCCCGAACCCCTTCATGGCCAGTCGCAGCAGCACGGGCCCGGGCCGGGCCAGGTCCGAAAGGCGCCGGGTGGCGAGCGCCGCCAACTCCGACAGTACGGCCGCGTACCGCTGCGGCCCGTCCCGCCGCGCCCGATCCAGGATCGCCGCGTTCGCCCACACCTTCGCCCGCGACTCCGTCAAGATGTGCCGGGTCGCCGCGCGATTCGCCGGTCCGAGCACGCGGTCCGTGCGGCTGCGCGGGACGAGCGCGGCCATCTCGACGTCCTCGGCGGCCACCCGGGCCATCAGCACCTCGTCGACGTGCCGGTGGTCGGCCTCCCGGGCGCGCAGCACGGCCGGATCGTCGAACTCGGTCGGACTGATCACGGCGATCAGCGCCTGCGGCAGGTCGTAGTTGATGTGGGCGTTCATGCCGAGCAGCACGTGCCGGACCGGCGGCAGGTCGGGGCGCTCGCGGGCGGTACCGAACGCGACCCGCCAGGGCGCCGGTACCGGCCCGCCGGCCAGGTCGGCGGCGAGCGCGTCGAGGTACAGCTGCGCGAAGGCGAGGTCCCAGCGCTCCAGCCACGCCCGGTCGGCGAAGATACCGCGCTCGATCCCCTCCGCGACCGCCTTGGTGGTACGCAGGTACGTGGCGTGGAAGTACCGGCGCGCGTCGGTGAGCCGCGCCAGGTCTGCCTCCATCCGCGCGACCAGAGCCGCGATACTGTCGCCCACGCCTCCCCACGGTACCGACGCCCGTCGTCTGGAATCTTGAAAGGAACGGCACCGGATTTGGTGCCGTGGCCGCCAAGAATCGGTGCGGATACGGATCATGTGAGAGTCACGCGGCCGCCCTCGGTGGTGACGGCCACCGGGGCGAGCGGGGCGGTGGCGGGGCCCTGCACGACCGAGCCGTCGGTGGCGCTGAACCGGCTGCCATGGCACGGGCAGTTGATGGTGCCGTTGCTGACGTCCCGCACCGTACAGCCCTGGTGCGTGCAGACCGCGCTGAACGCCTTGACCGTGCCCTGTTGCGGCTGGGTCAGCACGACCCGCCGGTCCGCAATGACCCGGCCACCACCGACCGGGACGTCGGCGACCTGAGCGAGTATCGCCCCGCCGCCGGTCCCGCCGCCACCGGTCGCGGGTGGGGCAGCCGCGGGTGGGGCAGCCGGTTCGCCGCCGTACGTCGCGCAGCCGGCCAGGACCAGCGTGCCGGCACCGGCCAGTACCGCCCGCCGGGTAGCGCTCGAAACCAGTTGCATCGCAATACTCCCTTGTGGACTCTTTGTGGACAGTCAGAACTTGATGCCGGTAGTCGTGAAGAACCACAGCGCCGAGGTGAGCCACACCCCGACGAGTGCCGCGAAGACCAGGCCGCCCAGTACCGGCAGCGCCCAGCCGGGTACGCCCTTCCTCGGCAGCGTCAGCATCTTCACGGTGAAGGCGCCGAAGAACACGCAGCCGAGCAGGGAGTGCAGCAGTACCCGGAGGCTGAAGGTCTGGAAGCCCAGCGCGTACAGGCAGTGCACGGCGACGGGTACGGCGAACAGGAACGCGATCCGGCCGGACCAGCGGTGGAAGGTACCGGTCCAGGACGGCGCGCGCAGCGGTAGCCGGCCGTACATCGCGAGCGCGGATACCAGTTGTGCCACGGCGAACAGGAAGGCGACCGAGGCCAGCCAGACCTTCACCGTCTGCGGGCTGGAGAAGCCGGCGATGTTCACCGCGACTCCGGTCGGGTGGTGCAGCCGCCCGTACACGCCGATGGTCACCGCGACCACGGCGCCGGCGAGCAGCGGTACGAACAGCTTCACCGCGCTGTCCCGCCGGGGTGGCGATGGGTACGTCGTCATCTGAGGGTCTCCGTTCCATCTACGGGTACGGCGGTCAGGGTCGCGCCGTCGACGATCGCGGTCCGGCTGGCGGTGTCCAGAGTGGACGCTGGCTGCGGCGTACCGTCGACCGTCTCGACGCCGACCTGCCGGCCGTCGAGCACGATCCAGCCGCCGACCACCTTCGCGTTGCGCACCTCGGCGGTCGCCCGGTACAGGCCCGAGGGCGGGGAGACGGCGCGGGCCCGGAACGTCCAGTGCTTCGCGCCCACGCTCACCTGGCCGGTCGCGCCGCTCCTGGTGTACCCGCCGGTGAGGCTGGAGCTGTGGGTACCGGTGAGGCGCAACTGGCCGGCGACCGCGGTACCCAGTAGCCACGCCTCCACCCGCGTGCCGTCGCAGACGTACGCGATGGCCACCCCGTCGCGTACCACGATCGCGACGGTGGCTGCCCCGCCCGTCGTGTACCCCGCGTACGTGGCGCGGTAGGCGGCCGCGGACGGCGGCGCGGTCGGGAGCTGCGCGGTGGGGCGCGGCGGCGGTGCGGCCTTCGGGCTGATCAACGCGTTGACCCGCGGCGCCGCGGCGGAAGTCGGGGCGGCGACCTGGCGCGCGCGGCTCGCGTGCACGCTGAACGCGATCAACACGCTGGCGAGCACGAGCCCGCCGAGCA
>JBPYFB010000294.1:0-11468 GCA_051986465.1 Rugosimonospora sp.
CCGGCGGGGAATGGCCGGCGCCAGCAGCGCCTCGGCCCGGCGGCCGGAGCGGACCGGGTCGGCGCTCTCCACCGCGATCGCCGATACCGCTGCGTCGCCCCGGGTCCAGTCCCCGGCCACCGGCCGGGCCCGGTTGAGCAGAACGCGGATGCCGGCCTGCTGCCACATCTGGACCGGTTTGGAGCGGTGCCGGCCGGCGCGGCGAAAGCCCATCCCGCGCAACAGAAGTTCCGCCGCGACCTCGGCGAGCGGATCCACCGCGATCTCCACGAACGCGAACCCGGCCGGCTCCACCGCCGCCGGGGGTCGGGTCAGCTCGACCCGGTCACGCACCACTGTGGACGGTATACTGTCCATAGTGGACTTGAGTCCTTCCTCCAGCGCGATCAGCGAGCGCAGCGCGTCGGTCGCCGTACGCTCCGCGTCGGCCTGCCGGAAGACATCGTTGAACACCTCCAGGGACAGCGGACCGCGGTACCCGGCGGCGAGGGCATGCCCGACGAACCCGGCCAGGTCGAATCCGCCCTGACCCGGGAAGCAGCGGTAGTGGCGGCTCCACTGCAGCACATCCATCTGCAGCCGGGGCGCGTCCGCCAGCTGCATGAAGAAGATCTTCTCGCCCGGGATGTCGCGGATCGCCGCCGGATCCAACCGCCGGGACAGGATGTGGAAGCTGTCCAGGCATACCCCCAAGTTGGGGCGGTTCGCGCTGGCGACGATCTTCCAGGCGTGCGTGTAGTCGTGGACGTGCCGGCCCCACGCCAGCGCCTCGTACGCGATGCGGATGCCGTACCCGGACGCGAGACCGGCGAGCTGTTGCAGGTGGTCGGCGGCGAGCGAGTCGTCATCGGACGCGTATGGGGAGACGCTGGAGCACACGAGCATGGTGTTGACGCCCAGCTCGCCCATCACGTCGAACTTCCGTCGCGCCCGGCGCAGGTTGGCCGCCAGCATTTCGGCGGGCACCCCTTCGAAGTCGCGCAACGGCTGGTAGAGCTCGATGCGCAGGCCGAGGTCGTCGCAGCGCCGCCTGATCTGCTCGGCCGAGGACGCGGAGCAGATCAGGTCGCTCTCGAAGATCTCCACACCGTCGAAGCCCACCTGGGCGGCGACGGCCAACTTCTCCTCCAGCGTTCCGCTGAGGCAGACGGTGGCGATCGACCTACGCACTCTCACCTCCACCGCATCGGCTAATGTACGAACTAGTACGTTAGTTATGCGCTGGCGGCAGACAGAAGTCAATACCCCGTGTAAGACTTGGCCGTCGCCACCCGAGCCAGGCCCAGCGGGCAAAGGAGTCGGATGACCTCGACACAGATCCCAGCCACACCGGGCACCGAGCGGCGGCGCGACGCCGACCGGACCCGCACCGAGATCCTCGAAGTCGCCACGCACGAGTTCGCCGAACGCGGCTACGACGGTGCCCGGGTCGACGAGATCGCCGCGCAGACCCGCACCACCAAGCGCATGATCTATTACTACTTCGGCGGCAAGAAGCAGCTCTACGTCGCGGTACTGGAGCGGGCGTACGCGCAGATCCGCGCCGCCGAGCAGGCGGTGAGCGTGGACCACCTCGACCCCGTGGAGGCGATCCGGCGACTGGCCGAGATCACCTTCGACCATCACGAGGCGCATCCGGACTTCATCCGCCTGGTCAGCATCGAGAACGTCCACCACGCCGAGCACATCGCGCAACTGACCAGCCTGCGCCACCTCAACACCACCGCGATCGACCTCATCGACGGGATCCTGGCCCGGGGGCGCGCGCAGCAGCGCTTCCGCGAAGACGTCGACGCGATCGACGTACACATGACGATCAGCGCCTTCTGCTTCTTCAGAGTCGCCAACCGGCACACGTTCGGCACCATCTTCGGCCGCGACCTCGTCGATCCCAAGCTGCGCAACCGGTACCGCACGATGCTCGGCGACATGGTGGTCGCGCACCTGACCGCCCGCTGACAATCGCCATATGAAGGCCCGCATCCTCGGCACCGCGGCCGGTGGCGGCCTGCCCCAGTGGAACTGCGGCTGCCCGTCCTGCGCCAGGTCCCGGGCCGAGGGCGGCGCGCGTACCCAGGACTGCCTGGCGGTCAGCGCGGACGGCCGGGCGTGGTATCTGGTCAACGCCTCACCCGACGTGCGTACCCAACTGCTGGGCGCACCGGAACTGGCGCCACCCGCCGGTACCCGGGACACCCCGCTGCGCGGCGTACTGTTCACCAGCGCCGAACTCGACCACACGCTCGGCCTGCTGTCGCTGCGCGAGGCGGCCGGCCGGCTGACCGTGTACGCGACGCGACCGGTACACACCGCCCTGCACGAGGACTTCCCGGCCGGCCGGCTCCTCGCCGGGTACGCGGATGTGGACTGGCGGGTGCTCCAGCCGGCCGAGACCGTACCGCTCGACGGCGGGCTGTGTGCCACGGCCGTCGCACTCTCGGCCAAGCGGCCCCGGTACGCCACCGGGTCGCCCAGTCCAGAGTGGACGGTCGGGTACCGCTTCACCGACCGTACCGGCGCCGTCCTGCTGTACGCGCCCGGACTCGCCACCGCGACGGCCGCCTTCGCCGAGGCGGTCGACGGCGCGGACGTGGTGCTGCTGGACGGGACGTTCGCGACCGCGGACGAGATGGGGCCCGGGTCGGCGGCGCGGATGGGTCACCTGTCCATCGAGGAGTCGCTGCCGTTCCTGCGGTCGCATCCCGGCCCGCGCTACCTGTACACGCACCTCAACAACACCAATCCGTTGTGCCACCCGGACGACCCCCGGCACGCCCTGCTCGCCCGGGCGAATGCCGCCGTCGCCGCAGATGGACAGAGCCTGGAGGTACCGCCGGAGGTCTAACTGAAGGAGACTCGACACCTGGACCGCTATGTGGTACCCGTGGACCACTAAGCGGACTTTGGTGTACGGTACCGACAGCCCGGTACCGCAGAAGGAGAAGGCGAATGCAGCACCGACCGCTTCAGGGCGTGCGGGTAGTCGACCTGAGCAACGTTCTCGCCGGGCCCTACTGCAGCTACCACCTGATGTTGCTCGGCGCCGAAGTCGTCAAGATAGAGATGCCGCGGCGCGGCGATCTCGCCCGGCACCTCGGCCCGGACCCGCAGTTGAACGCCGAGGGCATCGGCGCCTCCTTCCTCGCCCAGAACGCCGGCAAGCGCTCGATCGAACTCGATCTGAAGAATCCCGACGATCGCGTCGCCCTCGAGGACCTGGTCCGCGATGCGGACGTCCTGCTGGAGAACTTCCGGGCCGGTGTGCTGGCCCGGATGGGGTTCGACTGGCCGCGGCTGCGCGCGCTCAACCCGCGCCTGGTCTACTGCGCCATCTCGGGCTTCGGGCAGAGCGGGCCGATGAGCCAGGCGCCGGCGTACGACCAGATCATCCAGGGCCTGTCCGGGATGATGAGCATCACCGGTACCGCCGACAGCGGTCCGCTGCGCGTCGGCTTCCCGATCTGCGACACGGTCGGTGGCCTGGTCGCCGCGCTCGCGATCGCCGCCGCGCTGTTCGGCCGCGAGCAGACCGGCGAAGGCAGCATGCTCGACGTGTCCATGCTGGAGGCGTCCGTATCGGCGATGGGCTGGGCGGTATCCAACTACCTCGTCAGCGGTGTCGCCCCCGAACCGATGGGCGGCCAGAACGCCACCGCCGCCCCGTCCGGTACCTTCGACGCCGCCGACGGTCCACTCAACATCGCCGCCAATCAGCAGGAGCAGTTCGAGACACTGTGCCGCCTGGTGGACCGTCCGGACCTCGTTACGGATCCGCGCTACGCCGACCGGGAAGCCCGCAAACGGCACCGCGACCAACTCAACGACGAGCTCAACCGCGCGCTGGCCAGCCGGACCGCGCTCGAATGGGAGCAGGTCCTCTCCGCGGCCGGGGTACCGGCGGCGCGGATCCTCAGCGTCCCGCAGGCGGTCGCGCTGGACCAGCTCGACCATCGCGGCTTCTTCACCGAACTCGCCTACCCCGACCGGTCCGGCCGCCACCTTCGGGTGACCGGCAACGGCGTACAGATCAACGGCCGGCCGGGGCAGCCCACCGCTCCCCCACCGCTACTCGGCCAGCACAACGAGGATCGCGACGCGCTACTGGCCCGATGGCGCGACGGTACCGGCCGCGCCGGCCACCGGGTCACGAAGGAGGCGACCACGCCATGACGGACGATCAGCGCGCGGTCGCCGACTGGTGGGGTACCGCGGTATCCCGCATCGAGCCCGGCGTCATCGAGCTGCGCGGCCGGCCCGTACCGGACCTGATCGGCACCACCAGCCTGCCGGCGATGATCTGGCTGCTGCTCCGCGGCGACCTGCCCGGCCACGCGCAGGCCGCGCTGCTGGAGGCGGCGCTCGTCGCCGGCGTCGACCACGGCCCGCAGGCGCCCTCCATCGCCATCGCCAGGATGGCCGTCACCTGTGGGGTCGCCCTGAACAACGCGATGGCCAGCGCGATCAACGTGCTCGGCGACGCGCACGGCGGAGCGGGCCAGCAGTGCGTGGAGATGCTCGACGAGATCGTGGTACGCGAACGCGCGGGAACGCAGCCGGCGGCGGCTATCGAGGCTGTCGTCGCCGCGTGGCGGGCACGCTCGCGCTACCTACCCGGCTTCGGCCACCGCTTCCACCCCCGCGATCCCCGGCGCGACCCGCTTCTGTCCCTTGTGGACGATGCCGTCGCCGACGGTACGGTCGCCGGCGACCATCTGCGGGCGGCCCGGGGCGTCGAGGCCGCACTCAACCGGGGCCGCAGCACACCGATACCGATGAACATCGACGGCGCCACCGCGGTCATCTATGCGGAGCTGGGGTTCCCCGCCCCGCTCGCCCGCGGCCTGTTCGTGCTCAGCCGCAGCATCGGCATCCTCGCCCACGCCTGGGAGGAGAGTCAGCAGGGGCGGCGCAACAAGGGCCCGATCCCGCCGTCGATCCTGCCCACCTATCTGGGGCCCGGTATTGACGTGCCTCGCAGCGACTAGCTTGGATCGAGGCTAGCCAACGCCGGAGGTGCGCCGTGGTTCGATTCCCCGCTCTCGCCAGTCCAACCCGCCGCCGGCTGCTCGGCCTGGTCGCCGTCGCGCTGGCCGCCGTCCTCGGCGCGCCGCTGGCGCTGCCCGGCGCCGCGCGGGCCGCCGGTGGGGTAGGCAGCGGGTACTGGCACACCACCGGGAACCAGATCTACGACGCGGCCGGCAACCCGGTCCGCATCGCCGGCATCAACTGGTACGGCTTCGAGACCGTCAACGCCGTACCGCATGGCCTGTGGAGCGTCGACTACCGCGCCATGCTCGACACCATCAAGGGTCTCGGATACAACACGGTCCGGCTGCCCTTCTCCGACCAGATGATCCGCGACAACCCGGTACCGAGTGCGATCGCGTTCAACAACTCCAGCGGCCCGATCAACCAGGATCTGCGCGGGCTCACCTCGTTGCAGATCATGGACAAGATCGTCGGGTACGCCGGTACCGTCGGATTGAAGGTCATCCTGGACAACCACCGGTCGGAGGCGGGTGACAGCGCCGAGCAGAACGGCCTGTGGTACACGGCCGATTTCCCGCAGCAGACCTGGATCAGCGTCTGGGTCATGCTCGCCAACCGGTACCTGGGCAACCCCACCGTGGTCGGCGTCGACCTGCGCAACGAGCCGCACAACCCGTCGAACCAGCCGTACGGCACGGGCGGGGTCTGGGGTACCGGCGACCCAACCAACGACTGGCGACTGGCGGCCGAGACCGCCGGCAACGCGGTCCTCGCCGCGAACCCCGCGCTCCTCATCGTCGTCGAAGGCGTGAGCGACTACCGCCGCCCCGACGGTGTGATCGTCTCCGATTGGTGGGGCGGGAACCTGCAGGGCGCCGCGGATTACCCGGTACGGCTGAACGTGGCCAACCGCCTGGTGTACTCGGCGCACGACTACGGGCCGAAGCTGTTCCGGCAGTCCTGGTTCAACTCCGCGACCACGTACCAGAGCCTCACCCAGGTCTGGCGCACCAACTGGGGATACCTGCACGACACCGGGGTGGCACCGGTCTGGCTGGGCGAGTTCGGTACGGGCAACGGGGCCCGGGACGTCTCGGACGCCACCGCCGGCTCGCAGGGCCAGTGGTTCAGCAGCCTGGTCCGGTACCTGACGGAGAACCCGGAGCTGGGCTGGAGCTACTGGGCGGTCAACGGTGAGGACCCGTACGGCCTGCTGGACAAGAAGGACGGTCCGGTACCGGCCAGCCCGGCCAAGCAACAGTTGCTGCAGACGATCGAGTTCGCCCTGTCCCCCTGAGAATCCGTCCCCGGTCTCGTGGCAAGGCATTCGTACCATTGACCGAGACGTATGCCGTCACGTTCGCGAGGTGCCGATGCCAACCCGGGAGCAGCGAAGCAGATTCCTGCGGTCATTGCTGACCAGTGACTTCGTGCTGCGTTTGGCGGCCGTGGTGCTGGCGGGTCTCATCGTGGTGCGCGCCCTGCTGGCCGGCGCCGCCGGGTTCTGGTCGATCGTCCTCGTGCTGGCCGCGGCGGCCGCCCTCTGGGGATCCGTCCGGCTGTTCGGGGCGCTGCGGACGCTTCTCGCGCGGGCGGAAGCCGATACCGAGCAATGGTTGTCGACATCCGGCCTGAGCCGGTTCCTGGCCACCCGCCCCCGGGCTCGGCTGGCCGCCATCCTCGCCCTGCTGATCCTCATCGTCCACGCCGCGATGACCGGCTACGTGAGCGTCTGGACCATCCTCATCGCCATCGCCATGGCCAGCATCGCCACGCTGCTGAGCCCCAACCTCAAGCTTGTCGCGTTGCTGGGCGGGACGGCGGTGTTCTTCGCGGCCGCCACCGTCTTCCTGTCCAACATATTCCGCGGCACCGCCGAGGCCCGCGCCTTGGCCGTCTCCCTGGCCGCGATCGTCCTTCCGGTGCTGGTCTCGGACCGGCTCGTCAAGGTAATCAAGCAACCGGCGCTCACCGTCACACACCACGCCGCCCTCGCGGTACTCACCCTTGTGTTGGGCTTTCTCGGTTGGACCCAGGCCGACTGGCTGCCCGGTGTCACGCACGGCTGCTACACGCTGCCAACGTCGACGGGCATTACGGTGCTGCGCGCGACCCCGGGCGGCGACCGCTGTTACGGACTGCTCGACACCACCGACGCCGGGGTGTTCGCCACGCCCGCCTTCGGCCGGGATCCGGTCACCACCACGCTGGAGCGCCGGATCCTGGCCGGCAACCGACCGCTGCGCGACGGCGACCTCACCGTGGTGTGGTTGGGCGCGCTCTCCTGCGACCCGCTCCCGGCCGACGCCACCCGATGCGCGGACGGCCGGGACTACCCGGCCGAACGCGACCAGTTGCGCGCCATGCTGTTCGCGCAGACGCAGTTCGCCGCCGCCGGCAAACACCGGCTGCATGTGGTCATCGCCGACGCGACCCAGGATGTCCAACACGCCGACGATGTCGCGCAACTGATCGTCGAACATCGGGCCGCATTGGGCCACCGGGTGGTCGTCATCGGCGGTGGCGACAGCCGCGACACGACCCAGCGCGCGATCAACCGGCTGCTCGACGCCGGTATCCCGTTCATCGCGCCGAACCTGCTGGCCGATCTCGGCGCGCCGGGCAAGCCGTTCGTGGACCGGCCCGGATACTTCCAACTGGCCCCGTCCAACCAGGCGTACGCCACGGATACCGTGGCGCGGCTGCGGCACGAGTTCCCCAACGGCTTCCGCCTCGACATCTACCAGCACCTGGACCAGACGGATCAGTACACGACGTCGCTCGTCAACGATCTACTCGCCCAGGTGAGCTCGGCGGCGGGAGCCAGCGCCACACCCTTCACCGCGCGGCACCTGTCCAGCCTGGACGGGATCGACGATGCCGTCTGCAGCAACAGAACCGAGGCTCCGCCGACGGTACTGTTCTTCGCCGACCGGTGGACGCGCTTCGGCGACTTCGTACAGCGGATCAATGACGTATGCGGTGACTCCACGCCGCGACTGGTCATCGCGGACGGCTCGGTGAGCCGGTTCATGGCCAACTACCAACTGCGCGCGGTCAGCAGCGCGAACTGGTCGGTCGACTACTACGTGGGCGGACCCGCGTGCTCGAGCCTGACGCCAGATGCGTACGCGAGGCTCACCACGCAGGTGTACGCGGCGCGCGACCTGCTGAATCTCGCCAAGGATGCGACGTTCTCCTGCAAGGACCGCGAGGCCCCCGACGGGCAGCTCGACAATGCCTGCCCGCTCGACGCCGCCGCGAAGGCGACCAGCCAGCCGTGCCCCCCCAACGACCTGGGTACGTTTCTGATCCCGGCCTGGGATGCCGTGCTGCTGGCTGACGCCCTGCTACCCGCCCGGCCACCGGCCGGCGAGGACTACCTGACCAGCCTCGAGACGACGACCACGCTCTCCACCGGCGTCCAGGCCACCGTGCATCTCGGCCAACTGGTGGCACCCACCATTCCCGTACAGATGTGGCACGTGGACCCGGTCGACAATGCCAGCCATATCTGGGAACGGCCGAGCCCCCGACTCCTCCTGCCTACCGATCCAGGAGCCGGCACAACCCAGCCACCGTCGGCCCTCCACAACTAGTCGCGGATGGTCGGGCGTACCCGCACGTGCCGGAGGATCGTGGCGACCACTTGGTCTATCGGGGCGCTGGTATCTATCTCCAGATCCGCGGCGGGCCTCAGTAGCGGCTCGATGGTCTGCTGTAGGTGGAGTACGCGGGCCAGTTCGTGTGGCTGCTTGCCGTAGGGGTTGTTCGTCCTGGTGGTCAGCCGCGCGGTGATGACGGGTACGGGCGCGGTCAGCAGGATGATGTGGTCGAACTGAGGGTAGAAGCTGGGCTGGTTGGGAGCGCAGCCGCTGAGGAAGAGCAGATCGACGTCGTCGGTGGACAGTAGTTGCTGGATGCGGTCTTCTCGCCAGAGCCAGTCCTGTCCCGGGGCCAGGCTCGTTGGGTCGTTGCCGGGAACGTCGACCAGTTCTGTCAGGCCGTCGTAGTCGGTGTCGACGGCCTTGTAGCCACGTGCGGTGAGTTCCTCGATCACTGTCGACTTGCCGGTCCCGGACATCCCGGTCAGGAGCACCCGCTTCACTTCCGCGACGATACCGGCTGTTCGGTCGATGGTGCGCTGTCACGGCGCCCGTCCCGCCTAGGGCACTGCCGCTAATCTAGTCCGCGCGCCCGACAAGCCCCAGACTCCCCTGTAGATCAAGCTATGTCGATCTTAGGGGGGCTCATGTATCAACGAAGACGGCACTTCACCTTGGCCGCGGTCACCGTAGTGGCGGCGGCTACGGCACTAATGCTTGTTGATGGGACGGCCGTCACGGCAAAGGCCACGCCCAGCACCCAAGCATCATCCGCGCGGAAAGGAGAAGCCGTCCTGCCGCCCGCGCCCGACCTGGGATTGCCCGAGTCGGCGAGCCCGCAGGCACGGACGCGGCGACAGCAGTCGCGGGCCGCCCTCTCCGCGACGCAGCGGGAGCAAGGAATGAAGGCGTTCGGTGAGCTTGTGGGACCGAAGCTGAAGCAGAAGCTCACATCGATCACCGCACACCAGGCGACCGCACCATCGTGGCAGGACATCGTGGCCGGAAAGGCGGCGAGCGCGAGCCGTGGCCCGCAGCCCGCCTTCGTGACCGGATTCACCCCTGGGGCCTCAGGTTCCGCTACGGCAAAGGGTCTTGCCACGGCTTCGGTCTTCCCGACCCAGGACGCGGACACGGACGCGGACGCCGACGGACTGCCGGAGAGTTTCGAGGGCCAGCTGGCGGACGCGTTCACGCCGGAGTACCACGTCTCGGGCGGGGAGGAGCCGGGCACCGGGATGGCCCTGTTCCAGGACGGCGTGCCGCAGACCGTGCGGGAGACCCGCCCGCCCACGCCGCCGATCAGCCACTACCGCGTACAGCCATTGGGTTTCAGCAAGGCAAGCGACGGTTCCGTGGTGTCGGTGCTGCGCATCGACTACCTGACACTGTGGAACCGCGACGACGGGCCGGACTCCGTCACCTGTGACATCGACGTCGGGCTGCTGGGCGGTCTCGTCGGCGTGGATCTGCTCCACATGTTCGAAGGCCTCCTCGCGCACCGGCTGGACAATGAGCGGTCGGCCGTGCTGGTCGCCGCGCCGACCACGGTGCCGTCGTTCAACCTCGATCCCAGCGCGTACCGGGCGTACGCCTATTTCACCACCGCCCATGAGGGCGACCCGGTGTTCGACCAGAGCACCTTCATCGTCCCCGGAACTCCGGTCCCGGCGAACAGCCACATCTTGTTGGCACTGTCGCGCTCCAAGCACGGCACCTACACGTTCAACCCCGACTTCTACCCGCTGTTCCCGGCCGACATCATCGGAATCGTCTACGCCGAGATCGACCTGCTACGCGCGACAGAGGTCATCGGCGATGTCCTGTACCTGGTGCTCAACGAGATCGCCGATACCCTCTTCTTCGGCTGCGCGATCGAACGGTTCGAGGAGCAGGGTGGCCAGTACGCGCAGGCGAGAATCAACATCGGCGAACCGCTCGGGCATGCCATCAACGACTCCGGATTCATCGAGGACGACAGCAAGGATGCCCTGCACCTGCGTAGCAAGCTGACCGGCAACCTGTTCGGCTTCGCCGGCCCGCCACGACCCGGCCCGATCGCCACACTTGTGCACGGCTCGCGGGTCAACCTCCGGTGGGGCGCGTCAACCGGCGCGACGGATTATCAGGTCTACCGCGACGGTGTACCGGCCGGAACAACGTCGGGCACGCAGCTGCTCGACATCCAGGTATCCCCGAAGCAGTCGTACAAGTACGCCGTGGTGGCCCGAAACGCCTACGCTACATCACCACCGGCGAACACCTTCGTGCGCAACGACTTCGAGGCGGCCGATAGAGCGTACCTATCCACCAAGGACGGCCCGGCGCTGTGCGGCCGGGTTGGCGATGCGACCAATCAGGCCCTGATATGCCACATCAACAAGCCGACCGGCTGGGTCTCGGTGGGCTTCGGCGCCGGCGACTGGGGCTACACCGAGGATCGCGCCTGGCTGACCAACGCCGACGGCACGATCTCCTACTGCCGCCGCGTCGGAGTACCCGGCAACTACATCCAATGCAACAAGTTCGACGGCAGCGGGACCATCTCCACCTCACCCTTCGTCGACGTCGGTTATCCCGAGAACCGGGCATACCTGTCCACAAAGGATGGTCCGGCGCTCTGCGGCCGAGCCGGATTCGATACTGACCAGCACCTGGTGTGCACCGTCCTCAAGCCTTCCGGCTGGTTCTCGCTCTACTCCGGGGTCACCGACTGGGGCTATCGGGAGGACCGAACATGGTTGACCAACGCCGACGGCACGGTCTCCTACTGCCGCCGCGTCGGCGTACCCGGCAACTACCTCCAGTGCGACCGGTTCGACGGCACCGCCTGGAGCACCTCGACCTCGGGCTTCGTCGATGTCGGTTACCCGC
>JBPYFB010000295.1:0-19873 GCA_051986465.1 Rugosimonospora sp.
AGCCGGCGAGCGCGCTCACCGTGTCGCGCAACACCTCGACCGGGTCACCCGTACGAGGTACCCCGTCCGGCGGATTGCCCACCCATACCGCACGCCCGTCGCGCTCGGTCAGCGTCGCGGCACTGCGTACCCCGATGAAGGAGTACCGGGACCACGCCGTTCCCCCGGACGTCGCGCCCTGCTCGGCGGATTCCAGCAGGAAGGTGCCGGGCCCGCCGGCCAGCTTGCGGTACACCCCCACGGGCGTCTCGCCGTCCGCCAGCAGCCGGCGCGTCACCGGTACCACCCGGTGTACCTGGGCGAGCGCGCGGAAGGTCTCCTCGTCCGGTGCCACGACTCCGGTCGTCACTGGTCCTTCTCCTCGAAGATCACGTTCGTGAAGCAGCTGTGGGTACCGGTGTGGCACGCCGGCCCCACCTGTTCCACCTTGAGTAGCAGCGCATCCCCGTCGCAGTCCAGTGCCACCGAGCGGACGTACTGGTGGTGGCCCGAGGTCTCGCCCTTCACCCAGTACCGCTTCCGGCTGCGCGACCAGTACGTGGCCCGGCCGGTCGCCATCGTGCGGCGCAGGGCCTCCTCGTCCATCCAAGCGAGCATCAGGACGTCGCCGGTCGCGTGCTCCTGTACCACCGCCGCCACCAGTCCGGCGGGGTCGCGGGACAGCCGCGCGACGATCTCCGGATCCAGTGCTGCCGTCACCCGTACAACCTCCTGTCGCCCGATGGCGTCCGCCCGATTCTTCCCTACTGTGTCACCCAGTCGCCAAGCCGTCCCACATCGTTAGGAGACAAGGGCTCCGATATCGCAAGTACCTTCGTTTTGGGGGCTGTGTCGACGCTCACAACGGGGTACGGTGAGGGTGCGTCGCCGCGGCATCTGGGCGATCGTCCACTCCCTGTACGTCCCTTCAGGTCTCCGCTGCCATAGCGGTAGTCCGGCTTGACTGTCTGTCACCGGATTATTGCCATGGCTAGCTTCGGCGCACCTGGGTACGGGTTGGTGGGCGGATGCACCGACTGTCCCCGCTGCGAGCACCAGCAGACCCGTGTCCGGCTGGCTGCGCGCCGCCGCCGGAACCGAGCGGACGGAGGACTTGTCCATGCAAGCGAACATCGAACAGCCTCTCGGCGAGGGGAGCATCGTGCCGCCCCCGCGCGCCCCTGTCGAAGACGCACCGGTGTCCGAGGAAGCCGTGCACCTCCCGGCGGAGCCTGCGGCGGTGTCGACCGAGGCGGAAGCTGACGCGGCTCCCGCGGAGGCGAGTACCGCCGAGGTGGCTCCGGCCGACGCCGAGGCAGCCCCAGTCGATGAGGCCGCGGTAGATGAGGCCGCGGTAGATGAGGAAGCG
The DNA here is from genome assembly GCA_051986465.1 of Rugosimonospora sp. Lineage (GTDB taxonomy): Bacteria > Actinomycetota > Actinomycetes > Mycobacteriales > Micromonosporaceae > DATEJJ01. The sequence continues at coordinate 1,349 of JBPYFB010000295.1, forward strand.
GCTCCCGCGGACGCGGCGGCAGCCTCGGCCGACGACGAGGCAGCCTCCGTCGACGAAGAGGCGGCTCCGCTCGATGATGAGTTGGCTTCGACTGAGGTCGAGGCGGAGGCGGTCGCGGCTGCGCCCGAGGTCGCGCTCGCGGATGCGGCGGCCGGCGAGGCAGCGGTCGCGACTGAGGGCGAAGCGGCGGACGGCGAGACGGTCGCGGCCGAAGCGGACGTGGACGACGCGGCGGTCCTCGCGCCAGCCAGTGAGCAGGTTGACGAGCCACTCGACGAGCCAGCCGCGGTCGAGGAGCAGGCGGCTGACGAGTCAGACACGGGTGACACGACAGCAGAATCCGCCGAGGCAGTGGAGGCGGAGGCGGTTGACGAGCCAGCCACGGAGACCGACGAGGCGGCCGTAGTAATCGTGGATGAGGTTGAACCGGCCGACATCGACGCGGATGCGGCTGACGCCGCCGACGTCACGGACGAGGCAGAGGTCATCGAGGCCGAGGTCATCGAGGCCGAGGCTGCTGAGCCGGAGACGACCGAGGCTGCTGAGGTCGTGGACGAGGCCGAGACGTCCGATGCGGCCGAGCCCGAGGCCACGGAGGTGGTCGCGGTCGCCGACGAGGAAGCGCCAGCGGCCGAAGGCGACGCGGAAGCCGATGAAGGTGGGGACGCGGCGGCGGTCGAGGACGCATTCGCCGACGAGGGCGCGGTCGACGAGGTAATCGATGCCGCAATCGAAGCGGAGCCGGAGGCCGACCCGGCTGACGCGTCGGCCGAGTCCGAGGAGGCGCCCGCAGTCGAGGAGCCCGAAGCCGACGCAGAGGCAGAGGTCGAAGCGGAGGCCGAGGCAGAAGAAGCCGAGGCCGAGCCGGTTGAGGCCGTAGCCGAGGCTGAGGCCGTAGCCGAGGAAGATCTTGCGGCGGAGCCGGTGGCACAGGTGGACGCGGAGGAGACGCCGAGCGAGGCACCCGTGGCGGAGGAAGAGGCCGAAGCCGTGGAGGCCGAAGCCGTGGAGGCCGAAGTCCTGGACGCCGAGCCGGAGCCGGCGGAGGTGGCCGAGGTCGCTGCGGAGCTGGCCGACGCACAGGAGGAACTCGCCGAGGCGCAGGAGGAACTGGCCGAGGCGCGGGAGGATCTGGCCGAGGCAGAGGAAGGCCTCGCCGACGCTCAGGAGGAGCTGATCGACGCCGTTGTCGAGGCGGTAGTAGCGGAGGCGGCCGTACAGGAAGCCGAGGCGGACGCGACCGATGACGGTCCAGGCAGCGAGGAGATCTCCGTCGAGCCCGCGGTCGCCGAGGCTGCCGTGGCGGCCGCCGAGGTGATCGTCGCGGAGGCGGCAGCCGCCGTCGAGGGCGAGGTCCAGACTGTCGCGGTACCGCTGCGGCCGGGTGACGTGACCGAGACCACCATCGCGGTATGGGCAGCCGACCACGCCGACGTCTTCCGTCAGCACCTGCAGGAAGTACAGGCGAAGTTCGTCGACGATCCGGTCGGGGCGGTATCGCAGGCCCAGTCGCTCGTCGCGGACGCGGTACGGGCGCTGGCCGAGGCGCTGCTCGCCGAGCAGCTCAACCTGGACCCGCGCAAGCACTCCGAGAACCCCGATACCGAGTCCTTGCGCATCGCGCTGCGCGGCTACAAGGACTTCCTGGAGCGGGTACTCGCGCTGTGAGGTGATGATCCCGAAGGGTTGGTGGTGCTGTCGGCCCACCAATCCTTCGGGATCATGCGGAGGTAACGTGGGGGCCGTGAGTTCTGTCGCGGTTCTCGGTACCGGAATCATGGGCGCGGCGATCGCCCGAAATCTCTGCAAGGCCGGCCACGACGTACGCGTGTGGAACCGTACCGCCGAGAAGGCCCGGCCCTTGGCTGCGGATGGCGCGCTGGTCGCGGATACCCCCGCTGAAGCGGTCGATGACGCCGACGTCCTGCTCACCATGGTCTACGACGGCCCGGCCGCGCTGGACGCGGTCCGGCTGGCCGCACCGGCACTGCGCACCGGCATGGTCTGGTCGCAGTCCACAACCGTGGGCGTGGAGTCGGTACCGGAGTTGGCCGGGTTCGCCGCCGAACACGGCGTACGGTTCGTGGACGCGCCGGTACTCGGTACCCGCCAGCCGGCGGAGAGCGGCCAGCTGACGGTCCTCGCCGCGGGCTCCCCTGCCGCCAGGCCCGCGCTGGCGCCGGTGTTCGACGCGATCGGCAGCCGCACGCTCTGGGTCGGCGAGGATGGCGCGAGCGGCGCGGCCACCCGCCTCAAGCTGGTCGCCAACAGTTGGGTGCTCGCGGTCACCCACGCCGCGGCGGAGGCGGTGACGCTGGCCCAGGGGCTCGGCGTGGATCCGCAAGACTTCCTCGGCGCGATCGCCGGAGGCGGGCTCGACCTGCCATACCTGCGATTGAAGGCCGGCGCGATGCTCTCCGGCGACTTCTCCCCGAACTTCACCGCCGAGAACGCGGAGAAGGACAGCCGGCTCATCCTCGCCGCTGCCGCCGCGGGCGGCGTACAGCTGGACCTCGCCGATGCCGGGGCGCGGCGGTTCCGGCGCGCCATCGAGCAGGGGCACGGCGGGGAGGACATGGCGGCCTCATACTTCGCCAGCTTCACGGACTAGGCATGGCCCGGATCCTGATCACCGGCGCGTCGGACGGGCTGGGGCGCGCCCTCGCCCACGACCTCGCCGCGGCAGGCCACCAGCTCATCGTGCACGGCCGGGACGCGGACCGGCTCGCGCAGGTCGCCGCCGACACGGGCGGGGTGGCGCTGCGCGCCGACCTGTCCTCGCTCGACGAGGTGCGCCGGCTCGCCGCCGAGGTGACCGAGCACGCGCCAGACCTCGACGTGCTCGTCAACAACGCCGGCGTCGGCTTCGGCCGGCCGGGCGCGGCTCGGGAGCTGTCCAAGGACGGGTACGAGCTGCGCTTCGCGGTGAACTACCTGGGGCCGTACCTGCTGACCAGGCTCCTCCTGCCCACCGTGCGCAAGCGCGTCGTCAACGTCGCCTCGATGGGGCAGCGCCCGTTCGTCCTCGACGACCCGATGATGGAGCGCGGGTACGACGGCGTGGAGGCGTACCGCCGCTCGAAGCTGGCGCTGGTCGCGCACACCTTCGACCTGGCGGCGGAGCTGGCCGGTACCGGCGTCACCGCGAACTGCCTGCACCCCGCGTCGCTGATGCCGACCACGATGGTGCAGGAGTCGCGGTACGGCCCGATCGACTCGCTGGAGCAGGGCGTACGCGCCACCCTGCGCCTCGTCGTCGACCCGGCCCTGGACGGCGTGTCCGGTGAGTACTTCGACGGTGAACGCCGGGCCCGGGCCCTCGATCAGGCCTACGACCCGGCGTTCCGAGCACGACTGTGGGAACTGACGGAATCAATCTTGCAAAAGAACTAGTGGCCGATCAGGCTCATGGCTTGGTCCGGGTACCGCGGGCCGGAGACCTCCGACGCCGGTGCCGCCGCCTCGATCGCCGCCAGTTGGGCCGGTGTCAACTCGATGTCGACCGCCGCCGCGTTCTCCTCCAGGTACCGCACCCGCTTGGTGCCGGGAATCGGGATCACCAGGTCGTCGCGGGACAGCAGCCAGGCGAGCGCCGCCTGCGCCGCTGTGGCGCCCAGCTCCGCCGCGACCGCCCGGACCGACTCCACCAGCCGCAGGTTGGCGGCGAGGTGCCCGTCCGCGAAGCGCGGTGACGCCCGGCGGTAGTCGTCGGCGTCGAGTGCCGAGGTGTCCGTGATGGCGCCGGTGAGCAGCCCGCGCCCGACCGGCGAGTACCCGACGAGCGCGACGCCCAGCTCCCGGCAGGTGTCCAGCATCTGCGCCTCGACGTCCCGGCTGAACAGCGAATACTCCATCTGTACCGCGGCGATCGGGTGCACGGCGTGCGCCGCCCGCAGCGTCTGCGGGCTGACCTCGGACAGTCCCAGGTACCGGACCTTTCCGGCGGCGACCAGCGACGCCATCGCGCCCACCGTGTCCTCGATGGGTACCTCGGGGTTGCGGCGGTGCGCGTAGTACAGGTCGATCGTGTCGAAGCCCAGCCGCGCCAGGGACGCGTCGCAGGCCTGGCGCACGTACGCCGGCGAGGTGTCGACGTAGGCGCCCGGCTGGTCCGAGCGGGTCGCCCCGCCGGTCGTCCGGATGCCGAACTTGGTGGCGAGCAGGAACTCGGCTCGCCGGTCCCGCAGTACCCCGCCGATCAGCTGCTCGTTGCTGCCCTGGCCGTACATGTCGGCCGTGTCGAGGAAGGTGACACCCAGGTCGAGCGCCCGGTGCAGGGTACGCGCGGACTCGTCGTCGTCACGCTCCCCGTACGCGAAGCTCATCCCCATGCAGCCCAGCCCGATCGCCGAGACAATCGGTCCACCCCGCCCCAGCTGCCGTTGCTTCATACTCCTGCTCCATCTGACCGTAGATTTCGATCTTGAAATCGATCATTTCCAGGTCACGCTGGAGTTCGGCGATGCGCTGCAGCACCCGCTCGCGATGCTCCTTGAACAGCCGCAACCGCTCGCCCACGGTCGCGTCGCCCAGGCGCGCCAGCTCGGCGTACCGGCGCATGTCGCGCACGGGCATGCCGGTGGAGCGCAGCTTCGTCAACAACACGAGCCAGTCCAGCTCCCCTTCGCTGTACCGGCGCCGCCCGGCCGTGTCCCGCCCGACCGGTTCGACCAGACCCTCTTGCTCGTACCAGCGCAGCGTGTGCACGCTCAGCCCGACCTTCGCGGCCGCCTCGCTGACTGTCGCTCCAGCTCCGTTGTGACCCACGCGCTTACCTTCCCTCTTCGAGTGCACTCGAAGTCAAGGGAACCACGGCGACTCGAGTTGTGTAAGACCGCACGGGCGTTACGATCCAGGGCAGTGGCCGGCATCGACAAGGACGACTTCGCGCGCAGCGAACGCGCCGCGCTCGGCGAGACCCTGACCGAGCTGGGTCCGGACCAGCCCACGCTGTGCGAGGGGTGGTTGACCCGGGACCTGGCGGCACACATCGTGCTGCGGGAGCGGCGCCCGGACGCGGCCGCGGGCATCGTGTTCAAGCCGCTGGCCGCGCACACCGCGAAGGTACAGGCGGCGCTGGCCGCCAAGCCGTTCGACGAGCTGGTCGCGCTGCTGCGCCGGCCACCGCGGTGGTCGATCTCCGGTATCGGACCGCTCGACCGGCTCGTCAATACCCAGGAGATGTTCATCCACCACGAGGACGTACGCCGGGCCCAGCCGTCCTGGAAGCCGCGCGCGCTGCCTCGCCAGCTCGGACTCGCCCTGTGGGTACGGGCACGCGCGCAGGCCCGGCTGGCGCTGCGCCGGTTCCCCGCGACGCTCATGATCAACGCCCTCGACTACCAGGAGCTGCGCACCGGAGCCGGCGGGCCGGAGGTATCGGTGACCGGCGACCCGGGCGAGCTGACGCTGTTCCTGAGCGGGCGGCAACGCGCCGCGGACGTCACGCTGAGCGGGCCGGAGGAGCTGGTCGAGCAGTTGCGCGCCAAGCACTTCGGCCCCTGATTCAGCAATAGTCGGGGGGATCGGCGGCCGGCAGGTTGACGGTCACCCGCAGACCGGGCCCGGCGTCGGCGAGGCGTACGCCGCCACCGTGCAGCCATACCAGCTGCCGGACGATCGCCAGGCCCAGGCCGGTACCGCCCTGGTCCCTCGCCCGCGCGTCATCCAACCGGGTGAACCGGTCGAAGACCTGCTCGCGGTACGCCACCGGAATGCCCGGCCCGTCGTCGACGACCGTCACCACCACCCGCTGGCCTTCCCGCCAGACGTTCAGCACCACCCGGCTCGTCGCGTGCCGGCATGCGTTGCTCAGCAGGTTGTCCAGGACGCGGCGCAGGGCCACCGGATCCCCTGATGTCCACTGTGGACCTCCGGTCGGCGGTACGACCGATACCCGGGTACCCGTACACGCCGCCGCCGCCTCGGTCACGAGCCCGGTCAACTCCACCGGCTCGCGGCGGCGCAGCGCCGGGTCACCCTCGTCGGCGCGCGCGAGCAGCAGCAGGTCGTCGACGAGGCGGGCCAGCCGGTCCACCTCGGCGGTCAGATCCGCGGTCGGTGCCGCCTCGCCGAGGTGGTCGGCGACCTCCAACTGGGTGCGCAGCGACGCGATCGGGCTGCGCAGCTCGTGCGCGGCGTCGGCGACGAAGACCCGCTGCCGTACCCGGGCCGACTCCAGCCGGTCGAGCATCCGGTTCAGGGTGACCGCGAGCCGGTGCACCTCGTCGTCCCCGTCGGGTACCGGCAGCCGGCCCGAGCGGCTCGCGCTGATCTCCTCGGCACCGGCGCGCAGCTCCTCGACCGGGCGCAGCGTCCAGCCCACCACCCGCCAGGCGAGTATGGCCAGCCCGCCGAGCAGGAGCGGGTACGTGACGAACAGGGCGGTGCGTACGGTCTGTACGCTCTGCGCCACGTCCCGTACCGGGGCGGCGACGACGACGGTACTGGCGTCCGAGCCGGTACCCACGTCCATCGCGACCACGCGCAGGTCCCCACTGAGCCCGAGCCGCTCGCCGCCGACGCTGACCACGTACCCGGCGCGTGCCCGGCGCAGCTCGTCGGGGTGCAGCAGCGGTATGGCGCGGTCCGTCCCGATCGAGGCGGCCCGGATCGCGGCGTGGTCGTCGAGAATCTGGACGTACTGGTTGCCGGCGGTCGGCACGGGATCGGGCAGGGCCTGCGCCTCGATCTGGTCGGCCACGTTGCGCGCGGTCTGCCGCACGCCGCTGTCCACGCTGTGTACCAGCACGAAGCCCAGCACGGTCACCAGCAGCAACCCGCCGAGCACCAGGGCGACCGCGATGCCGCTGACGCCGATGAGGATCAGCCGGCTCCGCAGGCTCAACCGGCGAAACCACCGGACCATCAGCCCACCAACCGGTACCCGGCGCCGCGTACGGTCTGCAGGGACCGCAGCCCGTACGGCTGGTCGATCTTGCGGCGCAGGTACCCGACGTACACCTCGACCACGTTCGGGTCGGTATCGGAGCCCGCGTCCCATACGTGGTCGAGCAGTTCGGTCTTGGTGACCACCTCGTCACGGCGGCGCATCAGGTACTCCAGCAACGCGTACTCACGGGCGGTCAGGGTGATCTCGTCGCTGTCCCGGCTGACCCGGCGGGTCGCGGGGTCCAGCGTGAGGGTGCCGACCGCGAGCACGGCCGGCCGCTCCGGGGCGCCCCGGCGCAGCAGCGCGCGCAGCTTGGCGAGGAGCACGACGAAGGAGAACGGCTTGGTCATGTAGTCGTCGGCGCCCACGTCCAGCCCGTCGGCCTGGTCGTACTCGCCGTCCTTCGCGGACAGCATGAGGACCGGTACCCAGTTGCCCTCATCGCGGAGCGCCTGCACGATCCGGTATCCCGACAGCCGGGGCAGCATGATGTCGAGCACGATCGCGTCGTACTCCCCGTGCCGGGCCGTCTCCAGCCCGACGACCCCGTCGGCCGCCACGTCTACCACGTAGCCCTCCGCGGCCAGCCCGCGCTCCAGCGCCTTGGCCAACCGGGGCTCATCCTCCACTACCAGCAGTCGCACGGGTACTAGACTGACACGGCCTATCTCAGCACTGACACGGCCATCTCAGCGACCACTCAGCCACTCTCAGGGCCGGCACAGCTAGTCACGAGCATGCTGAGAGCACCAGAGATTCAACGAGGAGGCATTCCATGTCTGTGATGGCGAGCCGACCGGTCCTCCGCTGGGTCGTACCCGGTGGCGTACTGGTCGCGGTGCTCGGCGGAGGGGCCATCGCAACCACGCTCGCGGCGTCGGCGGAGGCGAGCCTGCCGCCGCGCAGTCCGGCGCAGTTGCTGGTTGACGTACAGACCGCCCGGTTGGACGCGGTGGCCGGGACGGTGACGGAAAAGGCCGACCTGGGCCTGCCGTCGCTGCCGGACGGCATCGGCGGCCGGGACAGCGGCGCCAACCTGACCACACTGATCACCGGCTCGCACACGCTGCGCGTCTGGTACTCGGGGCCGGACAAGGCCCGGGTGGCGCTGCTCGGCACCCTGGGCGAGTCGGACATCATCCGCAACGGCAAGGACGTGTGGATCTGGTCCAGCTCCACCAAGACCGCGCAGCACCAGGTGCTGAGCGAAAAGGATGCCGGCACCGCCAGCGGCGCCAGGAAGGCCCCGATCTCGCCGAGCATGCTGCCCAGCACGCCGCAGGAGGCCGCCGACCAGGTACTCGCGCAGCTGGATCCGACCACGAACGTGAGTGTGGACCCGGCGCGGACGGTGGCCGGGCGCCCGGTGTACACGCTCGCGCTGACCCCGAAGGACACCAACTCCAAGGTGGCCAAGGTGACGATCGGGATCGACGGGACCAAGCACATTCCGCTGCAGGTACAGATCTTCGCGAAGGGGTACGCGTCGCCCGCGTTCACGATCGGGTTCACCGACGTGAGCTTCAACCGGCCGGACGCGCAGCGCTTCGCGTTCACCCCGCCGCCGGGCGCCACGGTGACCCAGGGCGACACCATGCCGAGCCTGCCGAGTGCACCGCGGCAGGCCGGCGAGGCACCGAAGACCGCGGTGATCGGTACGGGTTGGACGTCGGTCCTCGTGGCACGCATGCCGCAGGAGCAGGCGCCGCAGCAGACGCCGCCTGTGGGGCAGCAGAAGACGCGACCCAGGGCGGGCGCGGTCCAGGGCAGCCAGTCGCTGGACGCGATCCTCGGCGCGCTGCCCCAGGTACGGGGGTCCTGGGGCAGCGGCCGGATGTTCTCGGGCCGGCTGTTCTCCGTACTGCTGACCGATGACGGCCGGGTGCTTGTCGGCGCCGTCTCCGGCCAGCAGCTCACCACCGCGGCAGCGGACCCCGCGGCGGCATTGAAATGACGGCAGAAGCGCTGGCGATCGCCTCTACCGGGCTGACCAAGCGCTTCGGATCCGGCCAGGTCGCGGTGAACGCCGTCGACCTGGCCGTTCCGGCCGGCTCGGTGTACGGGTTCCTCGGCCCGAACGGGTCGGGTAAGACCACCACGATCCGCCTGCTGCTCGGTCTGATCAGGCCGACCGGCGGCCGCCACGATCTGCTCGGCGAGCCGATGCCGGCGGGGGCCGCCAGGGTCCTGCCCCGGGTCGGCGCGCTCGTCGAAGGACCGGCGTTCCACCCGTACCTGTCCGGGCGGGACAACCTGCGCCGGCTGGACGCCGCCGATCGCACCACGGATCCGGCCACCGAGCGGCAGCGGGTGGACGCGGCGCTGGACCGGGTGGGCCTGCTCGCCGCGGCCGGCAAGCGGTACCGCATCTTCTCGCTCGGCATGCGCCAGCGGCTGGCCATCGCCGGCGCGCTACTGCGCCACCGCGACCTGCTCATCCTGGACGAGCCCACCAACGGCCTCGACCCGCAGGGCACCCGCGAGGTGCGCCAACTGCTCTCCGCGCTGGCCGGGGACGGGATCACCGTGCTGCTCTCCACCCACCTGCTCTCCGAGGTGGAGCAGATCTGCACGCACGTGGGCGTGATGCACCTCGGGAAGTTGGTGGCCCAGGGCGAGCTGGCGACGCTGCGCGCGCAGACCGCGCCGCGGGTACGGGTGCTCACTTCGGACCCGGGCGCTGCCGCGAAGGTACTGGCCGACCTGGGGCTCGGTGACGTGGAGCGGGTGGGCGAGACGGTGACGGCGGCGATCGGCGACGGTACCGCCATCGCACCCGAGAAGGTGGTCGCCGCGCTCGTCCACGCGGACGTCCCGGTACGCGGGTTCGAGGTGTCCGCGAGCGACCTTGAGGAGATGTTCGTGGAGCTGACCGGGGAGGGCTTCGATGTCAGTGGCTGAGACCGCGCCGGTGGCGGAAGCCGTGCCAGTGGCGCAGACGGCGCCCAGCGGTGTCGTCTCACCGCCGTTGCTCTCCACCCGGTTCTTCCGCTCAGAGCTCTGGCTGATCTTCGGGCGGCGGCGCAACTGGGTGGGCCTGGCCGTGCTGGCGGTGGTACCGATAATCATCGCGATCGCCGTGAAGGTCACCGAGCCGCCGGCCGGCGGCGGTGGCGACGTTGGCAACTTCCTCGGCAGCATCACGAGCAACGGGCTGTTCGTCGCGCTCTCGGCGCTGACCCTGGAGCTCCCGCTGTTCCTGCCGATCGCGGTCGCCTCCATCGCCGGTGACGCCATCGCCGGCGAGGCGAACCTCGGCACCCTGCGGTACCTGCTCGCGGTACCCGTCGACCGCACCCGGCTGCTGCTGGTCAAGTTCGGCGCGATCGTGACGTTCGCGCTGGTCTGCACGCTGCTGGTGGCGGCCGTGGGCGCGCTGCTCGGGCTGGCGCTCTTCGGCGGCGGGCCGGTGCTCACGCTCTCCGGCTCCATGCTGCCCTTCTGGGTCGGGGTTGGCCGGCTGATGCTGGTCTGCCTGTACCTGACCGTGTGCCTGACCGGCTTCGCGGCGATCGGGATGTTCGTCTCCACGCTGACCGAACAGCCGATCGCGGCCACGATCGCGGCCATGCTGCTCTACTTCTCCAGCCAGATCATGGACGCGATCCCCCAGTTGCACGCGATCCAGCGGTTCCTGCCGACGCACTACTGGCTGTCGTTCGCCGAGCTGATGCGCGATCCGGTGGACTTCGGCCGGCTGGCACCCGGGTTGCTGTCGGCCCTCGCCTACCTGGCGATCTTCGGCAGCGCAGCGTGGGCCAGGTTCAGCGGCCGCGACGTCACGAGTTGAGGCCTGGATTACTGGACGGTTTCGCCGCTACTCTTCAGTAACAAAACGGTGCGACGGCGAACCGGAGGCGAGCGACGCATGACGCTGGAGATCCCCTACCGCTCAATTCCGGACATGTTCTTCGCGCGCGTCACGGCGACGCCGGACGCGCGGGCGCTGGGCCACCCGGGCCCCGATGGCCAGCCCGGGTGGCTCACCTGGTCGCAGGTGAAGCAGCGCGCCGTCGCGATCGCGGCCGGCCTGGTCGGACTCGGCGTGGCGCCCGAGGACCGGGTGGCGATCCTCGCCAGCACCCGGCTGGAGTGGATACTCGCCGACTTCGGCGTGATGTGCGCCGGCGCCGCGACGACAACGGTGTACCCGACGACCGAACCGGACGAGGCGTCGTACATCGTGTCGGACTCCGGGTCGCGGGTGGTCATCGCGGAGGACGCGGCGCAGGCGGCGAAGGTCGCGCACCTCGACCTGGACTGCGTGGTGCTGATGGACGGCGAGGCGGATACGAACAAGGCGCGGGTACCCACCATCTCCCTCGCCGAGCTGGAGCGGCGCGGCGCCGCCGCCCTCGCCACCCAGCCCGACCTGGTCGACCGGATCGTCGCCGAGATCGGCCCGGAGCACCTCGCCACCCTGATCTACACCTCCGGCACCACCGGCCGCCCGAAGGGCGTCGAACTGCTGCACCGGGGCTGGGTCTGGGAGGCGGTCGCGCAGCTCGCCGACGACCTGCTGCTCCCCGACGACATGCAGTTCCTCTGGCTGCCGCTGTCCCACTCGTTCGGCAAGACGCTGCTGTGTGGCCTCGTGCACGGCGGGGTACCGACCTATGTGGACGGTCGGGTGGACCGGATCGTGGCGAACCTGGCGCTGGTACAGCCGACGCTGATGTGTGCGGCGCCGCGCATCTTCGAGAAGGTGTACAACGTCGCGGTCGGTTCGGCGCGCTCCGGTAGCCCGGTGAAGGCGAAGATCTTCGCGTGGGCGGTACGGGTCGGGCGCCGCGCGGTGCACCTGGAGCAGGCCGGGCAGCCGGTACCCGCGGTACTCGCCGCGCAGCGCGCCGTCGCCGACCGGCTGGTCTTCTCGAAGCTGCGCGCCCGGCTGGGTGGCCGGATGCGCATCATGATCTCCGGCTCGGCGCCGCTGGCCAAGGAGATCGCCGAGTTCTTCGCCGCGGCGGGTCTGTCCATTATGGAGGGATACGGGCTCACCGAGACGAGCGCCGGCAACTTCTGCAACCGCCCCGGCAAGCTGCGCATCGGTACCGTCGGCACGCGCCTGGGTGACCTGGAGTGCCGCATCGCGGAGGATGGCGAGGTGCTGCTGCGCGGCGCGCCGGTGATGCGCGGGTACCACAACCTGCCGGACGAGACGGCGGCCGCCTTCACCGAGGACGGGTTCCTGCGTACGGGTGACATCGGCGAGCTGGACGCCGCCGGGTACCTGAAGATCACGGACCGGAAGAAGGACCTCATCAAGACGTCCGGCGGCAAGTACGTCGCGCCCACGTACATCGAGGGCATGTTCAAGGCGGTCTGCCCGTACGTGTCGCAGGCGCTGGTCATCGGGCAGGCACGCAACTACTGCACGCTGCTGGTCACGCTCGACCCGGACACGATCGCGGCGTGGTCCGCGGACGGCCCGCTCGCCGGGCGGCCGTACTCGGAGATCGTCACGTCAGCGGAGGCACGGGAGCTGGTCGAGGCGGCGGTCACCGAGCTGAACGCGAAGCTCAACCGGTGGGAGACGATCAAGAAGTTCACCATCCTCCCGCGCGACCTGACCGTGGAGGACGGCGATCTGACGCCGTCGATGAAGATCAAGCGACGCATCGTGGAGAAGACGTTCGCCGACCGTATCGAGGAGATGTACACCGGGGCCGTCGCGGGGCTGTGATCTGACTCTCGCGAGGGCGCGCGTCGATGGACGCATGGCATAGCTTGTATACATCATGCATCCCACAACGGCGGCCCTCCCCGCGGCAACCCGTGTGTACCAGCATCTCAAGCGGGCCATCCTCGAACAGATCCACGCCGATGGCGCGCTGCTGACCGAGGTTGAGATCGCAGCCGCGGTCGGGGTGTCCCGCACCCCGGTTCGCGAGGCGTTGCTGCGGCTCGAATCCGAGGGGCTCGTCGCCCTGTACCCGAAGCGCGGCGCCCTGGTCCTGCCGGTATCCGCGCAGGAGATCGAGGACGTCATCGAGGCGCGCCACCTCGTCGAGGTGCACGCGGCGCGGCGGGCGTACGCGCACCGGGGCGCGCTGGTCGCCGTGCTGCAACCGCTGCTGTCCGCCATGCATACCGCCCAGGAGCGGGACGACGTGGTGGCACTGATGACCGCCGACCGGGAGTTCCACGCGGCGGTGGTACACGCCGGCGGCAACCGCATCCTCACGGACCTGTACCAGCGGCTGCGCGACCGGCAGATGCGCATCGGGATCACCAACATGCGGCTGGAGCCGGAGCGCCGCAACCGCGCGCTGGCCGACCACGCGGAGCTGCTTGAGGCGCTACGCGACGGCGACGACATCGAGCGGTGGGCCGATCTCGTCGAGGCGCACCTCGGCACCTTCGCCGCGCACCTGCGGCCGGGCCGGTGACCGCCCCGGGCGACCGGCCGTCGAAGCGCGCGTACCTCGCGTGGGGCCTGGCGGCCATGGCGTACCTCGTGGCCGTGTTCCACCGTTCGTCCCTGGCGGTGGCGAGCATCGAGGCGGCCCAGCGCTTCGGCATCGGCGAGGCGCTGCTCGCGATGTTCTCGGTGGCGCAGCTCGCCGTGTACGCCGGGATGCAGGTACCGGTCGGGCTGTTGGTGGACCGGTACGGGCCGCGCCGGCTGCTGGCCATCGGCGCCGCGCTCATGGCGCTCGGGCAGCTCACCTTCGCGCTCGCCGACGACGTACGCCCGGCCATCGCGGCCCGGGTGCTGATCGGCGTCGGCGACTCGATGACGTTCATCAGCGTGCTGCGCGTCATCGCCCGCTGGTTCCCGCCCCGGCACAACCCGCTGATGGTCCAGCTGACCGGGGTATTCGGGCAGTTTGGCGCGCTCGCCTCGGCGGTACCGCTGCTGGTGCTCCTGCACGGCGCGGGCTGGACGGTCACCTACTGCGCCGCGGCCGGCGTGGGGGTAGCGGCCGTAGCGATGATCGTCCTCGGCCTGCGCGACGCGCCCTCGGCGCCGTTGCCGCCCACCCGCCCGCCACGGGAGGCGACGCTACGGGGCGCCTGGTCGCTGACGGGTACCCGGCTCGGGCTGTGGGCCCACTTCGCGAGCCAGTTCTCCGCCGTGGTCTTCGGCCTGCTGTGGGGGTACCCGTTCCTCGTCGAGGGCGAGGGCCTCTCCCCCGGTACCGCCGCGCTGCTGCTGTCGCTGCTCAACGTCGCGATCCTGATCGGCCCGGCCATCGGTCACCTGTGCGGCCGGCTCCCGTATCACCGCTCGGTCCTGGTCCTGTCGATCGTGGGCAGCAGCGCTCTCATGTGGACAGTCGTGCTGCTGTGGCCCGGGCGGGCACCCGTGTGGCTGCTGGCGCTGCTGGTACTCACGCTGGCCGCCAACGGACCCGGCTCGGCGATCGGCTTCGACTACGCACGCACCTTCAACCCGCCGCGCCAGCTCGGCAGCGCGAGCGGCATCGTGAACGTGGGCGGCTTCACCGCCTCGATCGTGCTGATCCTCGGTATCGGCCTGGTGCTGGACCTGCTCGGCGGCCGTACGCTGTCCGCGTTCCGCTGGGCCTTCACCCTCCAGTATCCACTGTGGACGTTGGGGGTCGTGCAGGTACTCCGGCACCGCCGCGCGGCCCGGCGCGGTCTACACCTGGCCCGCGTGAGCCGTCGCCGCCCCCGTCCGTACCAGCCGGTGCCAGCGCAGGCGACCGCCGGTCAGGGCCATCACAGTCGACTGGATCACGACAAGGTACATCATCTGGCGGTACACGATCTGCTGTAGCGGAATGGTCCACAGTGGACCTAACCGCTCCCGGTCCAGCCACAGCGCGTACGCGGCGGCGAGCATCTGGGCGACCGTGAAACCGGCCCACACCGCGAGTACCCGCGTCAACGGCAGGAACAGCAGGCCGCCCAGCGCGTACACGTCGACCGCGGGCGAGGCGAGCGGCAGCAGTACCTGGAACATCAGCAGGTACGCGAGGCCGCGCCGGCCCAGGCGCCCGGACGAGCGGCCCTCGACGACCGAGCGCCGGTGCTTCCACATGGACTGCATGGTGCCGTAGCACCACCGGTACCGCTGCCGCCACAGTTGCCGGATGGTACCGGGGACCTCCGTCCAGGCGACCGCGTTCGGCTCGTACACGACGCGCCAGCCGGCCCGTACCACCGCCATCGTGAAGTCGGTGTCCTCGGCGAGCGTCTGGGTGGAGATGCCACCCGCGTCGCGTACCGCCTCGCGCCGGAACGCGCCGATCGCACCCGGTACGGTCGGCATGCACTCCGCGACGTCGAACACGCGGCGGTCCAGGTTGCACCCGACCACGTACTCGAGGTGCTGCCAGCGGCCCAGCAGCCCGCGCCGGTTGGCCACCTTCGTGTTGCCGGCCACCGCACCTACCTCCGGGTCAGCGAACGGCTGGACCAGTTGGCCGATCGCGTCCGGCTCGAAGACCGTATCCCCGTCCGCCATCACGAGCAGGTCGCCGCGCGCGTGCGCGATCCCGTTGTTCAGCGCGGCAGGCTTGCCCGCGTTGGGCTGGCGCAGCACGTACACGCCGCGCACGCCCAGCGAGCGCACGATCTCGCCGGTACCGTCGGTCGAGCCGTCGTCGACCACGATCACCTCAAGGCGCGGGTAGTCGCTGGCGACGAGGGACCGTACGGTCGCGGCGATGTTCGCCGACTCGTTGTAGGCGGGCACGATCACCGATACCGCGCCGAGGTACTGCCGCCGGGGCGGCCGGCGGGCCAGGCCGCGCACGTGCCGGCGGGCGCAGAACAGTTGGATGGCCAACCGCAACCCGGACAGTGCGATGGCGAGCGCTAGCAGGATCGTCATCAGCCGGACCACCCAGTCGGAGCCGATCTGCGCGATGCGCAGCGCCTCGCCACGCATCCGCACATAGATCGGCGCGGGCGGGGCGGGCGGTAGCCGCAGCGCCTCGGAGATGGTGGTGAACCGGTACCCGGCGTGGGACAGCCGAGGCAGCAGGATCGCCAGCGCCGCGACCGTCTGCGAGCGGTCACCGCCCGAGTCGTGCATCATGACAACCGCGCTGGTGCCGCTGTGTGGGGTCGCGGCGGCCACGATCGCGGCGACGCCGGGCCGGTTCCAGTCCTGGGTGTCGAGGTCGGCCAGCACGGTCAGGTATCCGGACTGCCCGACCTGGCGCAGCGCCGCGAAGTCGCGCGCCGTCACCGCGTCGGGCTCGGACGAGTACGGCGGGCGGAACAGTACCGGCATCCGGCCGGTCGCCGCGGCGATGGCGTTGCCGGCCAGGGTGATCTCCACCGAGCGGCGCCAGGCCGGGGTCGCCTGCATATCGACATGCGTGAACGTATGCTGGCCAACCTCGCTGCCCTGCGCGACGATCCGGCGGGTCAGTTGCGGGTACTCGTTGACCCGCGAGCCGATCTCGAAGAAGGTCGCGTGCGCGCCGTACCGCGTCAGCAGGTCGAGGATCTGCGGAGTCCACTGTGGATCCGGGCCGTCGTCGAACGTGAACGCGATGGTACGGGGCGGCAGCGTCCGGGTGGTGACGGCGCCGTTCGGGGCGATTCGCTGCACCGGCCCGCCGTCGGTAACCGCGGCCGGCGCGGTGCCGGCGCCGGCCGCGGTCGTCTGCTGGCCGACCCCCTCATCCCCGATGTGCGCGATGTACGCGTGCAGCCCAAGCTCGCCGAGGAGCACGAGAAGGAACAGCCCGAGCAGGAGCCAGTGCGCGCGAGGCTCGCGCCGCTTCTCATGCTTGCGCACGCTACTTCCGTTTCGACTGTCCGGGATGGTTCGGGGTCTGCGAGGGCTTGTGGCCGTGGCTAACCGGGGTGGCGGAGGCGCTCGGCGAAGGCGTTCGCACGGCGGTCGGCGTGTGCGAGGGCCTCAGCGAGCGCGGCATGGACGGCGCCGAGGCGGTGGCGGGCGCGGGGAGGAAGCCGGCCTGGCCGGCGTTGGGCGGCAGGCCCGGCAGGTGCGCGGGGGCACCGCCGGAGACCCCGCTGACCAGCAGGCCGAGCGCGACCAGAGCGGCCGCGCCGAGACCGGAACCGGCGATTGTGGCAACGCGGCGGCGCCGACCGGTGCGGTCGACGAACACTGCGGCTACCGGGCCCCTCACTTGTGCGACGGTTTCGGGGTGGGCCGGCCGTGAACCTTGCTGGGCTTCACACTGACGGACGGCGAGGGCGAGGCCGCGGCGCCCAGCACCGCCGTGCACAGCGCGTCGATCTTGTCGGTACCGCCGGCTGCCGTCGCGAGCTCGTCGAGCTCTTTCCTGCCGAGGCTCTTCCCACCATTGCGGTATGCGTGGCACCAGCCGGTGAACGAGCTCGGGTAGGGCGAGGCGCTGCTGTACGGGCTCGGCATCCGGGACTCGCCGCGGGCGGCGGGTGTCAGGCCCGCGTTGGGCGTCACGCTCGGCGGCGCCTCCGGCACACCCAGCGAGGAGAAGAGCGAGTGCGCCGGCCGCTGCAGTGCGGCGGGGAGCACACCGGCTTCCGCGCCGGTGGCGAGGCCGCCGACCAGCAGCACGGCGAACGCGGCCGCCAACCGCGCCGCCGTGCGCCGGATCCGGCGGGTACGGGCCCGCTGGGCGTGGGCCAACTCGTACTGGCGGCTGAACAACGCCACGGCGGCGGACTCGTCCGCCACCTCCTCGGGCAGCGCGGGCCCGGATATCGCGTTGAGCAAGCGCACCAGCTCCGGCCGCCCGGTCTCGTCCGACCGGCCGGAGAGCAGCCGGTCGGCCTCGCGGCGGCCGATGTTGCCCGGTTTACCTGCAGTGTCCATGACGCTCAAGAAGCGCGGGCGGCTCGTCACGCGTTACAGCGGACGGCGCCGCCGGCTCGTCCTCCCGCTTCGGTGAATCGGCGGTTGCGTCGCGTGGTCGCCGCGCCTGGATCTCGTCGCTGGCCGCCAGGCGGCGCAGCCCGCGCATCGCGGCGACGCGCACCGCGCCGGCCCGCTTGCCGAGCACCGCGCCGGCCGCGGCGGCATCCAGCCCGGCCACCACGCGCAGCATGACCGCCTCCGCCTGGTCCGGCGGCAGCGACGCGATCATGGCGAGCGCCCACCGGGTCTCCGCCCGCCGCAGCGCCTCCTCGGCCGCGTCCGGAGTGGCCGCGATGGCGGTCTCGGGCGCCGGACCGTGCGGGTCGTACGGAATCGCCGGCCGGCGGGCCGCGCGGCGCTGCTCGTCGATACCGCGATGGCGGGCGATGCGGAACAGCCACACCCGGAAGGCGTCGATGTCACCCCGGAAGGTCGCCAGGTCGCGGGCGGCCTGCAGCCAGGTCTCGGAGGCCGCGTCCTCGGCCGCGTCACCAGCTACGACACGCAGGTAGCGCAGCACGCCCGGGTGTAGCGCACGCCACAGGACCGCGAAGCCGGCCTCGTCGCCCTCCTGCGCAGCACGCAGCGCGCTGGAGAGGTCGGCGTGGGGCACCCCGGCACGGTAACACCGGCCACGCGCACTTCCGCAACTTTCTTGCCAATGGGTCGGGGGGTATGTCGATTGGTATCAGGCGACCAGCGCCGGGGACTCCCAGGTGCGCCGGGCCGGGCGGTCCAGCTCGCGGCGGGCCTTGGCCAGCCGGGCCACCGCCTCGACCAGATCCGGCTCGGGCAGCGTGAACGGAAGGCGCAGGAACCGCTCCAGCGTGCCATCGAC
>JBPYFB010000296.1:0-7328 GCA_051986465.1 Rugosimonospora sp.
CTTGCGGTCAGCCGGGCGAGCACGGTCGCCGCGGGAGCGCTTGCCCGCAACAGCCATCCCGGCGCCACCCGGGTGGTCACCCGCCGCCCGGAACATCTGGCGGCGAGGCGCGCGAGGTCCACAATGGAGCATCGGGTACCGGGTACCAGATAGCTCTCGCCCGTCCGCCCGCGTACCGCCGCCGCCCGCAACGCGTCGACCACGTCCCGCACGTCTGCCCAGTGAAAGCCGCCACCCACCAACGCCGGAAACCGGCCGCGCCACATCGCGAGCAACACCGCGCCCATCCGCGACGGCGCCTCGTCGACCGGGCCGATCACCCCGCTCGGGTTCACCACGACCGCGTCGAGACCGTCGCGTACCACCTCGCGCAGCGCCTCCTCGCCGGCCGCCTTTGACCGGTCGTACGCAGGCAACGCGGGCTTGGTGGCCCGCGGCGCGGACTCGTCGACGGTGCGCCCGCCGCATGCGGACACGTCGAAGGCGTGCACGGAGCTGCAGTGCACGAGGCGCGGGGTACCGGCGGCGAGCGCGGCGCGCGCCACGACCCGTACCCCCTCGACGTTGACCGACTCCACCAGGCCGCGCAGGCCACCCACGATCGAGATGACGGCGGCCAGGTGGTACACCACGTCGGCGCCCTCGACCGCGGACCGCATGGCAGCCGCGTCCCGCACGTCCGCGCGTACCCACGCCGCGCCGTGCCGCGCCGCGGTGACCGGCTCGCGCAGGTCGACCACGCGCACGCCGTACCCGCCCGCCCGCAGCGCGCACGCGAGGTTGGTCCCGATGTACCCGGCTCCCCCGGTGACGACCGCGAGCATCAGGCGACCGGCGTCGAGCCGAAGATCTCGCGCAGGCGCCAGTGGTCCGCCACGCGCTCCAGCAACACCTGGCAGGTGGCGAACGTGACCCCGGGCGAGCTTTCCAGTTGGGCGCCGCTCGACGCGACGACGGAGTAGGGCCTG
Organism: Rugosimonospora sp.; assembly: GCA_051986465.1. Lineage (GTDB taxonomy): Bacteria > Actinomycetota > Actinomycetes > Mycobacteriales > Micromonosporaceae > DATEJJ01. The sequence goes on from JBPYFB010000296.1 coordinate 969, forward strand.
CGGTCGTAGACGATGCCGAGTTTCGGCTGGGTCAGGGTGAAGAAGTTGTCGGCCGTCGCCTGGCGCAGGGTGTACTCACCGCCCTGCAGGTGCGCTCCGTTCCCGTACCCCCGGTTGATGGCGGCGAGGATCGCGGCGCAGGTGTGGCAGTCGGGATTGGTCGCGGCGGACAGCGGGCCGGTGTCCCCGGTGGCGACGGCGTAGTTGAGCGCGTCGAACCAGTACCGCGTGAAGATGGCCGCCCCATCGGCGGTGGCCGCGCTGGCTTCGGCGGACAACTGCGGCGCGGGCCAGCCGGTGTGCTGGTTGGTGGCGCCGCCGCTGGGCAGCGCGCCCGCGCCGCCGGCGCTGCCGCGCGCGTCGGGCAGGCTCGCCAGGATCAGACCGGTCAGCACGGCGATCAGCGCCACCACCGCGCCGATGACGAGCGGGCGGCGCCGGCTGGAGATGGCCGCCACGGCCCGTTTGGGGCGGCGCCCGCCGCCGCTGGGCGGCGCGCTGGCGGCCGAATGCTGGGCGGGACGCTCAACCACGGGCGGCGGTGGTGCGGGGGTGGCGGTGCGCCGGCGCTGCGCGGACAGCAGCCGGCGCAGGTCGTCGGCGAACTCGTCGGCCCGCGGCCGCGCCTGCGGTTCCCGGGCGAGCGCGGACTCGACGACATCACGCAGCGGCGCCGGAACATCGAGCGGCACCACCGGACGCCCGCGCAGATGCTGGCGTAGTACGTGCGAAGGGTCGTCGTCAAAGAAGAGGGGTACGCCGAGCAGCGCCTCGTAGAGAACCAACCCCAGTCCGTACACGTCGGTGGCGGGAACCGGGGGACTGCCCAGAATCACCTCTGGTACGGCGTACTCCGGGCTGCCGAACCGGGAAACACCATCGCGGTGCCCGCGCGCCAACCACGCCACCCGGCAGTCGGTGATCCGCAGTACCCGCGCTCCGGCCAGCTCCCCCGCCTCGGTCACGTTCCGCGCCTCCGTCAGCAGGAGGTTGGCGGGTTTGATGTCGCCGTGCACAAGGCCGGCGGCGTGCGCGGCGGCGAGCGCCTCGGCAGCCTGCAGGCAGAGCTGCACGGCGATGTCGGGTGGGAACCCGCCGGACATCCCGATCTCCTGGCGCATGTCCAAGCCGAGCACGAGGTCGCCCACGAGCGCGAGATCCATCCCGTCGGCGACGAGGTCGCCCACCCGCACCAGTGCGGGATGCGCGAGGGCAGACAGCGCATGCCTTTCGCGGACGAACCTCTCGACAACGGTTGCATCATTGGCGAACTGCGCATCGAGCAGCTTAACCGCGAAAGCTTCACGAGTTGCGCGATCTTCGGCACGCCAAACCGTGCCGGTCGGTCCTCGACCGATCGCACTGATCAGCTCGTACTGCTCCGCAACTATCCGCCCCATAGCCGCCCCGGTAATCCAACCAGCCGAACGCGCCGGGTGGGAAGACGATGTTATCGACCCGCAAGCCTGGTAACAATACGTCACGTATTCAACCCCGAACCATCATCGGTCCACACTGGACCGGTGACTTTCCCGGTCGACGAGGGTGGCACACGATGGCGCGTAGCAGGGCCGATGCGACGATTACCTCGCACCATCCACGGGGTCGGCGATCGCGGGACCGTACGCAACCGGTGCCCTTCAGGTTACGCGTCGTATGGGCGGGCTTGGCGGTGGTGGTTGCCGGTGGCCTGGTCGCGACCACCCTCGCCGTCACTTCGACCTCGGCGAGCGGAGCCTGCACCGGCCAACTCATGACGATCAATATCGTCGCCGTGCCCAGCGTCGCCGACGTACTCAAGGGTCTGGCCGACCAGTGGACCGCGACCAAACCAGCCGTGGCCGGCCAGTGCGTCGGCGCGAACGTCACGCCGAAAGCGCCGAGCCAGATGGCCGAGGCGCTCGGACCGGCGTGGGATCCGGCGCGCGACGGGGCACGCCCGACAGTATGGATACCCGACTCCAGCCTGTGGCTCTCCGTCGCGGGTAGCCGGCCCGACGCCGCCGCGATGCTGCCCAAGCAACCCGCCAGCATCGCCAGCTCGCCGCTGGTACTCGCGGTGCGGGAGGGCATGGCCCAAGCGCTGGGCTGGCCGCAGCGACCGCTCGGCTGGACCGACGTCTTCGGCGCGATGACCCAGCCGCATGTATGGCAGCAGGCCGGCCACCCCGAATACGCGGCGCTGCGGGTCGGGCTCACCGATCCGGGTACCTCAACCGCCGGGCTCGCCTCGGTCGTGGCCCTGCTCGACCAGAACGCCACCGGTACCGTCAGCGACGCCCAGCTGGTCGCCAGCCTCGGCCTCGCCCAGGTGATCGGCGGGGTCACCGCGGAGACGAGCGACTACTTCGCGGCACAGAGCACACCGAAATCCACCATCGGCGCGTTCCCGGTGCTGGAACGGGACCTCGCCGAATACGACACCGGCCCGGGCGCGAACGATCCGATGGTGCCGATCTACCCGACCCAGGCGCCGATCGTCGCCGACTACCCGTACACGGTGCTGCGGGCCAGTTGGGTGGACCAGACCGCTAACGCAACCGCCGAGCAGTTCCAGCGGTACCTGCTCGGCTCGGCGGGGCAGGACGCGCTCGCCGCACAGGCGCTGCGCGGCCCCGACCGCACGGTACGCGACGCCCGGGCGCTGCCGGCGGCGAGCGGCTTCCGCGCCGCGATCCCGGTACCCCGCGCCATTCCCGACGCGCAGGCGCTGAGCCAGATCGTCATCGTGTGGACGTCTTTGCAACGCGCCACGAACCTCGTCGCCGTGCTGGATACCTCCGGCTCGATGACGACTCCGGTCGAGGGTGCCGGCAAGACCCGCATGCAACTGCTGCAGCAGACCGCGACGGCCGGCTTCAACCTGCTGACCAATACAACCAACATCGGGCTGTGGGACTTCTCGCTGCGTACCGGAACCACCAGCGAGTACCGGCAGATCGTCCCTTATGGACCGATCACCGGCGCGGTCGGCCCGGTCTCCCGGAAGCAGGCGCTCATCGCCGCGGTGAACCAGTTGATGGCGAACGGCCTCACCCCGCTCTACGACACCGTGTACGCGGCGTTCCACGAGGCGCAGAAGCACTGGCAACCGAACAGCACCAACGCGGTACTGCTGATCACGGACGGCGCGAACGAGTTGGGCGGCAAGGGGCTCACCCTGGCGGACCTGATCAGCCGGCTGGGGCAGGAGCAGCGGCCGGACGCGCCGGTACAGGTGATCAGCATCGCGGTCGGCCCGCAGGCGGACGTGGCCTCGCTCCAGCAGATCTCGCAGGCGACTGGCGGGCGTACCTTCGTCGCGCGCGACCCGGCCCAGGCCATCCAGACTCTGGTCCTCGCCTTCGCCGGCCGCCTGCACTGAGCCTCCTTCGCGCTGCCCGCCCGCCGGCCGGCCGGCCGCCCGGCAAGATCGTCGCAACTTCATTGAAATTGCGGGGTTGGGCCGCCCTCAACACCGCAACTTCAATGAAGTTGCGGGGATCTTGGGGCCTCCCGGCGGGGATCTTGGGGCCTCCCGGCGGGGATCTTGGGGCGGCCGGGACCTTGGCCTGTCGGCGGGGATCTCGGGGCCGTGCAGAAAGGAGCTGGGGACCCCGGACGGGGTCGGGCCCGGCCGATGGGACAGCATGGAACCGTGATCGAACCACTGCTGTCGGCCGACGGGGTGGCGCGGCTACGGGCCGCGCTGGTCGAACACGGGTACACGAGCTCCGGAATCGCCGCCCGAATCGGGGCCGAGGCGACCGCCGCCATCCGTCGCAACGACTTCCGCGCCGCGCTGCGGGCGACCGGAGACCGCGACCCGTTGGGTACGCTGATCCGCCTTTTCGTATGCGCGCAGAGCGAGCAGACCGACCACGTTGCCCGCGCGCTGGATCCGCTGCCGGTCTCGGAAGCCCTCGACGCCGGCCTGCTCGTCCCCTCTGTCGAAAGTGGACAGTTGCGGGCCGGTATCGACCTGGAGCCGTACGGCGACAACTGGTGGATTCTCGCCGATCTGCCCGCCGGCAACCGCACCGGTGGCCTGAACGTCGACCACGTGCTCGGCGTGGGCGCCGCGTCCAGCACACTCGCGGCCGCCACCATTCGCGAGCCCGTCGGCACCGCCCTCGACCTCGGTACCGGCTGCGGCGTCCAGGCGCTGCACCTGTCCACACACGCCGAACGGGTGACCGTTACCGACGTGGCTCCGCGCGCGCTGCGCTTCGCCGCTACCGCCGCCGCGCTCGCCGGCCTGGAATGGGAACTGCTCGCCGGCGACCTGACCGAGCCCGTATCGGGGCGCCGCTTCGACCTCGTCGTCAGCAACCCGCCGTTCATCGTCGGTCCGGGCGGCCCGGCCCGGTACGTGTACCGCGACTCGGGCCGGGCCGGTGACGCGGTCTGCGCCGAGCTCGCCGCGGCCGCCCCGCACCTGCTCACCGAGGGCGGCACCATGCAGTACCTCGCTAACTGGCTGCACGTCACCGGCGAACCGTGGCAGGAGCGGGTCGCCTCCTGGGTCGCCGGTACCGGCCTGGACGCCTGGGTGGTGCAGCGCGAGGTCACCGACCCGATGTCGTACGTGAACCTCTGGCTCGCCGACGCCGCCGAGTCCGACCGCCTCCTCGCCGCCGAATGGCTGGACTGGTTCGACGCCAACAAGGTCGAGGCGGTCGGCTTCGGTGTGGTGAACCTGCGGCGCGCGGGCCGCGTCGATCCGGTCGTGCGCGCCGAGGATCTGCGCCAGCCGTACGAGGACCGGCTGGGCGACCACGTCGGCGCCTGGTTCGCGCGGCAGGACTGGCTGGCTGGCCGGGATCTGCTCGGCGCACGCTACCGGGCCACGCCCGGGCTGCGCCTTCGGCAGGAGGCGAGCCTGGGGCCGGAGGGCTGGGCGGTGGACCGGCAGCTGCTCGGGCTCGCCGACGGGCTGCGCTGGAGCGAGGAGACCGACCCGTTGATCATGGCACTGGTCGGCGGCTGTGACGGTACCCTGCCGCTGCGCGACCAGATCGAGCTGCTCGCCGCCGCCCATGAGATACCCGCGGCCGAGCTCGCCGAGGTGGCCGCCCCGATCGTCAGCCACCTGGTGGAGCGGGGCTTCATCGAGCCGCAGCCGTGAGGGCGGTGGTGCAGACCGTGAGCCGGGCCAGCGTCACGGTCGAGGGCGAGGTGGTCGGCGCCATCGGCGAAGGTTTGTTGGTACTGGTCGGTGCGACGCACTCGGATACCGCCGCCGTGGCCCAGGCGCTGGCCCGGAAGGTGTACGAGCTGCGCATCCTCGACGAGGAGCGGTCTGCCGCCGATACCGGCGCCGAGATCCTCGTGGTCAGCCAGTTCACGCTCTACGCCGACGTACGCAAGGGGCGCCGGCCGAGCTGGTCGGCGGCGGCACCCGCGGAGCTCGCCGAGCCGCTGGTCGACGCGTTCGCGCAGGCGCTGCGGGAGCGGGGCGCGCGGGTGGCGACCGGCCGGTTCCGCACGCTCATGCACGTCGAGAGCGTCAACGTCGGCCCGCGTACCGTCATCCTCGATCTGTAGTTGTCCACACGCCGTCCACAGAGCTATCCACAGGCCTGGCACTCCTCGCCGGTGGCTGGCGGCCTTCCTGATCACGTCCTTTTCCGAGATCATGGACAATTTTCCCGGCTATAGCCGGGAATCCGTACCACGATCGCGGGAGGCCACCGCACCTGCCGGGGGGACGGACACCTACCAACTCCCCCAAACCACACCAGGCGCCTCCCGAATTCATGCCAACGGGCCATCGCCTCACCGCGACTTCACGTGCGACGGTTCAGTCTTTCTCACGTACGCCACATAAGTTTGGACACGGGGAGGCGAGTGAGGTGGCACAGCCACTGACCGCACCTGAGCACGGAGCGCCTGAGCAAGCCGCAGCTGAGCACGGCGCACCCGAGCACGTCACGCCCGAGCACGACGAGCTGGCCGACGACTTCGACGCCAGCGAGACGCCGGTCGACCTCGACGCCGAGGACCGGGGCGCCTCTGCCGACCTCGTGCGCGCATACCTCAACGGCATCGGCCGCACCAAGCTGCTGACCGCCGCGGAGGAGGTCGACCTCGCCAAGCGGGTGGAGGCCGGCCTGTACGCCGAGGAGTTGCTCACCGGTGACCGGCCCGTCGACCCCGCGCTCGCCACCGACCTCGCCATCGTGGCACGCGAGGGCAAGGCCGCGAAGAACCGCCTACTGGAGGCGAACCTGCGGCTGGTCGTCAGCATCGCGAAGCGGTACACCGGCCGGGGCATGGCCTTCCTCGACCTGATCCAGGAAGGCAACCTGGGCCTCATCCGCGCCGTCGAGAAGTTCGACTACACCAAGGGCTACAAGTTCTCCACGTACGCCACCTGGT
>JBPYFB010000297.1:0-13903 GCA_051986465.1 Rugosimonospora sp.
GACAGCGCCTGCTGGACGACGATCTGCGGGAACGGGGTGACCATGATCGGGTAGCCGAGCTCGGCCCGTACCCGGGTCACCTCGTCGATCAGCTCGTCGTACCGCGCCTGCAGGCCGAGCTCGGTGAGCTGCCGCCTGGTGGTGGTCAGCGTCCCACCGGCGAGCTGATGCCGCAGGAAGGCGGCGTCGAACTCCTGCGGAGTGCCGAACGGCAGTCGCTCGGCGAGCGCGATCCGGGTGAAGTATTCGGCGACGACGCCCAGCAGCCGATCGTCGACGTCGACCGTGTGGCCCATCGCCCGCAGGTTCGATACGACGTGCTGGACGTCCGGCAGCGACGAGCCGTTCGAGAGTGGACCGCACGCCGTCTGTACCACCTCGATACCGAGGTCGGGCACGAGTACGTAGGTCCGCGCGGACAGCCCGACGGTCGTGTGCGAGTGCAGTTCGAGGGGCTTGCCGTCGAGCGCGGCCAGCAGCGCCGGAACCAGCGTGAGAGCGCGTTCCGGGGTCAGCAGGCCGGCCGGATCCTTGATGTAGACCCGATCGATGGCCGGGCAGTTCGCCATCTGCTTGGCGAGGCCGGCGTAGAAGGCGTCGTCGTGCACCTCGCTGAGCGTGTAGATCAGCGCGGCCACCACCTCACCCCCGGCGGCCTTGATGGCCTTTGCGGAGGAGAGCAGGTTCGCCATCTCGTGCATCGGGTCGAGCAGGGCGAACCGCGAGATCCCGTTCGCGACAAGGCGCTCGTAGACGAGCTTCATGAAATCTGGATGTGCCATCTCCCACGAGATGAAGCGGAAGCCGGTAATGAACTGCAGGGGCGTGTGCGGCATGGCCGCGTGCGTGCGCCGGATCCGTTCCCACGGGTTCTCGCGATGGTTACGAACGGCGATGCCCATGTGGGTACTGCTGGTGAAGTCGACCGCCCGCAGTCCGACCCGGTCGAGTACCGGTGCTATCTGCAGGATCTGCCGGGTCGGGAACTTCGTCGCACCCCACAGACTCTGGTTGCCGTCCCGGATCGACACGTCCACCAGCTCAATGGTCGCCACGATGCGCTCAGTCCTCTGGACGTACAAGGATGAGGACGGCATCCTGGGCGGCGGCCGCCGCGTCGTCGACGAGGAACTCGACCACTTCGCCGCGCACGTTGGCATACACGGAACTGAACAACTTCATCGTCTCGAGAAGGCCGACGACCGTGTCCTCCGCCACGCGGCTGCCAACCTCGACGTAGGGCTCCGCGCCGGGCTTGGCGGCGCGGTAGAAGGTGCCCGGTAGGGGAGCCCGGATTCCCATCAGCCCGGGCCGGACGGGGTCATCCTGTGCGATCGACTCCGCGGAGTCGACGGTCGCGATGTCGGTCGTCACGACGTTCGGCGCGGAGAGCACGTTGGACTCCTGCGTCCACCCCTCGCGGCCGGCGCGGCGCACCGTGATGTGCAGCTCGCTCGTACGTAGCTCGAACTCGTCCTGCGCGAGCGAGTCCAGCAGGCTCACGATGTCCGCAACGTCCTCGGGGCGCAGGTGCATGACTGTCGACTCCAACCTCACCGGGTACCAACGGCCAGGGCGGGCAGTACCGAGAACAGTTGCCCTACATCGGAAATCACGAGGTCTGGTCGCCGGTCGCCGGCCAGCCGATCGATCTCCTCCCGGGGCTTCTCGCCGGTCGTCCCGGACAGCACGAGTGCGGTCGGCGCGCCCGCCGCACGCCCCATCACGATCTCGATGTCCGCGTCGTCACCGACCACGAGGATTCGTGAGATGTCGACACCGGTGCGTGCGGCGATCGCCGCCATGGAGATCACCGAGGGCTTGCCGATGACGGTGGGGAATGTCTCGGTGATGTGCGCGATCCCGGCACCGACCGCGCCGGAGAGGGACACGCCGCGGGAGCCCTTGCGGAAGTAGTACCGGGCCATGGAGGTGGCCAGGAACGGCGCCCCGGCCCAGATGGCGTGGCAGGCCGCCTCGATCTTCTGGCCGTTGATCTGCTCGTCGTGGGCGACCAGTACGACGTCGACCTCGTCCGCGTCCGCTCCGACGACCTTGATCCCGTTACGCAGCAACGGTTCGTACGCGCCCGGACCGCCCAGCACGAGCACGCGGGCGCCTGGATGGTGCTGGGCCACATAGGTGGCGGCGACCAGCGCCGGCGTGAGGAGGTCGCCGTCGTCGATGGGCAGGCCGTGCTTGCGGAGCTCGTGGGCGTAGTGCTCGGGCGGGTGGGTGGTGCCGTTGGTGTAGACGACCACGCGGATGCCACACTCGCGCAACCGGCGAATCAGTTCGTCCGCGCGAGGCATCAGATCCCCGCCCGCGCCACCGGGCCCCACCGGTACGACGAGCGTGCCGTCCACGTCCAGCATCACCGCACGGACAGCGGCGAGCCGTTCGGCCACCGGGCGACTGTCCACATCGGTCACATCTGTACTTTCTTCTTGCTGGTGGCGAGCAGTTGCCTGACCACGTAGTCGGTCTGGGACGGCAGCGCGGTCGTGACGGCTCCTTCCGCCTTCTGCCCGGTGGTGATCGGGCGTGACTGCAGCAGAACGAGCGCCGGTGTGCCGGCGGCGCCGCGGGCCAACGCCCACTCGACGTCCTGCGCCGCGCCGTAGTGGCGTTCGAGCCGGACGCCGTACTCGGCGAGCTGCTTGGCTGTATCGTCATCGAGGCACAGCCGCGTCGCCTCGTCCGGCGGCACGTCTTCGCACCGGGTTCCGCCGTTGTCCCGGTCCGGCACGTAGCGCACGTGCTTGTTGCCGGGCTTGCGCTTGACAACCTCCCGGGTCACCTTGTTCACCCAGATCTGGTCGGGCGCGATCTCGCCGGCCACCACGCTGACGCCGAGCCCGAGTCCGGCCTCGATGGCGACGATCGAGCGGTCGTTCGTCGTGGGACTGCGGGTGAACATGACCCCGGCGACGATCGCGTCTGCCATCTGCTGGACGCCGACACTCATGCCGACCGTACCGACGCCGCGCCCACCGGCCAGCCATGCCCGGTACGACAGCGCCTGCGGTGAGAAGTAGCTCGCCCAGCATCGCCGCACCGCCAGTTCGAGCTCGGTCAGCCCGCGTACCCACAGATAGGTCTCCTGCTGCCCGGCGAAACTGGCGTCGGCGGAGTCCTCGCCCACGGCGCTGGACCGGACGGCCACCGCCGGGTCGTCCTCGCCGGCCTCCTGCGCCACGCGCCGGTACGCGCTCTCGACGAGGCCCATGACACCGGCCGGCAGCCGTACGCCCGCGGCGAGCGCCTCGATCTGCGCGCTCACCGCGCGCAACGACTCCGGCGAGTCCGGGTCGGCCGTCGCGACGAGCCGTTCGACCTCGGCGCTGACCCCGGTCTCCGCGCCGAACCGCTCGAACGCCGCGACCGTGATCGCGAATCCGGGTGGTACCGGGAACCCGGCCCGACGCATCTCCACGAGGGACGCACACTTGCCGCCCGCCACCGCGCGTACGTCGCCCGCGAGCTCGTCGAACCACACCACCTGTTCCGCGCTCATGGCCGGCCTTCACTCGCTTGGGTCATCGTCGCCCCGGTCCGCAAGGATCGTCACGATGCCGGTGTTGCCGTCCACCCGGATGCGCTGACCGGTTTTGATCGCCCGAGTGGCCCGTCCGGCCCCCACGATGGCGGGTACCCCGTGCTCGCGGCAGACGATCGCGGCGTGCGACATCATGCCGCCACCGTCGGCGACGCACGCCGAAATCAGGCTGAACACCGGTGTCCAACTTGGGTTTGTCGTCGGTGCGACGAGAATCTCTCCCTTGTGGACGGTGTGCATCTGGTCGATGCCGTGGACGACCCGGGCCAGGCCCTCGACGACACCTGACGACGCCGGGGTGCCACGCAGTTGCGTGGTGTCCGCGTCCACGGGCGTCGCCCACTCGCGCAGCACATCGCCATCGATACCCCAGAGCATGGACAGCACCGGGTCGCCGACGACCTCCGGCACCGGCCCCAGCGCCGGGGGTGGCGTCCAGTCCTTGAGACGCTCCAGAATCTCCCGGCGGCGCGCCACCTTCGGCGGCCAGTACTTCGGTCCGCGAGCGGGCCATTCGCCGGCCCAGGACAGCAGCAAGTCGATGAGCGCCTCGTACACCTCGGCCTGGTGCAGGTAGAAGATTTCCTCGGTGTCGTCCCAGAACCCGTACTTGACGAAGACCCGGCTCAGGTCCCGGACCTTGTTGTAGAACAGTCCGTGCCACCAGTGCTCGATGTAGAACTTGTGCCCCTCGATGTGTACGGAGACCAGCCGGGCCAGGCCGAGCATGGCGTCGAAGGCCTTGCGGTCGTCCTCGGACTCGAGCAGGTCCCGGTAGCCCTGCGCGATCCGGTCGCCCTCGGCGCGCTGCTGCGAAAGCGGCCGCGACAGGTCCTTGCCCGCACGTAGCTCCGCGGTGTAGCCGTTGACGCCGTTGACGATCATCCGGCGGTCGTCGAGCCAGGCTCGGTGGTGCGAGTACATCCCGTCGCCTGTGTTGACCATGAACCAGGGGTACTTGCTCTTGTCGTACTCTTCGAGCCACTGCCGACCGGCGTCCGTGTCCGCGAGACGCTCGAAGATCTCCTCCGCGGAGTCGCCGCCGCGGAACGCGGCGTCCAGGTCGAGATCGACCGCCACCCGCGCGAGCCGCTTGAGTTCGTCGTTCGCCCGGTCGAAGGGAGTGGCGCCCAGGCCCATGATCATGTTGGCGATGGCCTGCTTGTCGATCTCGGGAAACGCTTGCTGGCAGAACTCGAAGAACGTGTGGTACGCGCCGAACCCGATGAGGATCATCTCCATGTGGAAGTGCCAGGCCAGGTGCTTGGCCTCCATCAGGCGGTTGAAGAACTGGTGCATCTCGTAGCCCGCGCCGTGCGCCTGGTGGTTCGTCACCACGGACATGTCCTCGAGCTCGGGAAGATCCGGTATCTCGAGCGCCTCCAGCTTGGCGATTTCGCCCTTGGTCCGCTCCAGCCAGTCCTGCTCGATCTCGGCCCAGTTCTCGAAGTAGTGACCGGCCCGCTGCCCGAAGACCTCGGCCCGGGCCGCGATCCGCGCGCCGTCGAGGACGGGACTCCCGGCCAGGTATCCGTAACCGTTGACGACGCGGAAGTCCACGCCGGTGGCGGGCGGCAGTTGGAAGATGCGGTTGTTCCGGTTGGCGATCGCGATGTAGCAGAACTCCGGCGTCACCATGTCGAACGGCTTCATCGGATCCATCAAGTGGTACCGGTTCTGGAACCAGAACTTGCTGCGTTCGTACTCCCTACGGTCCTCGCTGAACAGCACGTAGTACGGGTACATCTCCTCCCAGCCTTCGCATCCCTCGGGGGTCGGGACGGAAAGCGGATCCGGAAACGTGTCGGCCTGCTTGTCAGCCATCACAGTCCCTCTCTATTCGGCAGGTATGCGGAGTGCAGCAGCTCCGGCGCCGATCGCAGCTCGCTCGTCGAGCCGGAGAAGCGGATGCGCCCGCGGTCGATGACGTAAGCGTGCGCGGCGAGGTCGAGCGCGACCGCGGCGAACTGCTCGATCAGCAGCACGCCCACGCCGGACTCCGCGACGGTACGGATGGTCGGGATGAGGCGCCGTACGATCAGCGGCGCCAGGCCGAGGGACAGCTCGTCGATCAGCATGAAGCGCGGCCGCGATACCAGGCTCTGGGCCAGCGCGAGCATCTGCTGTTCACCACCGGACAGCGCGTGCGCCGGCACGTCCAGCCGCTTCTCAAGTTCAGGGAAGAGCGTGCGCGTGTACGCGCGTCCGGCCCGCGCGGCGGCCGGCGCGAGCGAGAACGTCGCCACCCGGAGGTTGTCCTCCACGGTGAGGTCCGACAGCACTCGGCGCCCCTCGGGCACCACCGCGACGCCGGCCTGCCGGACGCGCTCCGGCCGGCGGCCGGTGAGGTCCCGCTCGTCGAGCGTCACCGTGCCGCCTGCCGGGCGCAACACTCCGCCGACGGCGAGCACCAGGCTCGACTTGCCGGCACCGTTGGGCCCGAGCAGAGCCGTCACCTGGCCCGGCGGGATCTCCAGCGAAACGCCGTGCACGACCGGCCGGCCGCCGCGGTGGACGGTGAGGTTGTCGAGGGCCAGTGCGCTCACGACACAACCTCCGTACCGAGGTAGGCGCGTACGACGTTCTCATCGCGCAGCACCTCGGCGGTCGGCCCGGCCGCGATCAGCTTGCCGAAGTCGAGCACCGCGGTCGTGTCGCAGCAGGCGGAGACGAGGTTCATGTCGTGATCGACCAGTATCGCGAGGGCACCCGTGTGCTCCGGTATGCGGCGGATGACGTGGCCGAGGTGTTCGGTCTCCTCGTCGGGCAGGCCGGCCGCCGGCTCGTCGAGCAACACCACCCGCGGGCGGCCCACAATCGCACGCGCGATCTCCACCAGACGCCGGTCGCGCGCGCCGAGGGATTCCACCTTGACGTCCGGCGCGACCGCCAAACCGACAAACGCCAGCGCGCTGCGCACGTCCGCGCGCCTGGACGCCCGGCTGCCCTGGCGGGAGTGCTCGTGTGCCAGCGCGACGTTGTCAGCGACCGACAACTCCTCGATCGCCTGCTCGGTCTGGAAGGTACGCCGCAGGCCCCAACGCGCACGCTTGTAGTGCGGCATGGCGAGCAGGTTGTCGCCGTGCGCGCGTACGGTGCCGCGCAGCGGTCGCACAAAGCCGCTCAGTACGTTGAAGAACGTTGTCTTACCGGCGCCATTCGGCCCGATCAACCCGCACGTGCCAGAGCCGAAGGTGACCGTCATGTCATCCAGTGGCGTGACACCGCCGAAGCGTACGGTGAGACCGGCAATCTCCATCATCGCGCGTCGCCCTCCGGAGCCCGGCGCCGCGACATCACGACCAGCGTCCGCCCCAGGCGGGCAAGGTCCTTGGGCACCTGCGCGGCCAGGCCGCCCGGCGCCGTCAGCAGCACCTGCAGTACGCCGGCGCCGAAGAGGATGACCAGCAGGTCCGGTGGCAGTCCCCAGTTGTCGAGCAACGCCGGCAGCAGCTTCATCAACGCCCCCGCCACGACCGCGCCCCAGAGGTTGTAGATCCCACCCATCAGCACGACGGCGAGCAGGATGATCGAGTCGCGGGTCGGAAACTGGTAGGTGTAGAGCTTTCCGACGCTCCCGGCCAGCAGGCCGCCGGCCACGCCGGTCACGAACGACGCCAGCGCCCACGCCCACAGCTTGTAGGTCGTGATGTTCACGCCCGCGGCGAGCGCGGCCGGCTCACTCTGGCGGATAGCGGCCCAGGCACTACCGGGACGCGAACGCAGGTGCCAGAAGACGAGTGCGAACATCAACGCGGCCACGATCGCGGTGTACCGGAAGTAGGCCAGATCGGTGGTGGCGATGCCCGGGCGGCGTACCGCCGGATTTCCGAAGGACGACTCGGTGTGGCCGAGGAATCCCGGACCGCCGTTGGGGAAATTCGTGGTCGTCAGTACGACGGTGATCGCACCGGCGAGCATCAGCGTGATGAGCGCCAGGTACAGCCCGCTCAGGCGCAGCGCCGGCAGGCCGACAAGCGTGCCGAGCACCATCGTGATCGCACCGGCGATCAGCAGTACGAGTGGGAACGGGAACGACGTGGCATAGGCGAGCTTGGCGGCCACCCACGCGCCCAGCGCGAGTATCGCGATCTGTCCGAGCGAGACCAGCCCCACCCGGCCCATGAGGAGCCCGAGCCCGAGCGCGACGACGGAGTAGATCGTCACCGCGGTGAGCACGTCGATCCAGTACGTGCTCAGCGCCGGCGGCACCGCGAGGACGACGAGCAGCAGCACCGCCGCCGTGGCGGGATGCCGCATCCGAAGCCCCTGGCGCCTCACTTGTTCCTCCGCGCGAACGAGATCTGTTGGTGGCGCGCGAGGAACAGCAGTGCCACGGCGGCGAGCACGAACGGTGTCATGTCGCGGTAGGAGGAGATGGACAGGATCGGGGTCGCCATGGCGTTGACCAGACCGATCACGATCCCGGCCAGTAGCGTCACGACCAGCGAGCGCAGCCGCGCGATCAGCGCCGCCGCCAGCGACGAAATGACCAGGAAGGTAAGGGTGGCCGCATCCAGCCCGACGAGGTTGGACAGGAGCAGACCCGCCGCGCCCGCCAGCGCTCCGGAGACCAGCCAGGTGATGGCCTCGACGCGACGCACCGGTACACCCAACGCCGCGGTGATGTCCCGGTCGTTGGCGAGTGCGCGCATCGCCGTACCCAGGCCTGTGCGCCGCAGGAATGCGGCGGTTGCCAGCGTGACGAGCACCCCGAGCGCGAGCGCGATGATCTGTGTCCAGTTGATCAGCACCTCGCCGACGGAGTACTGCCAGTTGGTCGTCGGCAGCACCATCGAGCGCGCCTTGTCGCTCCAGATCCACGACATCGTGCCGAGCAGCATCAGCGCGAGTCCGATCGTCGCGGCCGCCTTGACCAACGGGTCGCGAGCGGCCAGCGGCGGCCCGGCGAAGATGCCGTAGACCAACGAGATGACGGCACCGACGCCGACGCAGACGAGGTATGCGAGCGCCGGCGGCCAGCCGAACGTGTTGATGAGCGACCAGGCGATGAACGCTCCCATGGCCCCCACCGCGCCGAACGCGAGATTCAGCACGCCGGTGGTGCGGTACAGCACGACCATCCCGACCCCGGACAGGCTGTACACGCCGCCCAAGGCAAGGCCGGAGACGATGAAAGGCTGGAAGTTCTGCCAGTCGGGCACCCGATACCTGCACCTCCTCGTTCCGTACGTTGCACCGGCCGGCTAGCTACCTGCCTCGATCTTGCGGACCTGTGCGATCGCCGGGTCCACTTCGGAGATGGCGAAGCAGCCCTGCTTTTCGGCCATCTTGCCGTCCTGCGGTACGACGGTCCGGTCGGTGTTGTTGGGGATGTGCAACGGTGCGGTGCCGTAGGACCACGGTTTGCAGAGGATGTCGGTCGTGAAGCCTTTGATGTTCTTGATCGCCTCGTTGACGCTCGTGGCCGTGAACTCGCCGGACACGCTCATCAACGCCTTGACGGCGATACTGGCCTCGACGAAGCCCATCTGACTGAAGCTACCGAGGGGAATCTTCGGTGCGTAGCGCTTCTGTACGGCTCGGTACAGCTCGCTGTCCGGGCCGGCAGCGGTGGTGAGGTTCAGCTCCGCGTTGACGCCGAGCTTCCCGTTCCACTGTGGACCGAGTGCGTTCGCCAGGAAGTCGGTGTTGCACGGGGTCGAGCACGCCCACTTCACGCGGTCCTGCAGACCCTGCTGTTGGGCGGCTTGCAGAATCTTCAACGCCTCCGGCGGCGTGAAGTTCAGTACCACCCCGCCATCCTTGCCGGCCGCCTGTACCGCCTTCAGCGCGACCGAGTTCGCGTCCTGGATCGGCACGTTGTCCTTCAGCGACTGCGTCGGTATCCCGGCGTCCTTGGCGATCAGCAGGAAGCCGCCTTCGATGTAGCCGGTGCCGGGCACGTTGGACTGGTCGAGCACCAGCTTCTTCACGCCTTGCCCGATCAGGTACTGGGTGGCGCCGTCGACGCTGTAGCGCGGGCCCATGTTGACCGCCGCGCTGTTGGGTGTCGAGTAACACTCCGGTGCGATGCCGGAGTCGATGACGTAGAACCCTTGCTGCTCGTAATAGCTGTGGTTGACGGCGCACTCGATGATGCTGGTGTTGCCGACGATGCCCAGCACCTTGTCGCTCTCCACGAGCTTCTTGGCCAGCGCCGCGACCTGACCCGGGTCGGTCTGCTCGGTTTCGATGAAGTACTGGATGGGCCGGCCGTTGATGCCGCCGTTGTCGTTGACGCAGTCGAAGAACGCCTTGGCCATGTTCGGGATGTCGGTGAAGTCTGTACCGGGCTGCTTGGTCGCGATCGCGCCCAACTTGATCGGCTCGCCGGTGGCCTTCTGGCCGGTGCCGGCGCCGCACTTGGGATTCGTCGTCGATCCCGTGGCGGTACTTGTGCTTTTGTGCGAGTTGCAGGCGGCGAGCGCAGTCGAAGCCACGAGCACAAGCGTCAGCCGCGCAACTATGCCCTTCCTACGCATAGCCCTTCCTCTCTCCATCGAAGTCAATCAACAGCTCGAGCCGCGAGGTCTGTCCAGATAGCCCCGTGCATGGGAAGGGATCCAGCCGGCGGCCGGCAGGGTCCACCATCGCGCGCGGGTGATCAGGCGGGCAAGGCGCCTTCCATGACACGGAAGTGCCAGGCCGTCTGCAGGATCATGGTGGCGGCCCGGCGGCCCGGGGCCAGCGTGGATGTGCTCGGGCTAGCCGGACACGGCGGGCAGCCCGGGGCCTTGCAGCAGCGCGCCGCCGTCCACCGGGTAGATGCCGCCGGTCATGAAGCTGGACGCGGGTGAGGCGAGCAGCAGGGTCAGCCCCTGGATCTCCCGCGGGTCGCCCATCCTGCCGAGCGGGAGTACCGCCTCCCACCGCGCGTCGGCGACCGGGTCGCGCGGGCCGTCGCCGCCGATCGCGGTGCGGAACGGTCCGGGCGCGATGGCATTCACCCGGACCTGCCACCGGGCCAGATCCAGCGCGGCCTGCCGGGTCAGGTTCACCACGGCGGCCTTCGCCACCGCGTACGAGTAGGGCACGAACGGGTCGGCGCGCAGGCCGGCGGTGGACGCGGTGACCACGATGCTGCCGGCACGCTGCCGCTTCATGTGCCGGGCCGCGGCGCGCATGGTGTGCAGGACGCCGTGCAGGTTCACGTCGACCAGTGCCGTCCAGTCGTCGAGGTCGAACGTGTCCAGCTGACCGGACGGGTCAACCGGCCCGGTACCGCGGGCGATACCGGCGTTCGCGAGGACCACGTCGATCCGCCCATGCCGAGCGACCACGCCGTCCACCAGGGTTTCGACCGCGGCCCGGTCGGCGACGTCGACCTCGCTGGTCTCCACCTGACCCACCGGCCCCAACTCCCGCGCCACCGCGGCCAACCGGTGCTGGTCCCGATCCGCGACCACCACGTGCGCACCACAGGTGGCGAGCACCTCCGCCATCGCCCGGCCGAGCCCGGAGCCGCCTCCGGTCACCAGTGCGACGGTCTGCCGTACATCGAAAAGCTCCTGCAGCGCAGTGGCCATGGCTGCCGACGATTCTCGCGGCCCACCGGATTGTCAAGACGTCCGTCAGCGGACGTTCGGCATTGACAGGCCGGGGCGGACCGGACCAAAGTCAGACATTGACCCCCGCGGCGAACACTGACTGTCCTATGAGGACAGTGCGGACGGTGCGGGCCAGTAGAGGAGAACCGCGATGGCGCTTACCGTACGCGAGGCCGTCTTCGACCTCCTCCGGCAGGCCGGCGTGCACACCGTATTCGGCAACCCCGGCTCGACCGAGCTGCGGATGTTGCGGGACTGGCCGGCCGACTTCGACTACGTGTTGGGCCTGCAGGAATCCGTTGTGGTCGGCATGGCGGCCGGGCATGCCATGGGTACCCGGCGGCTGGCGGTGGCGAACCTGCACTCCGCGGGCGGCCTGGGGCACTCGCTGGGCTCGGTCTTCACCGCCTATCGCGACCGGATACCCGTGCTGATCCTGGCCGGCCAGCAGTCCCGGTCGATGCTGCCCACCCGGCCGTTCCTTGCCGCGGACGAGCCGGCCACGTTCCCCCGCCCGTACGTGAAGTGGAGCGGGCAGCCGGAGCGGGCGCAGGACGTGCCCGGTGCGATCGCGGAGGCGTACCGGATGGCGATGACGCCGCCGCGCGGACCGGTCTTCGTGTCGGTACCCGAGGACGACTGGGACCAGCCGGCCACGGCGGTGCCGGTGCGCGAGGTGCACGCCGACTTCGTCGGGGCGCCGGCCGCGCTGCGCGAGCTGGCCGAGGCGCTGTCCGCGGCCCGCGCGCCGGCCCTGGTCGTCGGCGCGGGGGTGGACGAGGACGACGCCCAGCAGGCCGTGGTCGAACTGGCGGAACGCGCGGGCGCCGCGGTCTTTCTGGCGCCACTCTCCGCGCGCAGCGGCTTCCCCGAGGACCACCGGCTGTTCTCGGGCAGCCTCCCGCCGGTGCGGGATCAGCTCGCCGCCAAGCTGGCCGGGTACGACGTCGTGGTCTCGATCGGTGCGCCCATCTTCCGGTACCACGTGGCCACGGACGGCCCGTTCCTGCCCGACGGCACCCGCCTGTACCACCTGGACAGTGATGCGGTCCAGGCGGCCTGGGCGCCGGTCGGCACGAGCGTGCTCAGCACGGTACGGGCCGGTGTGCGCGCGCTGCTGGAACTGGTCGAGAAGCGGGACCGTCCGCTACCCGCGCCGCTGGCCCGACCGGCGGCGCCGGCCGTGGCCGACCCGATCGAGGCGGCGCTGGTCTTCGAGACGCTGCGCCCGCTGCTGCCCGACGGCTCGGTCCTCGTGGAGGAGGCACCCAGCCACCGCGAGGAGTTCCACGCGCGGCTGCCCATCACCCGGCCCGGCGGGTTCCTGACCACCGGCAGCGGCTCGCTCGGCTGGGGCCTGCCGGTCGCCGTGGGCCGGGCGCTGGCCGGCGCCGGCCCGGCCGGTACGCCGGGCGAGCGGGTGGTCTGCGTGGTCGGCGACGGCTCCAGCATGTACTCGATCCAGGCACTGTGGACGGCCGCGCGGTACCGGGCGCCGGTCACGTTCCTGGTGCTGAACAACAACGGGTACGAGGCGGTGAAACAACTGTCCCGGCGCATCCAGATCCCGGAGGTGCCCGGTACCGACATCCACGGCATCGACTTCGTCGCGGTCGCCGCCGGCCTCGGCTGCCCAGGGCGGCGGGTCGAGCACGCGGCCGAACTCGGGGACGCACTGACCCATGCGCTGAGCGCCGACGGACCGTCTCTTGTGGAGGTACCGGTGGCCGCCGGTACCGCCCCGATTTACGAACCGGCCGGGTGACCGCCCTGCGGGGTCGGATCGGGCCTAGCCGATTCAGCCCTGGTCGGGGTCGGCCAGGAAGTTGGCGAGCTTGTCCCGGCGCCGGTAGGCGAACCGGGCCGCCAGGCGTGCGCCGGCGATCCAGAACAGCACGGCCACGGCACAGCCCGCGGTGACGCCGGCGATGAACTCGGCATCCGGTATCCGCCGGCCTCCCCAGGTGGAGTAGGTGGCGACCCACAGCCCGACGGTGGGGGCGCTGATCAGGAGGATCAGTCCGGGTACCACCAGCCACGGCATCATCGCGAGGATGAGCCACCGGACGATTTTGTGGCGCAACGGTTTGCGGTGTGCCCACCGGCGGCGTAGCGGCACGTTGTGGTAGGGGAAGAAGGTCCCGAGCCAGGGGGAGATCCCGAGCGCGCCGAGGGGTGTCACGGCGACCCACAACGCGGTGAAGATGGTGGCCAGGGGTCGCTTGCCGTGGATACCGACGGCGATCGCGATGGTCGTGGCGAGAGGTGATACGAGCAGCCACAGCACCAGGTTCTTGGCCCGCTGCGCGTGGCGCAACGCGGTGCGGTCGCCGAGCATGGCGGCGCTGCGCTGGGCGTCGGCGCCCAGCAGGTTGGTTGCTGGTACGTCGGAGTACATCCAGACGGCCAGGAGCATCGGGTAGGCCAGCGGCCCGTGGAAGGTGAACAGCAGATTGAGCAGGCGGGGTGGTGCGAGAAACCAGGCCAGCGTCATGACTGTGCCGTTGGTGGCGACGATGATGGGTATCTCGAACGGCTTGTGGAAGGCTCGGCGCAGTTCCGCGCGGACGGCATCGGGCAGGCGTGTCGGGCTTTTGGCGATCGTCGCTGTGCTCATGGACGTGCCGTCAGCGGTGGTTGCAGCAACACGCCGCGGTCTACCCACCGGCTCGCGGGCAGAAACGCGGTACCTCCGGGAATTCTCGGGTGGCTCTGCCACGCCGAGACGGGTCTACCGATTCTTGGGACGGAAGACATCACCAGCAATGTCTTCCGTACCAAGATTGCCCGCCGC
>JBPYFB010000298.1:0-15894 GCA_051986465.1 Rugosimonospora sp.
CAGGGGGCGCAGCCCGGCCTTGACATATCGCAAATACAGATCGGTGAGGCTGGCCCGCAGCACCGCGGCGCCGACGAGCAGGAGCACGATGCCCTGTGCCTTGCGGTTCATAGCAGCACCACCCCCACGAGCGCCGCGCCGAGTACCGCCATCGCGAAGGTGGCCGGCGCGAACCGCACCGCGAAGCCGCGCCCGAACGTGCCCGCCTGCATCGCGAACAGTTTCAGGTCGATCATCGGACCGACGACGAGGAACGCCAGCCGCGCCGTCAGCGAGAACTGGGTCAGCGACGCGACCACGAACGCGTCCGCCTCGGAGCAGATCGACAGCAGCACGGCGAGTACGGCCAGGGCGAGGATCGACAGCACCGGGAACCTCGCCACGGCATGGAGCCAGGTGCCGGGTACCACCGTCTTGAGCGTCGCCGCCGCCATCGCGCCGAGTACGAGGAAGCCGCCCGCGTGCATCACGTCGTGGCGCACCGTTCCCCAGAACGCCGCCGACCGGCTGCCGCCGGCGAAGGACGGGCGCGCGGGCGGGCGCAGCCACTCGCCGCGCCCCAGTCGCTGCCACAGCCAGCCCATCGAGCACGCGACGAGCAGGCTGGCCACGAAGCGGGCGACCACCATCATCGGATCGCGCGGGAAGGCGACCGCGGTGGCGGTCAGCACGATCGGGTTGATGGCGGGCGCGGAGAGCAGGAACGCCAGGGCGGCGGCCGGGGTGACGCCGCGGCGGACCAGCGCGCCGGCCACCGGTACCGAGGCGCACTCGCAGCCGGGCAGCACAGCACCGGCGACGCAGGCGACCGGCACCGCGAGCGCCGGCCGCTTGGGCAGCGCGCGGGTGAAGAATGCGGGCGGTACGAACACCGCGATGACCGCCGACAGCGCCACACCGAACACGAGGAACGGCAACGCCTGCGCGACGACCGCGATGAAGACGGTCAGCCAGTTCTGCAGTACCGGCCTGGCGAGCATCCGGTTGATGGGCGCCTGTAGCGAAACGACCACGAGCAGCAGGATGATCAGGATTTCCAGGGACCGCCCCTGCTCGCTGCCGGACTCCTTCCCGCCGGGCTCCTCCCCGCCCCGCTGCTTGACGGGTGTCGGGGCGGCTTGCGTCGCGGTCACGGCGTGCGTACCTCCGGCTCGGGCCGGCGCAGCTCGCTCGACCTTCGCTCGGCCACTAAAAAATATGGCGATACGTGCCCGGATCGAGAGGCGGCCGGCCAATCCATAATCCGTCCGTAAGCATTCAACGCCGTCAGCGCAGGTCCCGGTTCAAACGACCGGCCGTACCCTGTTTGCCGTGGCGCTTCGCCCCGGCCGTTACCTGCTGTCCGTACTCGCTATCGCGTCGGTCGCGGTACTCGCGTCATCAGCTCCCCCGGTGCCCGCGCATTCGATCCGCCGGGCGCCGCTGACCTGGTCGACCGGCTCGACGCGGCAGCCGCCGATCGACGCGCCCTTCCTCCTGCTCCAGATGAACCTCTGCAACAGTGGCATGGCGCGCTCCTGCTACTCGTTCGGGAGGTCGATCGATGAGGCGGTGCAACGCATCCACCGGTACGCGCCGGACCTCGTCACGGTGCAGGAGGTCTGCCACAACGACGTGTTCGCGGCGCACGGGTGGGGCCCGCTCGCCCAGGCGATGGCCGACCTGTACGGGCCGGCGAACGTCGTCGCGGAGTTCATGCCCGCCGGCGACCGCTCCATCACCAAGGCGTACCAGTGCCTCGACGGCCAGCCGTACGGGATCGCCCTCATCTACCGCGGTACCGCCGGCGTGGCGCACTACGGCTGGTACACCCACCAGGATTCCAGCGGCGAGGTGCGCGCCTGGGTGTGCGCCACCGTCATCAAGGCGCGCCTCACCGCTTGCACGACACACCTCTCGACCGAGCCCGCCGTGGCGGTGGAGCAGTGCCACGAGCTGGAGTCCACTGTGAAGTCACAGTGGACAACGCCGGAGATGATCGTCTCCGGCGACTTCAACCTCCGAGCCAAGTCCGGCGGGTGGGACGTGCAGGGCTGCACGCCGCCGGGGTACGCCCGCCGCGACGACAACTCGCTGCAGCAGGCCTTCTTCTCAGGTCCCATGCGGTGGGTCGATGGCGGGTACCAGACCATGCGCTTCACCGATCACCCCATGCTGTACGAGGTGTTCCGCCCGTAACGGTGCCGCATACATCGCGCGGGCGGGGGTAGCGGATGGGCATGTCGAACATCCAGCAGCCCGAGATGCGCCGCAGCGGCCACGATCCGCTGGTACAGGACTCCGCCGAGGAGCGGGCGCAGGCGGCACCGGGTACCGGGGGAAACACCGGGCCGGTCCCATCCGAACAGCAGTCACCGTACGGCGCGCGCCCACCCGAGGAGCGGCGCACTGGGCGGCACGCCGCCGAGGCGGACGAGTGACAAGACTTCCCGGATCATCCGAGGTCGGCAGGGCGCGAGCCTCCCCCCGGACATACACGTACCGGTAGAGGTCGGCCGCCGGCTCCCTCGATCGTCGCCGGCGTCCCGCGGTGCCCCGCCCGTACCCTTTCATCGGTCCGGTCTTGAACCGGACGTCCCACGCGTCACCGGTGTCCGTGTCCACTGAGGACAGTTCGGTACCGGCGTGCCAGAGTCGGCCTCAGTTCTGTTGCTTGGCCCACTCGGCGACCCGCTGGGCGCTTTCCTCCTCCGAGAGGTCCTCGACCCGCGTCATGATGGACCACCGCACGCCGTAGGGGTCGCGGATGCTCGCGAACCGGTCCCCGGAAACGAACGTGGACGGTGCCTCGCGTATTGTGGCCCCGGCCGCCTCGGCTCGCGCAACCATCCTGTCCACATCCGGACAGTAGAGCCCGATCGAGTAGCAGTCCGAGTCTCCCTCCGGCGGGGCGACGAGTCCGTAGTCGGGCATCGGCTCACCGAGTTGCAGCAGCCCGTTGCCGAAGTCGAGGACGGCGTGCGCGACGATCCCGCCCATCTCCGTCACGTCCACCACGCGCGCGCCGAACACGTCGCGATAAAAGTCGATCGCGCCGCGCGCTCCGGGGATGGCGAGGAACGGGGTGAGGCTCGTTGCACCGTGCGGCGTGCCATTGGTGGTGTGTGTTCCGGTCGCCGCAGGAGTGGTATCGGTCATGGGCCAAGATGCTAGGTGTGACCGATGCGGACGGGCTTGGAGATTCGCGACACCGTGGCATCCTGTACCCGGCACGGTTGCCGACATTCCACCGGGTACCGGCGCCGGATCGGGTGGCCCCACTGGTGCGGTGGTTCTGGATTCCGGAGTGGCGGATCGCGCCGGGCCGGTCGTCCCGGCAACAGGTGATCGCCTTCCCCGCCTGCAATCTCGTCGTGGAACCGGACGGCATCGGGTACTACGGCCCGACGACGCGAAGCTCGCACCGCGACCTCACCGGTACCGGCTGGGCGGTGGGTGCCCTGCTGTGGCCGGCGGCGGTACCCGCCTTCACCGACGACCCGGCGTCCCTTCGCGACACCTACCGGCCGGTTGACTCACCCGCTCTGCACGCGCGGGTGAGCGGTGCCATGAACGCGACCGCCGACCAGCGGACCCGCCACGCCCGCGCCGTGACGGCGTTCACCGACTGGCTCGCCGAAACCGTGCCGCCACCAGACCAGGAGGGGCTTCTGGCCACCTCGATGGCGGTGCTCATCGATACGGATCCGGCAGTGCGCAGTGTCGCGGATGCCGCCGCTCGCCTGCACGTCTCCGCCCGGACCCTCCAGCGACTCGCCCGCCGCTACATCGGGTTGACGCCCTCCGCGATGATTCGCAGGCGCCGGTTGCAGGAGGCCGCGCAGCGGCTGCGCACCGATCCGTCGGTGACCTTCGCCGACGTCGCCGCCGATCTCGGATACAGCGACCATGCCCACCTCGCCAACGAATTCCGCTCGGTTTTGGGGTTCACGCCGAGCGGCTACCGGCAACAGGCCGGCGTCTCGTAACGCGAGAGCGAACGCAAATACCCAGCCCGGATAGGCAAATCACGAAAGAAAGCGTCACAGACAACTACGGCGCGTTAACAACCTGCCGGTATCGGGTTACGGTGCACAAGAAACCATCACCAAGGGCAGGCGGTCGTTATCCGCGGCGGGTGCGGGGGACCGTGGGCGCCGAGGGGGAAGCTATGACGACCATAAAATGGGCAGGCGTACTTACCGCCTCGCTCACGGGCGCACTCATCGTCGCGTCCAACGTGCTCCTCGCTGCCCTCAGCACGTACGCGGTGCCCCCGGTCATCAACGGCCTGGGTATCGGCATCGCCTCCACGAGCTCCGTCGTCGCCTTCGGCGCACACGTTTTCGACCGGGCCGACCGCAAGGTGAACCTGTTGGCCGCCGTCGTCGCCGACCGCCTGGACGCGCTGGAGAAGCGGGTGGGCGACTACAACGCCGGCTTCGTGGACGGGTTCGAACTGCGGGAGCGGCACGAGCTGTCGATCGTGCCGCAGGAGAGCGTTCCCCGTGGAGTGACCCGCCGCCCGCACTGATACGCGAACCGCTACTCCCCCGCCGGATAGGCGGCGGCGGCGATGGCGCGCGCAAATGCCCGGTGCGCGAGCGCTTCGGTGCTGTCCACGAACTGGTCAATGCCGCCAGTCAGGGGCAAGGCGCGCACGGCCGGATCGCTGATGCTGCCGATCAGCGCCTTGGTGAAGCGTTCGCCGCACAGGACCCGGAACGGCCGGTTGTAGAAGAACCGCACGCGCGGATCGACCGGTGCGGTGAGCCCCAGATCGTTCTGGAGATTGGCGACGGCCTCGTACGCGATCACGAGGTGGCGTTCGCGGTCATGCCAGCCGGCCGCGGTCAGGACCGCGGCCAGCGCCGGGCGCAGCGGCGCGGCGCACGGCAGCCGCGCGAAGGCGGTGCCGAGCCACTTGCTGTACGGCGGATAGCACCGGTTGACCAACAGGCACAGCCGCATCAGGTCGCGGACCAGGCGCGCGGCGACGACCGCCGAGCCGAGTTCGTCGCCGACCTCCCCGCACCGGCCGACGAACGCCTCTTCCTCGCTGATCCGCTGCCACTGGCAGGCGAGCAGGTAGCGCCATAGGTCGTCCGGGTACCACGCCAGTGTCCGGCGGGCGGCGTGCAGCCGGTCCAGCCCGTCGTGGTGTACCGCGCCACCGGTGAATTCGGCGAACACCTGGGTCGGGGTGGCCAGCCAGTCCAGGACGGTGACCTCCACCAGCGGATTGAACCCGAGGTGTCGGGTGAGCCAGTCGCCCAGTTCGGCGACGACGACGCCGTGCTGGACCGGATCGCCGGTGGGCCGCGCGAGGTTGGTCGGGTAGCCGGCGATCGTCGCGGGCAGCTCCACGGCCAGCAGCGCGGCGAGCCGGTCGCCGTGTTCGGCGAGATCGTCGGCTCGGAGGAACAGCTGCAGGCGCGGTCCCCAGTCGTGGTCGGTGGAGCGCTCGGTGTCGAACCCGAGGATCTCGGAGCCCGTACCGAGCAGGGCCGCGGTGTGCGCCACCCCGGGCAGGTACCGGGACAGCAGCGGCCGTACCGCGTCGACATACAGCCGGCGGGACAGCTCCACGCCGGGAACGAAGACTGGTTGCACTCCGGCATGCTGTCAGAAGCGCGCCCAAGATCCGCGCAACTTCATTGAAGTTGCGGGGTTGGGCGGTCCCTATCCCCGCAATTTCAATGAAATTGCGGAGAGCAGGCGGCCGCGGGGCAAGATCAGGGCGGCGGCTAGCTCCGCCGGAGGGCGGGCTCTGGGATGGGAATCTGGTACGTCGTGGCGCCGGCCCCGACGCCGCCCTCGCACGAGTTCGGCGGGGCTGTCGTGACCCCGCGCGTCGAGGGTTGCTCCGCGGCCCAGAACATGTACCCGAGCATGCCCGGTGTGCTGCCGGCCCCGTTGGGGGCGACGCTCTGTACGTAGTTGCCGGCCGCGTTCTGTACGGAGCCGGCGAAGTTGGTGCACTCCGGCCGCACCTTGCTGCCCTCGGCGATGTACAGGCTGCCGGTGAACTTGGCCGGCGCCAGCGGCGGGATCGGCGGCGCGTAGTTGGCCTTGCCGTCGACGTGTTCCTGCCAGTTGGACTGGGCCGAGCTCGCGCTGGGCTGCTTGGACGGGACCATGGCGTTGGCGTAGTCGAGCACCGGCTGGTCGGTGCGCAGCCAGTCGGCGGTGGCCTTGCGGTCCAGGTCTATGAGCCAACGGTCGCCCGCGGCCAGGTCGATGGTCAGCCGGGCGGCCGGGTTGGCACCGCTGGCGTCGTAGGGCAACTGGGCGCGGTACGTGCTGATGAAGGTCTGCAGCCCGGTCAGGTTGGGGCTGGCGTTCTCCTCGTAGTCGATCTCGATACCGACGCCGAGTTGGACGGCGACGGCGGCGGCATTGCGCGCGAGCTGTGCCGGGTTGGTCGCGAGCGCGGTGTCCCAGTCGTTCACGTAGGTGATGCCGCCGATGGAGAGCATGACCCGGATGCCCCGGCTGGTGAAGTAGGTGACCACGGCGCTGGTCATGCCGCGCGGTATCCCGGCGAGGGTCTGCCCGTCGGTGGTCTGGTTGAGCAGCCGCAACGGGTTGACGAAGCTCAGCACGACCAGGTTGACGGAGGGCCGGCCGTCGCCCCGGTCCACGAGCCAGTGGTTCTTCGCGTCGAAGTCGGCCATGTCCCGCACGGTGCCCCAGGTGCAGGCGTCGTTGGAGCAGTGCCAGGCGCCGTACACCTGGATCGGGGTCACGGTCGCGGCGGAGACCGGCGCCGGCGCGGCGAGGAAGGCGAGGAGCGTGAGCAGGGCGGCGGGAAGGGCGAGGCGGCGCACGAGGGCCTCCCGAAATAGGCAAGAACGTGTACTGATTGTCGGGCGCCGCATCGATATTGGTCAAGACGTCTGGGTAACCGCCGCCACCGGCCTTCGCGAGAACCGCATCGCACCGTCGTCGATCGCGCCGAAGCGCAGCTTCACGACGTCGTGCGCGTAGCTGTTGCCCAGTTTCCACGGCGGCCGCGAGCCGGCCTTGGGGAACTCGTGCATGGCGCGCAGCACGTACCCGGCCTGGAAGTCGAGCAGCGGCCGCTCGGTGACGGTGGGATCGTCGTTGGTCGGTACGCACTGCGCGTACCCGTGCCGGTCCATGTGCCGCAGCAGCCGCACCACGTACTCGCTGACGAGGTCGGCCTTGAGCGTCCAGGAGGCGTTGGTGTACCCGACGGTGAACGCCGCGTTGGGTACGCCGCTGAGCATCATGCCCTTGTACGCCATCGTCTCCGGCAGCTTGACCTCGCGCCCGTCGACGGCGAGCTGGATGCCGCCGAGCGGCACCAGGCGCAGCCCCGTGGCGGTGACGACGATGTCGGCGTCCAGCCGCTCGCCGGACTCCATCCGCAGCCCGGTCTCGGTGAACTCGGCGAGCTGCCCGGTCACGACCGACACCCGGCCGCGCCGGATCGCGGCGAACAGGTCGCCGTCGGGTACCAGGCACAGCCGCTGGTCCCACGGGTTGTAGCCGGGCTTGAAGTGGGTGTCGACGTCGTACCCGGGCGGCAGCTGGCGGACCGCCCCCTTGCGAATCATCGACCGCACCATGCCGGGCCGGCGCCGGCTCAGCCAGTAGACACCCATGCTGAGGGCGAGGTTGCGCCACCGCACGATCGGGTACGCGCCGCGCGCGCCGAGCACCCGCCGCAGCCCGACCGCGAGCGCGTCCTGGGTCGGCACCGAGACGATGTACGTGGGCGAGCGCTGCACCATCGTCACGTGCCCGGCCCGCTCGGCCATCGCCGGTACCAGCGTCACGGCCGTGGCGCCGCTGCCGACGACGATGACTCGCTTACCGGCGTAGTCGAGGTCCTCGGGCCACTGCTGCGGATGGATGATGGTGCCCCGGAACCGTTGCGCGCCCTCGCACTCGGGCGCGTGGCCGCCGTCGTAGCGGTAGTAGCCGCCGCAGACGTACAAGAAGTGCGCGGTGAAGCAGACCGGTTCGCCGTCGCGTACCGCCTGCACCGTCCACTGTGCGTCCTCAGTGGACCATTCGGCGCGTACCACCCGGTGGCCGAAGCGGATCCGCCGGTCGATGCCGGCCTCGGTGGCGGTCTGCCGGATGTACCGGAGGATCGACGGCCCGTCCGCGATCGCCTTCGCCTGGGTCCACGGGCGGAACCGGTACCCGAGGGTGTGCATGTCCGAGTCCGAGCGCACGCCGGGGTACCGGAACAGGTCCCAGGTGCCGCCGATCGCCTCGCGCCCCTCCAGGATCGCGTAGGTGCGGCCGGGGAACGCCGACTGGATGTGGTGCGCCGCGCCGATGCCGGACAGCCCGGCCCCGACGATCAGCACGTCGACGTGTTCGGTCATCGGCCCGCCTTCGTCCCGCGGGCCCGTAAGGCGGGCGCCACGCGTGCCATCACGGAGTAGTAGTGCGTGGGCGCGATCCGGGTCAGCGCGTCGAACAGGTACGCGTCCGGGCCGACGAGGATGCGCGCCCGGCCCTTCTCGACTCCACTGTGGATGATCGCGGCGGCCTTCTCGGGCGAGGTCATCGTGATCGCCTCGAACTGCGCCGCCATCTGCTCCTTGGTGCGCCCCAGCCCTTCCGGATCCTTGCGGATGCGCGCGTTGCGGGCGATGTTGGTCCTGATGCCGCCCGGATGCACGTTGATCGCGCGTACCCCGGTGCCGCGCAGCTCCTGCCGCAGCGAGTCGGTGAAGCCGCGCACCGCGAACTTCGCCGAGCAGTACGCGCTCTGGTACGGCATGCCGGCGAGGCCGAAGACGCTGGAGGTGTTGACGATGGCACCGTGGTTCTGCTCGACCAGTATCGGCAGGAAGGCGCGGGTACCGTTCACCACGCCGTGGAAGTTGATGTCCCACAGCCACTGGTCGTCCTCGGGTACCGCGTCGAGAACCGTGGAGGTGAGCGCGACGCCCGCGTTGTTGAAGACCGCGGCCAGCGGCGCCGGAAGCCAGGCCCGCACCTCGTCGGCGAAGCTCAGCTGATCGGCGGCATCGCGCACGTCGAGCACCCGGGTCAGCACCGGACCGGGCAGCGACGCGGCGGTCTTCTGCAGGCCGTCCTCGTCGTTGTCGGCGATCGCCACCGGCGAGCCCAGGCCGGACAGCCGCTGGGCAAGAGCGCGGCCGATGCCGGAGGCGGCACCGGTAATCATCACCGGTCGGCCGGCGATCCTAATGGACTGTCGGGGCATCGGCCCTCCCTGCGAGCGTCGGTGCGGTGGCGGCGCGCCGGTGGATGATTGCTCGGCCGCCCTTGCCGGGTGCGTTGGTGATCCCGCGGGAGTGCCACCGCTCGCCGGGTCGGTCGGTTGGTACCAGGGTGACACCGCGCAGCACGGTACGCAGGATCACGTTCATTTCCATGCCGGCGAACGCGGCGCCGAGGCAGCGCCGGCTGCCGCCGCCGAACGGGATCCACTGGTACAGGTCGGGTTTCGCGTCGAGGAAACGGTCCGGGTCGAAGGCGCGCGCGTTGGGGAACAGCGACTCGTCCTCGTGGACCAGGCAGATGCTCACCAGTACCGGGTACCCTCTCGGCAGCCGCCACCGTCCCAACTGGAACGTCTCGGCGGTCACCTGACGCCCCACCAGATCGACGACGGGGCGGGTGCGCTGCACCTCCAGGATCGTCGCCTCGCGCAGCGCGCAGCCCTCCCCGTCGGCCTCCTCGACGAGCCGGTGGAGCACCTCGGGGTGGCGGCGCAGCCGCTCCACCGCCCACGCCAGCGTCGTCGCCGTCGTCTCGTGCCCGGCGGTGAGCAGGGTGAGCAACTGGTCGGCGAGCTCGCCGTGGCTCATCCGGGAACCGTCGTCGTACCGGCTCTGCACCATCATCGCGAGGACGTCCTCGCGGCGGTCGAGTTCGCCGTCGCGTTCCGCCTTGGCGATCAGCCGCTCGACGATCGCGTCGTACTCGCGGCGCATGGCGAAGAAGCGCCCCCATGGGCTAACGCGGAGAGCTTGCGGTTCCGCGCGGCGTCTCAAGTGGACTCTCGGCAGTGGCACGGTGGCGAGGCGGGAGCCGAGGGTGATAGCCCGTGGAAGCAGGTCGCGCAGGGCGGCGAACTCGGCACCCTCGGCGCCGAAGACCGCGCGGAGGATGACGTTGAGCGTGATGCGCATCATCGACGGCAGCGTGGCGAAGGGCCGACCCGCGGGCCACGTCGCCATCTCGCCCGCCGTCTCCTCCTCGACGATCCGCTCGTACGCGCCGAGCCGGCGACCGTGGAACGGCGGCACGAGCAGCTTGCGCTGGCGGTGGTGCGCCTCGCCGGAGAGCGCGAAGATCGAGCCGGGGCCGAGCACCCGCCCGAGGTTGCGGTCGAGGTTGTCGACCATGTCGGTACCGGCGAGGAAGAGCTGCTTGATCTCGGCCGGGTTGCTGATGACCAGGGCGTGGCCGAAGACCGGCACGTTGACCGTGAAGGTGTCGCCATAGCGCTCGCGCATCTGGCGCATCCCGCGCCAGGCGACGGTCAGCGCGTACGCACCCTGCACGAAGCGCGGGGTGGTCGGCCCGGGAGGAAGCGCCACGGCTGTCATCTCGCCCCCTGTTTGTGGTACGCGAGCGTACCAGCTCACGGTACGCTCGCGTACCATCCACAGACAAGGGTAAGGACAGACAAGGGTGAGGGAGGTGCACCGTGACGGCGGTCGTCGGGATCGAGCAGGGCGTCTTCCGGGAGCGGCTGCTCGGCGCCCTCGGCGCGAGCATCGCGGAGACCGGGTACCGCGCCACCACGGTCGCCGACATCGTGCGCCGCGCGCGGACCTCCCGGCGCACGTTCTACGAACACTTCACCGACAAGGAGGCGTGCTTCGTCGCGCTGCTCACCGGCGCGAACGAGCAGATGATCCGGCAGATCTCCGCCGCAGTCGACCCGCGCGCGCCGTGGCAGAGCCAGGTACGGCAGGCGGTCGAGGCGTGGACCGCGTGCGTGGAGTCCCGCCCCGCCATCATGCTGAGCTGGATCCGGGACGTGCCATCGCTGGGCGCCACCGCGCACCGGCTGCAGCGCGACACCATGGAGGCGTTCGTCGCCATGATCCAGACGCTCTGCGACACCGAGGAGTGGCGCGCGGTCCGCTCCGGCCCGGTCTCCCGCCAGCTCGCCATCATGCTGCTCGGCGGGTTGCGCGAGTTGACCGCGAGCACGGTCGAGGACGGCGGCCGGGTCGGTGACATCACCGAACTCGCGGTGCGCTCCTCCATCGCGCTGCTCGGCCCCGCCACCTGACGCACGGCGGGGCCGGGCGGTGCCGCTAGGCGGCGCGGCTAGGCGGAGGTGGTCGCCGCCGAACGGCCGGCGCGGCGGGTACGGCCGCCGCCACCCCGCGAGCTGATCGGGCCGGTCGAGCTGCGTACCACGAGCTCCGGCTCGAAGAGCATCTCGTCCGCGGGTACCTCCTGCCCGGCGACCTGGCTCGCGAGCAGCGCCACGGCCGCGTGGCCCATCGCGTCGATGGGCTGGCGGACGGTGGTCAGCGGCGGGTCGGTGCAGTTCATGAAGGCGGAGTCGTCGTAGCCGACCACCGATACGTCCGCGGGTACCGACAGCCCGAGCCGGCGTACCGCCTTGATGGCGCCCAGGGCAAGCACGTCGCTCGCGCAGATCAGGCCGGTGACGCCCCGCTTGACCAGGCGGGTCGCCGCGGACTGGCCGCCCTCCATCGAGAAGATGGTGCGCTCGACCCGGCCCTCGCCCTCGCCGGCGTGCGCCTCGAACGCGAGCTGCTTGCGGTGCGACGGCATGTGGTCGCTCGGGCCGAGGACCATCCCGATGGTTTCGTGGCCGAGCGAGGCGAGGTGCTTGTACGCCTGGTCGACGGCGTGCCGGTCGTCGGTCGCCACGCACGGGAAGCCCAGGTCGTCGATGGCGGCGTTGACGAGCACCACCGGCAGGCCACGCTCGCGCAGCAGGTGGTAGTGCTCGTGGTCGGCCGCGGCCTGCGCGTAGTTGCCACCCGCGAAGATCACGCCGGAGACGTGCTGATCGAGGAGCATGTCCACGTAGTCCGATTCGAGCACGCCCGCACCGGTACGGGTACACAGCACGGGGGTGAACCCGCGCCGGGCGAGCGTACCGGCGACCACCTCGGCGAAGGCTGGGAAGATGGGGTTCTGCAGTTCGGGCAGGACCAGGCCCACGAGGCGGGCCCGGTCGCCGCGCAGCTTGCTCGGCTGCTCGTACCCGAGCACGTCGAGCGCTGTCAGTACGGCGGCCCGGGTCGCCTCGGAGATGCCCGGCTTGTTGTTGAGGACCCGGCTCACCGTGGCCTCACTCACCCCGACGTAGCGGGCCACTTCGGCGAGTCGTCGTGTCATGCGTGCAAGAGTAGTAGGCCGCAACGCAAGCGGTTGCACTACGGGTTCACGGTGACGGTGAACGTGGACGTGGTGTTTTGAATGTCGATGTAATTCCCGCTCTCCACGAGGTGGTTGAAGGTCACCGAGCCGACCGCCGGCCCCTGCCCTGGCTCGGGCAGCGGGTTGGCCCAGATGCCGTACCCGGACTTGGCGCTGTACTGGTCGCCGCTCTGCACGGCGCCGGTGATGGTGGTGTTGGTGAATATGGTGTCGGTCACCGGATACTGCGCGGAACCGTTCACATAGTCGGTCTGGACCATGATGCCGGAGTATGTCGGGTTGGTGATGGTCGCGTCGGTGACCCGGATGCCCTGGAACGGCTGGGTCGCCGAGAATACCCAGACGCCTCCGAAGACCTGGTCACCCCAGAAGTGGCCGCCGTCGCGGGCGAGCGAGAAGTTCGCGAAGGTGGTCGGCGGGCTGGCGCCGAAGCCTTCGAAGGGGAAGCCGAAGTTCAGCGAGCTGATGGTCAGGCCGGAATAGCACAAGGTGTCGGCCACAGAGAAGTTCTGGATGGTGTTGGCGTACCCGCCGTAGATGGCGATACCGGCGGCGCGCCACGGGGTCAGTGCGGTCACGTTCTGGATCGTGTTGTTTTTCAGGTCCGCCGAGTACTGGTCGAGCGCGGCGAACAACGCGAAGCTGTCGTCGCCGGTGGTGCGGGCCTCGTCGTTGCTGATCACGTTGCCCTGGCTGCCGTTCGTGAGGTTGATGCCGTCGGCCAGCGTGTCCCGGATCCGCATGTTCGTGAACCGGGAGTTCTGCACGTTGGCCGCGCCCCACACGCCGACCACCTGGTGCTCGATCCAGACGTTGTCGATGGTGATGTTCGACTGGTTGCGCAGGTCCCAGGTG
The DNA here is from genome assembly GCA_051986465.1 of Rugosimonospora sp. Classification (GTDB taxonomy): domain Bacteria; phylum Actinomycetota; class Actinomycetes; order Mycobacteriales; family Micromonosporaceae; genus DATEJJ01. Next base: position 13,228 of record JBPYFB010000298.1, read on the forward strand.
TGCCCCGGCCCGTCGATGCGGGAGGTGTAGTTCCCGAACCAGGCGAAGCCGGTGAACGAGGAGCCGCTCGCGCCGCTCTGCAGGTCCCAGTCCGCGTCGGTGTTCTCCTGACCGGACGGGGCGACGAAGCGGGTGTACCAGACGCCGGCGCCCACCACCCGTACCGGCTTCTGGTACACCAGGAGCTTGCCGGTGACGGAGTACTCGCCGGTGGGCAGGTAGACGCCGGTCCACGTACCGGTCGTGTCCATGCGTACCTTGTCCAGGGCGTTCTGCACGTCCTGCTGGGCGAAGCCGGCCGGTACCGCCAGGTGCGCCGGATCCGGGTTGGCGACCGGCGAGACCTGTTCCAGGTTCATGAAGTCGATCGAGTACTGCGAGCCGTTCGCGGAATCCTTCTGCAGCTTGATGACGCTGCCGGCCGGGTACGCCGCGGGGAGCAGGAAGTTCGCCTCGTCGTAGATGTGCCGGGGGCCGCCTGCGCTGGGCGAGTTGCCCGGACTGGTCTCCGCGCCGTACAGCCACGCGAAGTGTGACGTGAGGTTCAGCGGCTGGACGAGCGTGCCGTTGACGTACAGGTCGAGCGTGGCGCTGGTACCACCGCCGCCGGCCGCGTCCGGCATGGAGAAGCGCACCACGAACGTGTTGGTGGGTACCCGCGAGGTCCACTGCACGTACGCGCCGGTGGTGTTGAGGGTGACCGCCTTGCGCCCCGACGCCTCCCCGGCCACGTCGCCGATCGTCCTGTTAGGACCGACGACCGTCGCGCCGCCGCCGACCGAGCCGTCCTCGGCCTCGTACATGTCATACGGCATGTTCGCGCCCTGGCCCACGAACATCGGCGTGTCGCTGGTGTTGTTGGCCTGCTTGACGGCGAGTTCGTTGGCGTCGACCGCGATGACGACGTGCACGGTGTACTTGCCGTTGGCCGCCGCCCAGGTGCCCAGGTTGACCGGGCTCGCGGTCGCGCCGGCCGCGATCGCGCCCGAGTACGCTCCGCTCAGCGTCGTGACGGTAGCGCCGCCCGCATCCTTGAGGGTCAGCGTCACGCCGTGCGACCCGCTCGCCGAGGCGACGGTGCCCTGGTTCTTGATGGCGACCGAGAACGTCACTGTGTTGCCGGCGGCCGGGTTGCCCGGCGTCCAGCCCACCGGCGAGGCCACCAGGTCTGAGCTCTGCACCGGGCTCACCACGAGCGCCGTGGGGTTGGTGTAGCTGTTGTTCGCCTCGTTGAGCTCGATGACGGCGTTCGCCTCGTCGACCTTCGCGGTCAGCTGGTAACTGCCGGCGCTCTGGGTGCCGATGCTCGCCGATACCGTGGCCTGCGCGCCCGCGGCGAGCGCGCCCACCGCTGCCGTGCCCACCTTCGTGGTGCCGAGGTAGAAGTTCACGGTGGTCGCGCCGGCGGCTGCGGTGCCTGCATTGTGGACGGTGGCGGACGCGGTGACGGCGTCGGTCTCGACCGGCGCGCTCGGCGACCACGAAGAGGCGGTGACGGTCAGGTCGGGGTTGGGCGCGGGGGTACCGATGACCTGGAACTCGGCCACCTGGCCGCCGGGCGCGCCGGAGTTGGTGGTGATGGACAGCTCCACATCGGACACCCGGGCGCTGACCGGAATGCTCACCGAGTTGCTGTTCGTCGCCGGGTTGAAGGTGTACACCGTGGCGGCCGAGAGCGTCGTGAACGAGGTCGCGCCCTGCCCGCGGCCGAGCACCTGGATCGTCTGGGTGCGGGTGGCCCAGACCGGGTCCGGATTCAGCTTGACGACGACGGCGCTGACGTCGGCATCGGCTCCCAGCGCGACGGTCAGCGTGCTCGGGTACGCGGCGCCTTCGAAGTAGGTGGTGAGGTCGTTGTCGGTCGCGTTGGCCGGGTAGTACACGTACGTGTTCGCCGAGCCGGTGACGGGCTTGCCGGCGGCGAGGTTGGCGCCGGTACCGGTACCGGTGCGGGTGACGGTGTTGCTGGCCGCCGATACGTTCCCGGCCGCGTCCCGGGCCTTGACGTAGTACGAGACGGTGGCGGTGTCCGGCTGGCCGTCGGTGTACGCCAGCGTGCTCGTGCCGACGCTCGTGGCGAGGGAGCCGTTGCGGTACACGTCGTACCCGGCGACGCCGACGTTGTCCGTGGACGCGCTCCAGGTGAGCCTGATCTGGCCGGACTGGGGCTGGGTGTAGGCGAGGTTGCCCGGGGCGGTCGGCGCCTGGGTGTCGCCGGTCTGCCCCACTCGCGTGACGCTGTTGCTGTTGCCGGACTGGTTGCCGGCGGCGTCGTGCGCGCGGACGTAGTACGTGACGGTGGCCGACAGCGGCTCGGTATCGGTGTACGTCAGGGCGCTGGCCGGCACGCTCGTCAGCAGCGCGTTGTTGGCGTAGAGGTCGTACCCGGTGACCGCGACGTTGTCGGTGCCGGCGTGCCAGCTCAGCACGACCTGGCCGGGCGTGGACTCGGTGAAGGCGAGGCTGCCGGGCGCCGTCGGGGGTATGGTGTCCCCTGTGGACGGTCCGTACGCCTCCAGCTCGCCGAGCTGCCCGGCGGGCCAGCCGGTGTTCGCGGTGACGTTCACGCGCAGGTACCGCAGGGTGGCCGCGGCGAAGGAGAGGGTGACCGTGCTGTTCGAGTTGGGGTCGAAGACGTACCCGGCGGAGGCGACCACGGTCGTGAAG
>JBPYFB010000299.1:0-8015 GCA_051986465.1 Rugosimonospora sp.
GTCGGCATGCTCGCCCTCGCCGCCTGCGCGATCGCCGTGAACTGGGGCGTCTACATCTACGGCGTCAACACCCATCACGTGGTCGAGACGTCGCTCGGCTACTTCATCAACCCGCTGGTATCCGTACTCTTCGGCCTGCTCGTCTTCGGCGAGCGCCTGCGCACCTGGCAGTGGGTGGCTCTGGCGATCGGCGCGGTGGCGGTACTGGTCCTGACTGTCGACTATGGACGGTTGCCGTGGATCGCGCTGACGCTCGCGGTCACCTTCGGGTCGTACGGCCTGATCAAGAAGCGGCTCGGGGTACCACCGGCCGACGGGCTGTTCGTCGAGTCGACCGTGCTCGCCCTGCCGGCGCTCGGGTACATGGCCTGGCTCACCGAGCACGGACGCTCCACGTTCGTTGAACTCTCCGCGGGCCACGCCATCCTGCTCGCCATCTCCGGTGTGCTGACCGCCGTCCCACTCCTGCTGTTCGCGGGCGCCGCCAACCGCATCCCGCTCACCAGCATCGGCGTGCTCCAGTACGTGACGCCCATTCTGCAACTGCTCTGCGGCGTCGTGCTGTACCACGAGCCGATGCCCCCGGCACAACTGCTCGGCTTCGGTCTCGTCTGGCTCGCGCTGATCGTCTTCACCTGGGACGCGCTGCGCCATGGCCGCCGCGCGGCGCGCACGGCGCGCGCGGAGGCCGTGGCACCCGAAGCGGTTGTGCTCAGGTGACCTGGTAGACGAGCAGGGACACGCCGCCCTTCATCTGCACTTCGATCCGGTCGATGTCGGACAGCGCGATGGTCGCGTGCTTCTGGATCATCTTGTACTCGCCCGGCGCCGTCGGCCACCACGTCAGCGGGTTGCGCTTGCCGTCGCGCGTGTACACCACGAGCCCGAGGTTCAGTTGGTCCTTCTGCTGGTCGTCCGCGGCGTAGTAGCAGTTCATGTAGATGTCGGTACCGCCGCCGTTCGGCGAAGTCCGGTACGCGAGGATCGCCGAGACCGGCTCGGTGTGCGCCACCGGGGTCATCGATGCGAGTACCACACCCGGCGGCGGGCTCGCCGTGTTGATCATCGCCGGACCGCCCAGGAGCCCTACGAGCAGCGCCACGCACGCCGCGGCCGCCGCCACGAGGGTGGCGCGCAAGCGAAACCGGCGCCGGATCCGCCCGCGCTCGGCGCTCACCTTCTCAAGCACGCCAGTCAGAATCGTCGTGGACGCGGACGCCGGCTCCGGACCGGTCACGCCCGCCGCGGTCGCCTCGTCCAGCCGGCCGAGCAGGCCCGGCAGGCCGGCCAGGTCGGTCACCTCGTCACGGCACTGCGCGCACACGGCCATGTGGCGCTGGTACGCCGAGCGCTCCGCCGGGGACAGCGCGCCGAGTACGTACGCACCGGCCTCAATCGCCTCCGCGCATCTCATTGCGTCACCCCCATCTCCTCAAGTACCAGGCGCAGCGAGCGCAGCGCATAGTGTGTTCGGGACTTGACCGTGCCGGGTGGTACCCCCAACCGCGTCGCCGCCTCAGCCACCGACCGCCCTCGGTAGAAGCACTCCACCAGCACTTGTCGGTGTACCGCCGACAGCCGGCCCAGTGCCTCCGCGATCAGCCACGCCTCAACGGTACGGTCCGTCTCGTCCTCGCCGGGCGGCTCCGGGACAGTGTCGGTGACCACCTCGCCGACGCGTACCGAGCGCCGCCGCCACGAGTCGATCGCGAGGTTGCGCGCGGTGGTGAACAGCCAGGCCCGCACCGACCCACGTTCGGGGTCGAGCGCGTCCGGGTGCCGCCACGCCCGCAGCAGCGTCTCCTGCACGAGGTCCTCAGCGCGTTGCCGATCGCCGCTGGCCAGCCGGAGGGCATGCGCGAACAGCGCGTCGCCATGCTCGGCGTACAGCGCCCGCAACATGTCCGCATCGTCCACGCTGTCTATCCTTCGCTCGCCTACACCCCCACAGACGCGAAAAGCGCTCCACTGGTTCAGCGAACGTTAGGTATCAAGCTGGGGATTCGTCGTTGTAGATGGTCGCGACCGTCCGGGCCACTGCCGACAGGCGCACCCGGACCGCCTTGGCCGAGGTCATCAGCTCCGCGGCCGGCATCGCGCAGGCGACCACGACCCGGCGATCCTGGTCCCGGTCGTTGATCGCCTGGACCGCCGCGCAGGCCAGCCCGGGGCGGAATTGTCCGACCTCGACCTGCATCGCCCGGCGCTCGCCAACCGCGAGGTCGGCCTCGAGCGCCTCCGGGGTGATGATCGTGTTGGGCGTGTACGTGCGCATGCCGTAGTCGCGCAGGTACCGTGCGCGTTGCTCGACGGTCAGCGTGGCGAGCAGGGACTTGCCGAGGGCGGTGGCGTGCGCACCGTCGTCGAAGCCGGGGATCAGGTCCTCCAGGTACGGCGAGCGAGGCCCCTCCGCCACCGCGGTGAGCACCACCCGCCCGCTGATGAAGCGTGCCAGGTAATGGCTGTATCCCGTATCGAGCGCCGCCTTGCGCAGGGCGTCGCCGACCGAGATCGGCCCGCGGAACGCGACCACCAGCTCGCGGAACCGGTCGGAGATCTCCATGCCCACGACGTACGTGCCGTCCTCGCGCCGCGTCACGTACCCCTCGTAGGCGAGGGTACGAACCAGGTGGTAAGTGGTCGCGACGGTCAACTCGCACCGTCGAGCGATCTGTTTCACGGTGAGGCCACGCGGCGACCCACCGACCGCCTCGAGGACGCGCAAAGCCCGGGACACGCTCCGGATCAGGTCCGAAGGCTCCCCTTGGGGATCACGCACCGCCGCACCTCCCCTGGCAGCAGCACCCAGGCTTTACACCATATGAAACTCCTCTCGATTTGTGAACAGCCTCCCGCTCGCCAGGAGTCGGTACGAATCCGGCGCGCGATGTATCGCCGCAGGTGAGGGCTGGTTTCGGAGCGTGTATCTAACTCGTACGGTCGGCAATGAAGTCGCAGAGCGACTCAAGCGCCCGCCGGGCCGCCATCTCCGGTACCGCGGTCAGCTCGGCGCGCGCCCGCTCGGCGTACCCCCGGACCGTCTCCCGCGCGAGCTTGAGCGCCGGCGACTCGCGCAGCAGGCCGAGCGCCTCTGCGTGCAGGGCGTCGTCGGTCACCGCACCGGTCGCGAGGATCTCCCGGAGCCGTACCGAGGCCGCGTCCATCTCGTCGGAGCGCAGCGCGTACAGCACGGGCAGCGTCGGTATCCCCTCGCGCAGGTCGGTTCCGGGCGTCTTGCCGGACTCCGGCGAATCGGACGAGATGTCGATCAGGTCGTCGGAGAGCTGGAACGCGATCCCCGCCGACTCGCCGTACCGGGCCAGCGCCTCGACACACTGCGGCGGTGCGCCCGCGAACATCGCACCGAAGCGCGCGGAGGTCGCGATCAGCGAGCCGGTCTTCTCGGCGAGTACGTGCAGGCAGTGCTCGACCGGGTCGCTGTGGCGCGGGCCGACGGTCTCCGCGATCTGTCCGTGTACGAGCCGGGCAAAGGTCTGCGCCTGGATCCGTACCGCCTCCGGGCCCAGCTCGGCCGCGATCAGGGCGGCCTGCGCGAACAGGAAGTCGCCCACCAGGATGGCCAACGAGTTGCCCCAGCGCGAGTTGGCGCTGGCCGCCCCGCGGCGCACCGCAGCCTCGTCCATCACGTCGTCGTGGTACAGAGTGGCCAGGTGGGTCAGCTCGACCACGGCGGCGGCGCTGGTGATCTCCGGCCGTTCGGGGTCGCCGAACTGCGCGGCGATCGCCACGAGCAGCGGCCGGAACCGCTTGCCGCCCGCGTCGACCAAGTGCACGGCCGCCTCGGCGACCAGCGGGTCGTCGCTGTTGACCGCGATCCGCAACCGGCGCTCGACGTCGGCCAGGCGCGCCACCACGCTGGCCTCCAGGACGGGATCGGCGAGACCTATTCCGATCGAGGTGTCTCCGGGCGCGCTAACCACGACTCCACGATGCCATATCGGTCACGGACGTCCACCGGGGGCCGCCGTAACCGCCCAGCCCCACCAAGATCCGCGCAACTTCATTGAAGTTGCGGGGTTGAGCCGCCCCCAATACCGCAATTTCAATGAAATTGCGACGCCCAGCCGCGCCGCGGCGGCCCGGCGGGGCCGCCAGGCCCCGCGGGCCGGGGCTAGCGGACGAATTCGGCGGCCTTGTTGGCCAGGTCGAGCAGCGGCGCGGGTGCGACGCCCAGGACAAGGGTGGCCAGGCCGCCGACCGCGAGCGAGGCCGAGGTCAGCGCGCCCGGGATGGAGACCGTCGGGGTCGTCTCCCCGGGCTCGGACAGCCACATCATCACAACCACGCGCAGGTACGGGAAGGCGAGGATGATGCTGCTGACCACGCCGAAGAGCACGAGCCAGGTCTGGTGCGCGCCGAGGGCCGCGCCGAAGACAGCGAACTTGCTCGTGAAGCCGCTCGTCAGCGGGATGCCGGCGAAGGCGAGCATGAGGAACGTGAACAGCCCCGCCAGTACCGGGGAGCGGCGCCCCAGACCGGCCCAGCGGGACAGGTGCGTGGCCTCGCCGTCCGCGTCGCGTACCAGAGTCACCACTCCGAACGCGGCGGTCACCGTGAAGCCGTACGCCACCAGGTAGAACATCGAGCTCGACAGGCCGGCCGTGGCGGGCGCGCCGGCCTTGGTCAACGCGAGCACGCCGACCAGCACGTACCCGGCGTTCGCGACCGACGAATAGGCCAGTAGCCGCTTGATGTCGGTCTGGGTCACCGCGAGGACCGAACCGACGATCATCGTCAGCGCCGCGATCGCGCCGATCACCAGCCGGAAGTCCCACTGGGCTCCCTGGAACGCGACGTAGAACACGCGCAGCAGTCCACCGATGGCGGCCGTCTTCGTGCAGGCGGCCATGAATCCGGTGATCGGGGTGGGCGCGCCCTGGTACACGTCCGGAGTCCAGACGTGGAACGGCACCGCGGCCACCTTGAACAGCAGGCCGATCGCGACGAGCGACAGGCCGACGTAGAGGAGAATCCTGCTGTTGCTCGAACCGGCGATGGCGTTGTTGATCGCGGCGAACTGCACCTGGCCGGCGTACCCGTACAGCATCGCGATCCCGAACAGGAAGAACGCCGAGGCGAACGCGCCGAGCAGGAAGTACTTCAGCGCCGCCTCCTGCGACAGCAGGCGCCGCCGCCGGGCCAGGCCGCACATCAGGTACAGCGGGAGCGAGAGAACCTCCAGCGCCACGAACATCGTCAGCAGGTCGTTGGCGGAGACGAACAGCATCATGCCGCCGAGCGCGAACAGCAGCAACGGGTACACCTCGGTGCCGCCCTCGGGGCGCCGGGCCTGCTCCCGGTCGGCCTGAGTCCCGACGGTCACCGCCGCGGCGGCGACGAACGCGCCACCGGGCTCCAGCGTCCGCTCCGCGACCAGCATCAGCGCCACGATGCCGAGCACGACGAGCGCGCCCTGCAGGAAGAGCGCCGGGCCGTCGACCGCGATCGCGGAGGCGGCGGTCAGCTCGCGGGTACCCGCCTCGACGATCACGACCAGCAGCGCCGCGAGGAGCGAGGCCAGGCCGAGGACGATCTGGATCGGGTACCGGCGCCCGCGCGGTGCGAACGCCTCCACCAGTACGCCCACGGTCGCGGCGCCGAACAGGATCAGCATCGGGGCCAGCGCGCCGTAGTTGATGTGCGGCAGCTGCCAGGTGTCAGCCGAGAGAATCACTTGCCGCCTCCCTGGGCGACCGTCGGCGCGGGATCCTGCTTGCCGATATCGGAAAGCGTGGCCTTGACGGACGGGTTGATGACGTCGAGTACCGGCTTCGGATAGAAGCCGAGCACGAGGATCAGCGCGATCAGCGGGGCGACCACGACGACTTCACGGACCGAGATGTCCCGGCGCATCCGCTCGACCTTGGACACTTCCGGATTGAGCGTGCCCTGCGTGGTGCGCTGCACCATCCACAGCACGTACCCGGCGGCGAGGATGATGCCGGCGGTCGCGATGATGCCGACCGTCTTGTGGACCGTGAACGTGCCGATCAGCACCAGGAACTCGCTGACGAACGGGCTGGTACCCGGCAGCGCCAGCGAGGCCATACCGGCGATGAAGAACACCCCGGCGAGCGCCGGTACAAGCTTGCCCACCCCGCCGAAGTCGGAGACGAGCGCGCTGCCCCGGCGGGCGACGAGCATGCCGACGACGAGGAACAGCAGGCCGGTGGCGAGCCCGTGGTTGAGCATGTACAGCACGGAGCCGGTACCGGCCTGCGTGGTGAACGCGAAGATGCCGATACCGATGAAGCCGAAGTGCGCCACGCTCGTGTAGCTCACCAGGCGCTTGAGGTCGTTCTGGCCGACCGCGAGCAGCGCGCCGTACACGATGCCGACCAGTGCCAGCACCAGCCCGAGCGGCGCGAAGTACTTCGACGCGTTGGGGAACAGCGGCAGGCAGTACCGCAGGATGCCGAAGGTGCCGACCTTGTCGAGGACGCCGACGAGCAGCGCGGCGGCACCCGCCGGCGCGGCGCCACCGGCGTCGGGCAGCCAGGTGTGGAACGGGAAGAACGGCGCCTTGATGGCGAAGGCCAGGAAGAACCCGAGGAACAGCCAGCGCTCGGTGTTGGTCGCCATGTTCAGCTGGGTGAGCTGCTGCCAGTCGAAGGTGGCGTGGCCGAACTGGGTGCGGCCGACGACCCACAGGCCGATCACCGCCGCCAGCATGAACAAGCCGCCGACGAGCGAGTACAGGAAGAACTTCACCGCCGCGTACTGGCGCCTGGGGCCGCCGTACGAGCCGATGAGGAAGTACATCGGCACCAGCATGATCTCGAAGAACACGTAGAACAGGAAGATGTCCGCCGCGGCGAACACCCCGATCATCGTGAACTCCAGGGCGAGCAGCAGCGCGAAGTACGTGGGTACCGACCGCTTGCCCTCTTCTGCGTCGTGCCAGGAGGCGAGGATGACGATGGGTACCAGCAGCGCGATGAGCCCGAGCATCACCAGCGCTATGCCGTCGGTCGCGAACGTGAACTTGGCGCCCCAGGCGGGGATCCAGGTGTACGACTCGCGGAACTGCAGGCGCGCCCCGTTCGTCTTGAACTGGATCCACATCACGACGGTGAGCACGAAGACGGCGACCGACCAGGCCAGCGCCACCGTCTTCGCCAGTTGCGGCCTGGTCTTCGGCATCGCCGCCACCACGCCGGCACCGACCAGCGGCGCCACCGTGAGCACGCTCAAATATGGAAATGTCATCCGAGCGTCACCGCCAGCATCGCGATTACCACGATCAGGACACCTCCGAGCATGGACAGCGCGTACGTGCGGACGAAGCCGGTCTGCGAGCGCCGCAGCCGTCCCGAACCGCCGCCGACACCGGCCGCCAGACCGTTGACGAGCCCATCGAGCCCCTTGTTGTCGAAGTAGACCAGCGCGCGGGTCAGGTACAGCCCGGGCTTCTCGAACACCGTCTCGTTGAAGGCGTCCGCGTACAGGTTGTTGCGCGCCGCGGTGACCACCGGACCGGCCGGCTGCTCCTGCAGCGCGGTGCCCCGGCGGAACAACGCGACCGCGAGCCCCGCGCCGAGCAGCACCAGTACGATCGTCAGCCCGGTCACCGTCCACCGTCCCATGTGGACAGAGGATTCCTCGGCCGGGTGGTTGAAGGTGGGCGCGAGCCAGTCCTTGACCGAGGTCGACATCAGCCAACCGGCGGCGACCGAGCCGACCGCGAGCAGCACCAGCGGTACCGTCATCACCGGTGGCGACTCGTGCGGATGCTCGATGTCCTCGGTCCACCGCTCGGGTCCGTGGAACGTGAGCACCATCAGTCGGGTCATGTAGAAGGCGGTCAACCCGGCGCCGAGCGCGGCGATCGAGCCGAAGAGCCAGCCTGTCCACCCTGGACGGTTGAAGGCGGCCTCGATGATGGGGTCCTTGGAGAAGAACCCGGACAGCGGTGGGATGCCGATGATCGCCAGGTACCCGAGGCCGAACGTGGCCCAGGTGATCGGCATGTACCGCTGCAGCCCACCGAAGCG